>DATMDS010000266.1:0-29120 GCA_035557575.1 Pseudonocardia sp. | reverse complement strand
GCCGTCGTCGGTCACGATGACTAGCGTCAGCACCCGGCCCTGGGCCAGCACACCACCGGACTCGCGCAGCTCGACCAGCTTCTTGTTCACAGCCGAGGACGTGCTCGACGGCAGGTCAACGATCATGACGTCGTCCGATCCTGGTTGGGGCCCGGTCCTGGGCGTCTCCCGGTCACGGCCGGCGCCAGACCCGGCCGGTGCGGGCCAGCATCGCGCGCGCCGACTCCGGGCCCCAGCTGCCGGCCGGGTACGGGTCGGGCCCGGAGTCCTTCGCGTGCCAGTGGTCGATCACCGGGTCGAGGATCTCCCACGACCGCTCGACCTCCTCGTTCACCGGGAACAGCGACGGCTCACCCAGCAACACGTCCAGGATCAGCCGCTCGTAGGCCTCCGGGGAGGCCTCGGTGAAGGAGGTGCCGTAGCCGAAGTCCATGGTGACGTCCCGGACCTCCATCTGGCTGCCCGGCACCTTCGAGCCGAACCGCATGGTCACGCCCTCGTCCGGCTGCACCCGGATGACGAAGGCGTTCTGGCCGAGCTCCTCGGTCATCGTCGAGTCGAACGGCAGGTGCGGGGCCCGCTTGAAGATCACCGCGATCTCGGTGACCCGGCGGCCGAGCCGCTTGCCGGTGCGCAGGTAGAACGGAACCCCGGCCCACCGCCGCGTCTCGACCTCGCAGGTGATCGCCGCGTAGGTCTCGGTGCGGGAGTTGGGGTCGAAACCCTCCTCCTCCTTGAGCCCCCGGACCTGCTCGCCGCCCTGCCAGCCGCCGGTGTACTGCCCGTGCGCGGTGGTCTCGGCGAGCGGCCCGACCAACCGGGTCGCGTTCAGAATCTTGATCTTCTCGGCGCGCAGCTCGTGGGAGGAGAACGAGGTCGGCTCCTCCATCGCGGTGAACGCGAGCAGCTGCAGCAGGTGGTTCTGGATCACGTCCCGGGCGGCGCCGATGCCATCGTAGTAGCCGGCCCGCCCGCCCAGCCCGATGTCCTCGGCCATGGTGATCTGCACCTGGTCGATGTAGTGCGCGTTCCAGATGGGCTCGAACAGCTGGTTGGCGAACCGCATGGCCAGCACGTTCTGGACGGTTTCCTTGCCCAGGTAGTGGTCGATGCGGAACACCGAGTCCTCGGGGAAGACGTCGTTGACGATCCCGTTGAGCTCGATGGCCGATTTCAGGTCGTGCCCGAACGGCTTCTCGATCACCACCCGGCGCCACTGGTCGCCGTCCTGGGCCGAGAGCCCGGAGCGGGCGAGCTGCTTGAGCACCACCGGGAACGCGTTGGGCGGGATGGACAGGTAGAAGGCGTGGTTGCCGCCGGTGCCACGGACCCGGTCCAGGTCACGCACGGTGTTCTCGAGCCGGTCGAACGCGTCGTCGTCGTCGAAGGCGCCCTGCACGAACCGGAACCCCTCGGCCAGGCGGTCCCACACGGTCTGCCGGAACGGGGTCCGGGCGTGTTCCCTGACCGCCTCGTAGACGACCTGCCCGAAGTCCTCCCGGGACCACTCCCGACGAGCGAACCCGGTGAGCGCGAAGCCCGGCGGCAGCAGCCCGCGGTTGGCCAGGTCGTAGATGGCCGGCATCAGCTTCTTCCGGGACAGGTCCCCGGTGACGCCGAAGATCACCAGTCCGCACGGACCGGCGATCCGGGGCAACCGCTTGTCCCGGGGATCGCGCAGCGGATTGACCCAGTCCATCCCGCCGCTCCTACCGCCCGTCATCGGCTCTCCTCGTCGTCCGGGCACGTTTCCCTGCGGGCCGTCGCCGCTGATCGTGGCAGATCGACCCCGCCATCGGTGCGCAGCCGTGCTCCAGCACGGCTGCGCACGTCCACGTCCTACTTCGCGGCGTCCAGCTGTCCCTGGACGGTCTCGCCCAGCTCGGCCCAGGACTTCTCGAACTTGTCGACGCCCTCGTCCTCCAGCACCAGGAACACGTCGGTCAGGTCGATCCCGAGGCGCTCCAGCGCGTCGAACACCTCCTGGGCCTGCGTGGCGGTTCCGGTGACCCGGTCACCCTGGACCTCACCGTGGTCGGCGAAGGCCTGCAGCGTCTTCTCCGGCATCGTGTTCACGGTGTCGGCAACCACCAGCTCGGTGACGTACATGGTGTCGGAGTACTCCGGGTTCTTCACCCCGGTGGATGCCCACAGCGGCCGCTGGGCATGGGCGCCCTTCGCGGCCAGCGCGTCCCACCGCTCGCCGGAGAACACCTCCTGGAAGGCGGCGTAGGCCAGCCGCGAGTTGGCGATGCCGGCCTGCCCGCGCAGCCCCAGCGCCTCGTCGGTGCCGATCTTCTCCAACCGCTTGTCGATCTCACTGTCCACCCGGGACACGAAGAAGCTGGCCACCGAGGCGATCCCGGCCAACTGGTGCCCGTTGGCCGCGGCCTGCTCGAGGCCGTCCAGGTAAGCCCCCATCACCGTGCGGTAGCGCTCCACGGAGAAGATCAGAGTCACGTTCACCGAGACACCCTCGGACAGCGCCTGGGTGATCGCCGGCAGGCCGGCCTCGGTAGCCGGGATCTTGACCAGAAGGTTCGGCCGGTCCACGGCCTTCCACAGGTCCAGCGCCTGGGCGACGGTGCCGGAGGTGTCCCGGGCCAGGCCGGGGTCGACCTCGAGCGAGACCCGGCCGTCGACGCCGCGGGTCGTCTCCCAGGTGCCGGAGAACACGTCGCAGGCCTGCTGCACGTCGGCCACGGTGATCTCGCGCACCGCGTCCTCGACCGACGCGCCGCGCTGGGCCAGCTCCCGGACCTGCTGGTCGTAGGCCTCGCCGTTGGCCAGCGCCGAGGCGAAGATCGTCGGGTTGGTGGTCACCCCGACCACGTTCGAGTCGGTGATCAGGCTCTGCAGGTTGCCACTACGCAGCCGCTCCCGTGACAGGTCGTCGAGCCAGATGGACACGCCGGCTGCGGCCAGGGCGTCGAGCCTCTCGTTGCTCATCGTTTCTCCTCAGTAGTGTGCTGCTCAGACGTTGGCCAGGCTGCGGCGCGCCGCGGCCACCACATTCTCCGTGGTGAAACCGAACTCGCGGAACAGCGTCTTGTAGTCCGCGCTGGCCCCGAAGTGCTCGATGGACACGTTCTCGCCGGCATCGCCGGTGAAGCGATGCCACGGCATGGCGATGCCGGCCTCCACGCTGACCCGGGCCTTCACCGCGGCCGGCAGCACCGACTCCCGGTAGGCCTCGTCCTGCGCGTCGAACCACTCGACGCACGGCAACGACACCACGCGGGTCGGTACTCCGTCGGCCTCCAGCTGCTCGCGGGCCTCCACCGCGATCTGCAGCTCCGAGCCGGTGGCCATCAGGATCAGCTGCGGCTCGCCGGACGAGGCGTCGGCCAGCACGTACCCGCCCTTGGCCACGCCCTCGGCCGAGGTGCCCTCCAGGATGGGCAGGTCCTGCCGGGTCAACGCCAGGCCCTTCGGGCCCTCCGGGCGCTCCAGCGCGGCCCGCCAGGCGTACGCGGTCTCGTTGGCGTCACCGGGGCGGAGCACGGCCAGCCCGGGGATGGCGCGCAGCGCGGCCAGGTGCTCGATCGGCTGGTGGGTGGGCCCGTCCTCGCCGAGGCCGATCGAGTCGTGCGTCCAGACGTAGACGACCGAGGACTTCATCAGCGCGGCCAACCGCACCGCGGGGCGCATGTAGTCGGAGAAGATCAGGAAGGTGCCGCCGTAGGGGCGGGTCGGGCCGTGCAGCGCGATGCCGTTGAGGATCGAGCCCATGGCGTGCTCGCGGACCCCGAAGTGCAGGGTGCGGCCGTACGGCTGGGCCTTCCACATCTTGGTGGCGGTGGACGGCGGCCCGAAGGAGTCTGCGCCCTCCATGGTGGTGTTGTTGCTCTCGGCCAGGTCGGCCGAGCCGCCCCACAGCTCGGGCAGCACGTCGGCCAGCGCCTTGAGGATCTCGCCGGACGCCTTGCGGGTGGCCACCGCCTTGCCGCCGACCTCCCAGCTCGGCAGCGCCTTCTCCCAGCCGACCGGGAGCTCCCGGCCGAGCATCCGCTCCAGCAGCTCCTTGCGCTCCGGCTCCCGGGCCGCCCAGTCGTCGTAGACCTCGGTCCAGGCCCGGTGTGCCTCCTGACCGCGGTCGACCACCTTCCGGGCGTGCGCGAGCACCGCGTCGTCGACCTCGAAGGTCTGCTCCGGGTCGAAGCCGAGGATCTTCTTGACCTCGGCCACCTCGTCGGCGCCCAGCGCCGAGCCGTGCGCCTTGCCGGTGTTCATCTTGTTCGGCGCCGGGAAGCCGATGACGGTGCGGAGCAGGATGAACGACGGGCGCTGCGTCTCGGCCCTGGCCTTCTCCAGCGCGGCCAGGATGCCGGTGACGTTCTCCCCGCCCTCGACGACCTGCACGTGCCAGCCGTAGGCCTCGTAGCGCTTCGCCGTGTCCTCGCTCAGCGCGATCGTGGTGTCGTCCTCGATGGAGATCTGGTTGTCGTCGTAGATCACCGTGAGGTTGCCCAGCTGCTGGGTGCCGGCCAGCGACGAGGCTTCGGACGTGACGCCCTCCTCGATGTCGCCGTCCGAGGCGATGACGTAGATCTGGTGGTCGAACGGGCTCTCGCCGGTTGCGGCGTCCGGGTCGAACAGGCCGCGCTCACGGCGGGCGCCGATGGCCATCCCGACCGCAGCGGCCAGGCCCTGGCCCAGCGGGCCGGTGGTGATCTCGACGCCGGGGGTGTGCCGGTGCTCCGGGTGCCCGGGGGTCTTGGAGCCCCAGGTGCGCAGCGCCTTGAGGTCGTCCAGCTGCAACCCGTAGCCGGCCAGGTACAGCTGGATGTAGAGCGTCAGGCTGGAGTGCCCGGCGGACAGCACGAACCGGTCCCGTCCGATCCAGTCCGCGTCGTTCGGGTCGTGCCGCATGACCCGCTGGAACAGCGTGTACGCCAGCGGCGCCAGGCTCATCGCGGTGCCGGGATGTCCGTTGCCGACCTTCTGCACGGCGTCCGCGGCCAGCACCCGAACGGTGTCCACGGCGCGGCGGTCCAGATCGGTCCAGTCATCGGGGACATCGGCTCTGGTGAGGGCCTCGATGTCGATGTCGGCCACAGCTCTCCCTGGTTATCGGTGGTCCCGCTGCTCGCGAGTCGTCACGGCGGTCGGTGGACGAGGTGCCACGACGTCGCCGGCTCTGCACGGCCAGCCTAGCCACGTCGAGTGAACGGGTGTGATCTCCTGAGCAACCCGTTCCGGGTCGGTTACCCGGGACGCCACAACGGCATGCCCCCGGTTAGGATCGACAAGCCGTAGAAACACCCGATCTGTCGCCCTACGAATCCCGCCACGAGGAGGTCGCCGGTGAGCGTGCCCGTGTCCCCACCGGGACCGGCGCGGGTACCACCTGCCCGGCGCCCGCGATCAGGGTGGCGCGGCGTACGCGCAACGCTGCGGGCCTACCTCGGGCTCACCAAGACCCGGATCATCGAGCAGCTGCTCGTGGTCACCGTGCCGGCCATGTTCCTGGCCGCCCGGGGCATCCCGCCGGTCGGCCTGATCCTGGCCACGCTGGTCGGCGGCGCGATGGCCGCGGCCAGCGCGCACGCGCTCAACTGCGTGGTCGACGCGGACATCGACGTCAAGATGAAGCGGACCGCCCGGCGCCCGCTGGCCAGGGGCGAGGTCCCGCGCGGGCACGCGCTGATCTTCGGGCTGGTCCTGGGCGCGCTCAGCTCGGTGTGGCTGGGCCTGACCACGAACTGGCTGGCCGCGGGCCTGTCGGTGACCGCGATCGCGTTCTACGTGCTGGTCTACACGCTGCTGCTGAAGCGCCGGACCTCGCAGAACATCGTCTGGGGCGGCGCCGCCGGGTGCATGCCGGTGGTCATCGGATGGGCCGCGGTCACCGGCAGCGTCGGCTGGCCGGCGCTGGTGATGTTCGGAGTGATCTTCTTCTGGACGCCGCCGCACTTCTGGGCGCTGGCCATGCGCTACCGCGAGGACTACGCCGCGGCCGGGGTCCCGATGCTGCCGGTGGTGGCGACTCCGGTCCAGGTGGCGCGCCGGATCGTCGGCTACTCGTGGGTGATGGCGGCCTGGACGCTGCTGCTGCTACCGACGACCTCCTGGGTGTACGCCGTGGTGGCGGTGCTCGGCGGGAGCTGGTTCGTGCTGCAGGCGCACCGGCTGCTGGCCGGGGTCGGGGCCGGCCGCGAGGTGGTGCCGATGCGGTTGTTCCACCTGTCGAACATCTACCTGTGCGTGCTGTTCGCCGCGATCGCGGTGGACGCCGCGATCGGGCTGCCGGTGCTGGGCTGGCCGTTCTGAGCGGTGGTCGCGAGCCGCGGCCGATCGGGGGTGCCCCGGAAGCGCCCCGAGTGGGGGAACGGCTCAGGCCGGGGTGGCGAACACCGGCGTCGGCGCCACCTCGACCCGCACCGGGCGGCCCGGGGCCAGGTCGGTCGCGTCGGCGGCGCTGACCTGAGCCAGCACGACGTCGCCCCCGGCCAGCTGTACCTGCACCCGGCACAGGGCCCCGAGGAAGCCGGTGGCCAGCACGTGCGCGTCGCCGTTCGGATCGGCGGCGATGCGCACCGACTCGGGACGGACCAGCGCGGTCACCGGCCCGGTTTGCGCCGATCCCGGCAGCAGCGGCACCCTCGTGCCCAGCACCTGCACCGACTCCGACTCCGCGGTGCCGGCGATCCGGTTGGTCAACCCGACGAACTCCGCGACGAACGCGGTCCGCGGCCGGGCGTAGAGCTCGGTGGGGGAGGTGAGCTGTTCCAGCCGGCCCGCGCGCATCACACCGACCCGGTCGGCCAGCGCCAGCGCCTCCTCCTGGTCGTGGGTGACGAACAGGGTGGTGGTGCCGAACTCCAGCTGGATGCGCCGGATCTCGTCCCGCAGCTGCACGCGCACCTTGGCGTCCAGCGCGGACAGCGGCTCGTCCAGCAGCAGCACCTTCGGCTTGATCGCCAGCGCCCGGGCCAGCGCGACCCGCTGCTGCTGGCCGCCGGACAGCTGGTGCGGGTAGCGGTCGGCCTGGGTACCCAGCCCGACCAGCTCGAGCAGCTCGTCGGCGGCGCGGCGCCGCTCCGCGGTGGCCACCCGGCGCATCAGCAGCCCGTAGCCCACGTTGTCACGCGCAGTCATGTTCGGGAACAGGCTGTAGGCCTGGAACACCATGCCCATGTCCCGGCGGTTCGCGCTGACCGTGGTGATGTCCGCGCCGCCGACCACGATGCGGCCCGAGTCCAGCTGGTCCAGCCCGGCCAGGGCGCGCAGCGCGGTGGTCTTGCCGCAGCCGGACGGACCGAGCAGCGCGACCAGCTCGCCGGGCGCGATCTCCAGCGACAGCCCGTCGAGCGCGCGGACCGGGCCGAAGCTACGGCACATGTCCTCCAGGCGGACCTGCACGCCGCCGCGGGTGGTGTCGGAGGCGGCCTCGGCGCTCATCCGGCGATTCCCTTCTCGATCGCACTGGGCCGCGACCGGTCCCGTCGGGACCCGACGCCGGCCAGCACGAACAGCAGCACGAACGCGAACACCAGTGCGGCCAGCGATACCGCGACCGACAGCTCGGCGTTGCGCTTGCCCAGCAGGTTGATCACCACCTGCAGGGTGTTGTAGTTCAGCAGCGAGGAGATGGTGAACTCGCCGAGCACCAGCGCGACCGTGATCACCGCGGCGGACATGATGGCGCCGCGGATGTTGGGTACCACGATCCGCAGCAGTACCCCGGTCCACGACGAACCGAGGCTGCGCGCCGCCTCGGCCAGCGTGACGATGTCGATCGCGCCCAGCCCGGCGTCGATGGCCCGGTAGGCGAACGGCAGCGCGAGCACCACGAACGCGAAGGTCAGCGTGAGCGGGGAGTTGCCGAGCAGGTAGCTCACCCAGGCGTAGATCGGGGCCAGCCCGACGACCAGCACGATCGCCGGGATGGTCAGCGGCAGCAGGCACAGGAACTCCACCGTGCGCCGCATCCGGGGCACCCGCAGGTGCACCCAGACCACCGTGGGCACCAGCAGCACCAGCGTGCCCAGCACGGTGAGCACCGCGAGCTGCAGCGACACCGAGATCGCGCCGAGCAGGTCCCGGCTGGAGCCGATGTCGCGCCACGCCTCCAGCGATCGTCGCCCGCCCCCGGCCTGGGTGGAGAAGTCGAGCATGGCCACCAGCGGCAGCAGCAGGTACACGCCGGTGACGACGAGCACGGCCACCCGCAGCAGCCGCCGGCCGGTCATCGCACCCCCCTCATCACAGCCCCCTCATCGCAATCCCTCATCGCAGCCACCGCGCGGTGCGCCGTTGCAGCAGCGCGTAGGCCGTCATGACCAGGGCGATCACGATGATCATGCCGAGGGCCAGCGCCTTGCCCACGTTGGCCTGCCCGAGCAGCACCTCGCTGGTCAGCGCGGAGCGGATCTGCAGCGGCACGATCGGGCTGCCCTGGCTGACCAGCGCGGCCGCGGTCGCGTACGCGGAGAACGCGTTGGCGAACAGCAGCAGCGTGGCGCCGGCGAAGCTGGGCGCCAGGATGGGCCCCCCGACGTACCGCCAGTAGGCCCGGCCGGTGCCGCCCAGGCCGGCCGAGGCCTCCTGCCACTGCGGCCGCAGCCCGTTGATCGCCGGCAGGAAGACGATCAGCATCAGCGGGATCTGGAAGTAGGTGTAGACGACGACCAGGCCGGTCAGCCCGTACAGCCAACTGCCGCCGGCGAGCAGGTCGACGCCGAGCCGGTCGGCCAGGAACAGCGTCACCACCCCGTTGAACCCGAAGGTGGCCAGGAACGCGAAGGCCAGCATCACGCCGCCGAACTGGGCCAGCACCCCGGCCGCGGCGATCACCACCCGGTGCAGCAACCCGTCCGGCCGGCCCTCGGCCACCGCCCAGGCCAGCAGCGCGCCCAGCACCGCGCCGGCCAGCGCCGTCGCCACCGACAGCAGGATCGAGCGGACGAACGCGTCCACGTACTCGCCGCCGCTGAGCACCGCCGCCACGTTGCGCGTGGTCGGGGCCCCGGCATCGTCCTGGAACGCGCCGGTCACGACGATGTAGGTCGGCCACAGCAGGAACAGCGTGACGTAGCCCAGGAAGGGGACCACACCCAGGTAGGGCACGGCCCGGGCCAGCCGCCGGCCACCGGACCCACCCGCTGCCGCCCTCGCCGGGCCCGACGCCGGGGTCGGCGTCGGGGTCACCACGTCGGTCACGAGCCGTGCCCTCAGCCGACCGCGGCCGCCCAGTTCGCCTTGAGATAGTCCTGCTGCTTCGTCAGCTGGTCCTGGGTCAGCACCACCGGGTCACCGGTGGTCGGCGGCAGCTTGCCGAAGGCCTCGGAGTCGATCGTCCCGTCGGCGTTCAGCTTGTCGGCCAGCACGGGCCGCGCGAAGCCCTTCAGCCAGATGTTCTGACCCTCCGGGGAGAACAGGAACTCCTGCCACAGCCGGGCGGCCGCCGGGTGCGGGGCGTCGGAGTTGATCGCCTGCACGTAGTAGGCGCCGACCACCGCGTTCGGCGGGACCGCCACCTTCCAGTCGACCTTGCCGGCCAGCGCGGCGGTCTGCGCGACGTTCAGGTAGTCCCAGTCGATGACGACCGGGGTCTGCCCGGAGGCGATGGTCGCCGGGGTCGGGTCCACCGGCAGCAGGTTGCCCGAGGCCTTCAGCTGCTTGAAGAACTCCACCCCGGGCGCGATGTCGTCGGCCGACCCGCCGTTGGCCAGCGCGGCCATCATCACCCCGTGGAAGCCGGCCGAGGCCTGCGTCGGGTCGCCGTTCAGCGCGACCTTGCCCTGGTACTCCGGCTTGAGCAGGTCGGTGACGGTGGTCGGGGCCGGGACCGCGGCCGCGTCGTAGCCGATCGACATGTAGCCGGTGTAGTCGTTCACCCAGCGCCCCTCGGGGTCCTTGAACTGGGCCGGGATGTCGGCGAACGCCTCGACCTGGTACGGCGCGAACAGGTCGGTGTTGGCCACCGCCACGTTGCCGCCGAGGTCGAACACGTCCGGCGCCCGGTCCTGCCCGGCCAGTTGCTTGGCCGCGTTGATCTCGTCCTGGCTGTTCGCGTCGGGCTGCGCGGAGTTGACGGTGATGCCGTACTTCGTCTGGAAGGTCTCGATCATCTCGCCGTAGTTGGCCCAGTCCGGGGGCAGCGCGATGACGTTCAGCGCGCCCTCCTGCTTGGCTGCCTCCACCAGCTTGTCCATGCCGCCCAGCTGCGCGGCGGAGGTGGCGGTCGCGGCGGCGGCGGCGTCGCTGCCGGCCGGGGCGGGCGGGGCCGCCGGCGGAGCGGACGGCGCGCCGCAGGCGGCCGTGGCCAGCAGCAGGGACAGGCAACCGGCGGCGAGTGCGGTTGACGATCGGGGCCAGGGCACGAGACTCCTCCAACGCTGAGAGCGGTATGCGGTTCGAACCCGACGGGCTCGGTCGAGGACCACGACATGGAAAGGTAGCGGCTCACGAGCGCGGGTACGTCACGATCGACATCGGTGGCGCCGAAATACAGCCACGAGTGGCGGCCGCGGACGAGATCGGGGACCAGCTGCGGCCCGGCGCGGGGCCGACCGGTCAACCGGCGGCCAGGTCGCGCCACAGGAACACCCCGTCCACCGCCTCCGGCTCCCGCCCGATCAACGCGGTGGCCTGGGCGCGCAGCGCGTCCCGGTTCGGGCCCGGTCCGAGCACCGCGGCGCACACGTTCCACCGGGCCAGGTCGTCGGCGAAGTACTGGCGCAGTTGCGGGGTCACCGGCCGCGGGCGGCCGTCGCGGGCGACCGCGGCGAACAGCAGGCCGGTGCGGGTCGGCGTGCCGTGCACGTAGGCGCGGCCGTTCGGGCCGGGGCCGATGAAGTACCCGCCGGGCATGGCGAAGGCCATCCCGCTCGCCTGCTGCCAGAGCAACGGCTCGGCGACCTGCGTCCGCGGGAAGGGCAGCACCAGTGCGCTGCCTCCGGGGCAGGCCAGCTCGGTGGCGGCGCGCGCGGTGAAGAACTCCGGGACGCGCGGGGCCGGTGCCCCCGGCAGCGGGGCCGGCAGCAGCGGCAGCAGCGCCCCGACCGCGACGAACAGCCCGGCCGTGCGCACCGCGGGCCGCCCGCGCAGCGCGCTGTCCAGGGCCACCGCCAGCCCGGCGCCGAACAGGGCTGCGGTGAGCAGCGCGAAGCGGGTGACGATGACGTGCTCGAAACCGGGCAGCCCGCGCAGCAGCGCCCACGGCAGCGGGATGCCCGTCCGCACCGTGAGCACGGTCAGCCGGGGGCCGAGCGCGAGCACCGCGGTGAGCAGCCCGACCAGCAGCGGCACCCACACCGCGGCCCGGCGCCGGTACTCCACCATGGCGACGACGACCGCGATCAGCAGCGGCCAGCCCAGGTAGTTGGTGTGCTCCTCCACCCCGCCGGCGAACCCCCGGGCCTGTCGGACGGCGCCCTGCGTGGTCAGGGCCTGCAGCTCGGTGGGCAGCACGAAGCCCATCAGGTCGGCCGAGTAGTAGGCGGTGTCGAACGGGCTGCCCTGCTGCGACAGCGGCCCGAACAGCTGGTACCCCAGCGGGAACCCGGCCACCAGCAGGAAGACACCCAGCGCGAGGCCCGCCCTGGCGCCGAACACCCTGGCCCGCTCCCGCGCCACCCGCGGGTGCGCCGCCGCCAGCACCACCAGCAGCAGCGCCACCGCGATGCCGGTCAGGAACAGCACCTCCTCACCGATCAGGACCTGGGCGCCGGCCGTCACCCCGAGCAGCACCGCGGTCCGCCGGGTCGGCGCCGGCTCGGTCATCAGCCGGGCCGAGAGCAGCAGCAGCGGCGGCACCAGCACGTTGAACACCAGGTTGGGGTGCCCGAGGGCCTGCGCCGACATGGCGGGGGAGAAGCCGAAGAGCGCACCGCCGAGCGCCGCCGGCAGCACCTGCAGCGGTGGCCCCGGGATCGGCAGCGCGCGCAGGCACCCGAAGGCGGAAGCGGCCGAGCCGAACATCCCGAGCGTGGTCAGGACCGTCACCGTGCCCAGGCCACCGAACAGCGCGGTGACCGGGGCGAACACGACCGCCGGCAGGACCATGCCGTTGTTCCACATCAGGTTGACGCCGGCGGGGAAGTTCAGCCGGTCGCTGTAGAGCGGCAGCTGCCCGGAGGACAGCGCGTGCGGGGTCCAGCCGAGCAGCCAGGAGAACAGGGTGGCGTCGGTGGCGTTGATCGCGGTGATGCGCCCCCCGAGCGGCGTCCACCAGGACCAGGTGACGCCGAACGCGAGCACCGCGTAGGCGACCAGTACGACGCCGAGTGGCCAGCGCGACGCGACCGCACGCCGGGGCGTGACCGGTCGGGTGGCGACGTCCGACCGGTCGTCCGCGCCGCGCGCCATCACCCCGTCCCTCGGAAGGGGGATGAGCCTACCCAGGCGACGCGGTCCGCCGGCGGCGGTGCAACGCGCCGCGACGGCCGCTCAGGCGGTGTCCACCCGGAACACCGCGCAGGTCCCGGCGAGCGCCGCGAACGCGTCCGGGGTGATCTCGTCGACCACGCCGGCGTCCTTCATGACCTTCGCCCCCTGCGGTACGCGCACCGGCCAGGCCCGCAGCACCGGCTCGGCCGCGGCGCCGTCCAGCTCGACCAGCCGCACCTGTTCGGTGCGCCGGCCGACGCTGAGCGTGCCCACGTGGCCGGCGGCCCGCAGGTTGGCCACCCAGTCGGTGCGGGCGTAGCCCTGCAGCACGTAACGCTGTCCGTCGAGGTCCAGGATGGTCAGCGGGGTGCGCCGGGGTTGGCCGCTGCGGCGCCCGGGCAGCGTCAGCACCGGCAGTTCCTTCATGCCCAGCCCCAGCCGCTGCACCGTGACCAGGACGCGGTTCATCGGCTTCAGCCAGCGCGGCGGCGTACCGACCCGGCGTGCGTTCATGTCTGCTCTCCTTCGAGGTTCACAACGAGAGGTTCACAACGTGCTGCCGCGGATCGCCCGCACCCCGACCCCGAGGCCGACGGCACAGGTCAGGGCGGCGGCGAGGGCGCCGTACAGGATGGCGGGATCGGCGAAGGTGCCGGCGAAGAGGGCACGCTCGGCCTCGACGACGTAGGTCAGCGGGTTGAGCCGGGACGCCAGCTGCATCCAGGCCGGCCCGTTCTCCAGCGGCAGCATCATCCCGGACAGGATGAGCAGCGGGAACAGCAACGTCTGCTGCACCGCCCAGAAGATCCACTCCGATTTCCGGGCCGCGATGGCCAGCGCGTAGGACAGCGCCCCGATGCCGACCCCGAACACGCCCAGGACGACCAGCCCGAGCGCGATGTGCGCCGGGTACAGCCGGAACCCGAACGGCCAGGCCACCAGCACGATGACCGCGGCCTGCACCACCAGTGGCGTCAGCTCCTTCAGCGCCCGCCCGACCATCAGGGCGGCCCGGGAGAGCGGCGTGGCCAGGATCCGCTCGAACGCCCCCGTCATGATCTCGAACTGCAGGTTCGACCCGGTCATCGACGTGCCGAACATCGTGATCATGACGACGACGCCGGGCAGGAACCACTGCAGGGTGCTGCCCCCGGCGAGGCCGGCGCCGGCCACCCCGGACAGCAGCGGGGCGAACAGGGCGAGGAAGACCAGCGGCTGCAGCAGCGAGAAGACCAACGAGAACGGGTCCCGGACGATCGTCATCGTCTCCCGGGTCCACACCGCGGCGATGTCGGACAGCAGGCTTCCGGGCCGGGCCGTCGGGGGCGCGGCGGTGCTGACGGCGGTCATCGGGCATCGGCTCCTTCGCGCAGGCTGCGACCGGTGAGGCTGAGGAAGACGTCGTCCAGGGTGGGTTGTCGCAGCGTGGCCGCGCGGACCTCGACGCCCGTGGCGGCCAGGTCGCCGAGCACCGCCGGCAGCCGGGCCGGCCCGGCCTGGACCCGGAACGAGAGCTCGACGTCCCCGCCGTGCGGGTGCTGGCGCAGCTCGGAGCCCACGCGCTCGGCCACCGCGCGGGTGGGCGCGACATCCGAAGCTGGCACGGTGAGCGTGATGCGGTCACCGGCCAGGTTGGCCTTGAGTGCCGCCGGGGTGTCGTCGGCGATGATCCGGCCGTGATCAATGATGATCACGCGCTCGGCCTCCGCGTCCGCTTCCTCGAGGTAGTGGGTGGTCAGCACGATCGTGGTGCCGCGCTCGCGGCGCAGCCGGGCGATGTGCTCCCACAGGTTCGCCCGGTTCTGCGGGTCCATGCCGGTCGACGGCTCGTCCAGGAACAACAGGCCGGGCGCGTGGATCAGGCCCAGTGCGATGTCCAGCCGGCGCCGCTGCCCGCCGGAGAGCGTGCTGACCTTGCGCCTCGCCAGTCCGGCCAGATCCAGGTCGGCCAGCAGCCGCTCGCCGCGGGCGGCCGCGGTCCGGCGGTCCAGCCCGTAGAAGCGGCCCTGCATCCGCACCTCGTCCCGGACCCGGTAGTTGTGCCCGGCGCCGTCCTTCTGCCCGATGTAGCCGATCCGCCTGCGCACCTCGGCCGGCTCGGCGCGGACGTCCACCCCGGCGACCCGGGCGGTGCCCGACGTCGGCGGCAGCAGGCTGGTCAGCATGCGCAGCGTGGTCGACTTGCCGGCGCCGTTCGGCCCGAGCAGGGCGACCAGCTCGCCCTCCTCGACGTCGAGGTCGATCCCGCGCACCGCCTCGACGAGCTGGGCGCCGGAGCCGAACGACCTCCGGAGCGCTTCGGTGTGGATCACGGAGCCCCTTCCTCGGCTGGGCGAGCCGCTGAGTCGTACGATGTACCGAGTTCGTCACCCAGTTTAGCGTACGCCGTACCGAGTTCGCTGCGGGGTGCGCTCGGAATGGTGCGGACACGGGTGGAAGGGTGCGGACATGGCGGCGACGGGCGAGGGTCGGGCTCCGGGCGATCGGCCCAGCGGCGCTGTCCCTGCCGATGCGGGCGAGGACGCCGACGCGGACGGGGCCGCGCAGGGCCGGCGGGTCATCGGGCTGCTGTGGGATCCACCTGCCGCGGGCGCCCGCGGACCCCGGCAGCGGCTGTCGCTGGAGCAGGTGGTCCGGGCCGGCGTCGCGTTGGCCGACGCCGACGGCTTCGAGGCACTGTCCATGCGCGGGCTGGCCAAGCGGCTCGGCGTCGGCGCGATGACGCTCTACACCTACGTGCCCGGAAAGGCGGAGCTGTTCGAGCTGATGATCGACTGGGCCTATGGGGAGCGCGCCCTGCCCGCGGCCAGGCTGGGCTGGCGGCAGCGCTACGAGCAGCACGCGCGGGAAGCGCTGGGCATGTACCGCCGCCACCCGTGGCTGCTGCACTCGAACCTGTGGCGGCTGCCGTTGGGGCCGCACGTGCTCGACGTGAACGAGGACATGCTGCGGATCGGGGCCGAGGCGGGGCTCGGTCCGGACGCCCGCGTGCGGGTCGCCTCCCTGCTGGAGTCCTACATCTTCGGCATGGCCCGGGGCGAGGTGGCCGATCGGGCCGAGGTGCTGCGCACCGGCGAGAGCGTGGACGACTACTGGGCGGCGCGGGCCAGCTTCTGGGACACCTACTTCGACCCGGCCCGCTTCCCCACGATGCTGGCCACCTGGGAGGGGGGCGGCTTCGAGCAGAGCCTGGACGCCGAGCGCGATCTCGACTTCGCGCTCGACCTGATCCTGGACAGCGTCGAGCGGCTCGTCGCCGCGACCCGCTGACGTTCGTCGTACGTACAGACCGGCGGTCTGGTATCAAGAGACCACTGGTCTGATAAACCTTCCTTCCGAGAGGCGCCGGTGCACCCCACCTCCACCACGCGGAGCGTCGCGCTCCGGATCAACGGCACGCCCACCGAGCTCCGCGTCGAACCCCGGGTGAGCCTGCTCGACGCGCTGCGCGAGCAGCTCGGCCTGACCGGCACCAAGAAGGGCTGCAACCAGGGCGCCTGCGGCGCCTGCACGGTGCTGGTCGACGGGGAGCGGATCGTCTCCTGCCTGTCGCTGGCCGTGCAGCACGAGGGCCGCGACGTCACCACGATCGAGGGTGTCGCCGGCGCGGAGCGGCCGCACCCGCTGCAGGACGCCTTCGTGCGGCACGACGGCGTCCAGTGCGGCTACTGCACCCCGGGTCAGATCTGCTCGGCCATCGGCATGCTCGCCGAACACCGCCGCGGGATGCCCAGCCACGCCAGCGCGCACGTCGCCGGCCAGGAGCCGCTGTCCCGGGCGGAGATCCAGGAGCGGATGAGCGGGAACCTGTGCCGCTGCGGCGCGTACAACGGCATCGTCGACGCGATCAGCGAGGTGGCCGGTCCGTGAAGACCTTCGACTACCTCGCCCCGACGGACCTCGACGAGGCGCTCGCGGCGATCGGCGAGCGGCCCGGCGCGCGCTTCCTCGGTGGCGGCACCAACCTGATCGACCTGGTCCGGGAGGGTATCGAGGCCCCGGACACGATGATCGACGTGACTCGGCTCGGGATGGACGAGGTCGTCGAGACGGCCGGCGGCGGGGTGCGGATCGGGGCCGGCGTGCGCAACAGCCATCTCGCCGAGCACCCGCTGATCCGCACCCGGTACCCGGTGGTGACCCAGGCGCTGCTGTCCGGGGCGTCCGGGCAGCTGCGCAACCTGGCCACGGTCGGCGGCAACCTGCTGCAGCGCACCCGCTGCCTGTACTTCTACGACGGCGCCGCGGCCTGCAACAAGCGCGAGCCCGGGGCCGGCTGCGCGGCGATCGGCGGGTTCAACCGGATGGGAGCGGTGCTCGGGGCCAGCGCGCACTGCGTGGCCGTGCACCCCTCCGACCTGTGCGTCGCGCTGACCGCGCTGGACGCCGAGGTGGAGGCGCGCAGCGTCCGCGGGGTCCGCCGGCTCCCGATCGGCGAGCTGCACCGGCTGCCCGGCGACACCCCGCACCGGGAGACCTCGCTCGCGCCGGACGAGCTGATCACGGCGGTGGAGCTGCCCGCGCTGGCGGTGGCCGCGAGCTCGCGCTACCGGAAGGTCCGCGACCGTGCCTCCTACGCGTTCGCGCTGGTGTCGGTGGCCGGCGCGCTGCGGGTCGCGGACGGGTCGGTGCAGGAGGTGCGGCTGGCCCTCGGCGGGGTGGCGCACACGCCGTGGCGGGCCCGGGCCGCCGAGCAGGCGCTGCTCGGCGGCCCGGCCACCGATGAGGCGTTCCGCGCCGGGGCGGCCGCCGAGCTGGCCGCGGCCACCGGCGCCCCGGACAACCAGTTCAAGATCGCTCTGGCGGAGCGGACGATCGTCGCGGTGCTGCGCCGGCTGCGTGACGACGGAGGTGCGGCATGACCAGGACCCTTCCGGCCGCACCACCGAGCCCGCCGTCGACGGTTCCGGTCACACCACCCACGCCGGTGCTCGGCGCGGCCCTGGACCGCCGCGACGGACCGGTCAAGACCAGCGGCCAGGCCCGGTACGCCGCGGAGGTCCCGGTTCCGAACGTGACCTACGCGGCGCTGGTGCACGCCGACATCGCCCGCGGGCGGATCCGCGCGATCGACCCGGCCGCGGCCGAGGCGACGGCGGGGGTGCTGGCCGTACTGACCCATCTCAACGCGCCGCGACTGAAACCCACCCCGCCGGTCAGCATGCTCAACCTGGCCACCATGGTCGCCGGTACCCGGGTGAACTACCTGAACACCGACGAGGTGCACTTCGACGGCCAGCCGGTGGCGATGGTCGTCGCGACCGGCCTGGAGGCCGCCCAGCACGCGGCCGGCCTGGTCACCGTCGACTACGAACAACTGCCGTCCGTGTTCGACCTCGCGGCCGCGGCCGGCGAGGCGGCGCCGGTGCGCGGGATGCCGGTGGGCCCGGCCTCCGGCGGCGCCAGCACGGGCGACGCGGCCGCCGCGCTGGCCGCAGCGGCGTTCTCGGTGGACCTCTCCTTCACCACCCCGGCACACCAGCACAACGCGTTGGAACCGCATTCCAGTACGGCGGTGTGGGACGGCGACCGCCTCACCCTGCACGAGAGCTCGCAGGCGCTGGACTGGCAGCGCAAGCACCTGGCGGCCAAGTTCGATGTCCCGGTCGCCGACGTGCGCCTGATCTCGACCTACACCGGTGGCGGGTTCGGCGGGAAGGGCAGCGTCTGGGCCGGCACCGTGCTGGCCGCGCTGGCCGCCAGGGTGGTGCGCCGTCCGGTGCGGCTGATGCTCAGCCGCGAGGGCGTCTACCGGACCGTCGGCGGGCGCACGCCGTCCATCCAGCGGCTGGCGCTCGGCGCCACCGCCGACGGGCAGCTCACCGCACTGATCCACACCAGCGTCACCCGCACCGGCCGGGTCGGTGGCCTGCCCGAGCAGGTGACCTCCTGCTCGCGCGATCTCTACGCCGCCGAGAACATCACGGTGGACCCGCGCACCGTGCCCCTCGACCTGCTGCCGAACACGTTCATGCGGGCCCCCGGGGAGTCGATCGGCACCTTCGCGCTGGAGTCGAGCATCGACCAGCTGGCCGTCGAGCTGGATCTCGACCCGATCGAGCTGCGGCTGCGCAACCAACCGACCCGGGCCCCGATGGACGGCCGCCGCCGGTTCTCCCGGCACGGGGTGGGCGACGCGCTGCGCCGCGGCGCCGAGCTGTTCGGTTGGTCCGAGCGCGACCACCGGCCCGGTTCGATGCGCATCGGGAACGACCTGGTCGGGTGGGGCGTGGCGGCGGCCATCCACCCGGCGTTCGAGATGCCGGCCACCGTGGCTCTGCGCGTCGACGACGGCGGTGGGGTGTTGGTGCGCTGCGGGTTCCAGGAGATGGGCATGGGCACGGCGACCGCGGTGGCCCAGCTGACCGCGCACACGCTCGGCGTGCCGGTGGATCGGGTGCGGGTGGAGTACGGCGACACCGCGCTGCCGGTCGGGCCGATGGCCGGCGGGTCCACCCAGACCTCCAGCATCACCGCCGGCCTGCTGCGGGCCGCGGAGCGGCTGCGCGTCGCGCTCCACCGGCTGGAGCGCAGGTCGCCCGACTCGCCGTTGCGCGGCACGCGGAGCTCGTCGGTGCGGCTGCGCGAGGGCGGGCTGTACGGGCCGGCCGGCGGGACCGGGCTCGGCGCGATCCTGCGCCGCGCGGGCCGCGCGGAACTCACCGTCCGCTCCGGACCGGACACCGGTGCCGGTGCGCTGGCCGGGCAGGCCCGGTTCTTGGCCAAGCTGGTGCGCGACGGGCGGCGCTGGGTGAAGGCGGCCTCCGGCGCCCAGTTCTGCGAGGTCCGGGTGGACGCCGACACCGGGGAGACGCGGGTGACCCGCTGGGTCGGGGTCTTCGACATCGGCCGGGTGGTGAACGCGAAGCTCGCCGCCGGCCAGCTGCGGGGCGGAATCGTGATGGGGCTCGGGATGGCGCTGTCCGAGGCCACCCTGGTCGACCCGCGGAGCGGTCGGATCATGAACCCGAGCCTGGCCGAGTACCACGTCCCGGTGCACGCCGACGTGCCGCCGATCGCCGTCGAGTGCCTCGACGAGCCGGATCCGACCATGCCGCTTGGCGTGCTCGGGGCGGGCGAGGTCGGGATCACCGGCGTGGCCGCCGCGGTGGCCAACGCGGTCCACCACGCCACCGGGCGCCGGATCCGGGACCTGCCGATCACCCTGGACAGGGTGCTGCCGTGAGCCCTTAGGCTGCCGGGCGTGGGCGCGGAGTTGCGGTCGATCAGCGGGGTGGACGTGCTCGTCTGGGCCGAGGACGGGCCGGCGCTCGGCGCCGACACGGTGATCGACCTGGTCGGCACCGCGATGTCCCAGCGCGCCGAGTGGGTGGCCGTTCCGGTGCCGCGGCTGGACGCGCGGTTCCTCGACCTGCGCAGCGGGGTGGCCGGCGAGGTCGTGCAGAAGCTCACCACCTACCGGCTGGGGCTCGCGGTGCTCGGCGACGTCACCGGCCCGGTGGCCGCCAGCACCGCGCTGCGCGACTTCGTGCGCGAGGCCAACCGCGGCCGCACCGTGTGGTTCCTGGCCGACCTCGACGAGCTGGCCGCCCGGCTGGTGGGCCACCGGTGAGCGCTGCGACATCGAGCGCTGCGACGTCGAGCGCTGCACGTTGAGCGCTGCGACGTTGCTGCGGGAGGCGCGGCTGGACGGTGCCGTGCTCGACGTCCTCGTCGAGGACGGGGTGCTGACGGCGATCGGCCCCGACCTGGAGGTGCCCGCGGGAGCCGAGATCGCCGAGCTGGACGGGCGACCACTGCTACCCGGCCTCTGGGACAACCACGTGCACTTCGACCAGTGGGCGCTGGCCCGCACCCGGCTCGACCTGGCCGCGGCGACGTCGGCGGCGGCCGTCGCCGAGCTGGTCGCCGCCCGGCTGCGGGCCGACCCGCCGGCCGCCGGAACCCCGCTGGTCGGGGCGGGCTTCCGGGACGCGCTCTGGCCCGACCGGCCGCACCGGGCCCTGCTGGACGCGGTGAGCGGCCCGGTTCCGGTGGTGCTCGTCGCCGCCGACCTGCACTGCTGCTGGCTCAACAGCGCCGCCGCCGACCGGTACGGCCACGCCGCCAACCCGACCGGTCTGGTCCGGGAGTCGGACTGGCATCCGATCATGAACCGGATCCGGGAGCTGCCCCGGTCGGTGCTGGACGGCTACGCGGCCGACGCCGCGGCGGCCGCCGCCGCCCGGGGCGTGGTCGGGATCGTCGACTTCGAGTCGCCGTGGCAGCTCGACGCCTGGTCGGAGCGGATCGGCGCCGGGCTGGCGGCGCTGCGGGTCGTCGCGTCGGTGTGGCCCTCGCACCTGCACGACCCGATCGCGCGCGGGCTGCGCACCGGCGACGTCATCGCGGGCACCGGCGGGCTGCTGACCATGGGACCGCTGAAGGTCGTCACCGACGGGTCGCTGAACACCCGCACCGCCTACTGCCACGACCCGTACCCGGCCTCGGTCGGCGCCGACCACCCGTGCGGGATGCTGCTGGTGCCACCCGAGGAGCTGGAACCGCTGCTGGGCCGGGCCACCGCCGCCGGCCTCGACTGCGCGGTGCACGCCATCGGCGACCACGCCAACGAGCTGGCGCTGAACGCGTTCGCGGCCGTCGGCGCCCGCGGCCGCGTCGAGCACGCTCAGCTGCTCACCCCGCGCGATGTGGGCCGGTTCGCCGAGCTGGGCGTCGTGGCCAGCGTGCAGCCCGAGCACGCGATCGACGACCGCGACGTGGCCGACCACTACTGGGCGGGGCGCACGCACCGCGCGTTCGCCTACCGCAGCCTGCTCGCCGCCGGCGCGGAGCTGGCGCTCGGCTCCGACGCCCCGGTCGCCCCGCTGGACCCGTGGATCACCCTGGCCGCCGCCGTGCACCGCAGCGCCGACGAGCGGCCCAGCTGGCACGGTGAGCAGGAGATCGAGCTGACGGCCGCGCTGGCCGCGTCGGCCGGGGCCGCGGGCCCGGTCGCGGTCGGCCGGCCGGCCGATCTGGTGGTCACCGAGCTCGATCCCGGTGCCGTCGAGGCCGACCGGCTGCGGGCCATGCCGGTGGCCGCCACGATGCTCGGCGGCCGCTGGACGCACCGGACCGGGTTCTGAAACCTGCCGGTCAGGGCAGCAGCAGCAGCTTCCCGGTCGTCCGGCGGGCCTGCAGGTCCTCGTGCGCGGCGCGCGCCTCGGCCAGCGGGTACGTCTGCCCGATCCGCACGTCCAGCTCACCGGCGGCGACCACGGCGTACACCGCGCCGGCCCGGGCCCGCAGCTCCTCCGGGCCCACGATGTGGTCGTAGAGCCTGGGCCGGGTGAGGAACAGCGACCCGGCGTACAGCCGCTGCGGGTCCACCGGCGGCACCGGGCCGCTGGCCGCGCCGAACAGCACCAGGATGCCGCGCCGGCGCAGGCTGGCCAGGCTGGCGTCGAACGTGGTCCGCCCGACCCCGTCGTAGACGGCCGCCACCCCGGCCCCGCCGGTGAGCGCGCGGACCTCGGCGGCCAGGTCGTCGACCTCGGTGTACCGGATCACGTCCGCGGCGCCGGCCCCGCGGGCCAGCTGCTCCTTCTCCGCGCTGGACACGGTGGCGATGACCCGGGCCCCGAGCCGGCTGGCCAGCTGGGTGAGCAGCAACCCGACCCCACCGGCGGCCGCGTGCACCAGCACGTCCTCGCCGGGCTGCACCGGGTGCGTGTCGTGCACCAGGAAGTGCGCGGTCATCCCCTGCAGCATCGCGCCGACCGCGGCCTCGTCGGACACCGCGTCCGGCACCGCGACCGCCTGGTGCGCCGGGACGACGGCCAGCTCGGCGTAGCTGCCCAGGGGATCGGCCCAGGCCACCCGGTCGCCGACGGCGAAGTCGGTGACCCCGGCACCGACCGCCCGTACCCGCCCGGTGCCCTCCAGGCCCGGCACGTAGGGCAGCGTCATCGGGTAGATGCCCTGCCGCTGGTAGGTGTCGATGTAGTTGACGCCGCACGCCGCCACCTCGACGAGCAGGTCGTCGGGTCCGGCGACGGGATCGGGCAGCTCGGCCAGGGTCAGGACTTCCGGCCCACCGGCCTCGGTGATCTGGATCGCGCGCACCGGCAGATCATGCCCCGGTTCGGGTCAGGCCGGCAGCCTCGGGTGTGACCGGCGCCGCCTGCGCGGTGAACGGCCGCTCGACGGTGCCGGCCCACAGCGCCGCCGCGGCCACCGTGACCAGCGCGGCCCCGAGCACGTGCAGCGACACCAGCACCTCCGGCACCCCCAACGCGTACTGCACGCCGCCCAACGCGCCCTGGGCCAGCACCACCGCGATCAGCACCCGGTAGCGCCGCCACAGCCGCGCCGGTGCCGCCACCGCGGCCAGCGTGAAGCCCAGTCCGATCAGCAGCCCGAGGTAGCCGAACAGCAGGTCCGCGTGCAGCTGCGCTGCCTGCGGCACCCCGACGCCCAACCGCGGGGTGGCCGCGTCGCCCGCGTGCGGCCCGGCCGCGGTCACGAACGTGCCGGCCACCAGCAGCGCCGCGAGCACGCCGGTGCTGGTCGCGATCAACCGGCGCACCGCAGCGCCCACCACCGGACGGACCGGGCCGTCACCGTCGCCGGCCGCGTCCACCAGTTGCACGGCCAGCCAGACCATGACCATCGACACCACGAAGTGCACGGCCACCGACCACCACACCAGGCCGAGCAGCACCGTCATCCCACCGATCACGGCCTGCGCCACCACCCCGATCGGCTGGATCGCGGCCAGCCGGGTGAGCCGGGCCCGCCGCGGACGGGTGTTCAGCGCGGCGAGCCAGCAGGCCCCGGCCACCAGCACCACGACACCGGTCAGCAGCCGGTTGCCGAACTCGATCCACTGGGTCAGCGCCGCCACCTCGGGGTGCGGGGTCGGCACCAGGCTGCCGGGGAAGCACTGCGGCCAGGTCGGGCAGCCCAAGCCCGAGCCGGTCACCCGCACCACCGAACCGGTGACCGCGATCCCGGCCTGGGCGACCACCGCGGCGATGGCGAGCGCGCGCATCAGCCGCACCGAGGTCGGGGGGACACGATCACGCAGGTCGGAACGGGCCACGGGATCGATGGTAGAGCGCCGCCGCCGTGCTCCGATCGCGCGGATCTTCCCTGGAGAGTGGGTGCCGACGCGGGACGGCTGGTGGAACCTGAGTTCGACGGTCACACCGGCGCACCCGTGGAAACGGTGCCGCGGCGCAGGTTCGGGCCCCCGCGTCACACTGTTCGCGCCGGGTTCAGCGCAGCTTGACCGCGCGGGTGGCCACGACGCCGGCCAGCACCGTCCAGCCGAGCAGCACCAGCACCTGGCCCGCGCTCGGCGGCTGCCCGGTCACCAGCGCCGCGCGCAGCCCCTCGGCCAGCGCGCCGGAGGGCAGCAGGGCGCCCACCGTGGCCAGCGGTTCCGGCAGCTGGGCCAGCGGGATGACGATGCCGCCGGCCAGCAGCAGCACGAACCACACGAGGTTGGCCGCGGCCAGCGTGATCTCCGCTCGCAGCGTCCCGCCGAGCAGGATGCCGAGCGATCCGAAGGCGGCGCAGCCGAGCAGCACCAGCAGCAGCGCCCAGCCCACCCCGGCGGGTTCTGGCCGCCAGCCCAGCGCCGCCGCCAGCAGCGACAGCACCACGATCTGGATCGCCACCACCCCGACGATGGCCGCGAACCGCCCGGCCACCAGCAGCCAGCGGGGGAGCGCGGTGGCCGCCAACCGGCGGATGACCCCGTAGCGGCGGTCGAACCCGAGCGCGATGGCCTGCCCGGTGAACGCGGTCGACAGCACCGCGAGTGCCAGCACGCCCGGGGTCACCGCGGCGATCCGCGGCTCGGGCAGTGGCACCACGTCCAGCGTGCTCAGCCCGACCAGCAGCACGGCCGGGATGAGCAGGGTGAGCAGTACCTGCTCGCCGTTGCGGAAGGCCAGCCGCAGCTCCGTGCCGGACTGGGTGACCAGCATCCGCCAGGGTGCACCGGCGCCCGGTCGCGGCGTGAACGTGCCGGTCGGGAACCGCGTCACGAGCGCAGCTCCCGCCCGGTCAGCTCCAGGAACACGTCCTCCAGGCTGCGCCGCGCGACCTGCACGTCGTCGGCCAGCGCCCCCTGGCGCGCGCACCACGCGGTGATCGTGGACAGCACGGTCGGGTCGATGCGGCCCTGCACCAGGTACCGACCGGACACGGTCTCGGCGGCGTGGTAGCCGGCCGGCAGCGCGTCGGCCAGGTCCTGCAGGTCCATCCCGGGGCGGGCCCGGAACCGCAGCTCCTGCTGCTCGGCGGTGGCGGTCAGCGCGGTCGGGCTGCCACTGGCCACCACCCGGCCGTCGTCGACGATGACGACCTGGTCGGCCAGCGCCTCGGCCTCCTCCATCAGGTGCGTGGTCAGCAGCACCGCGACCCCGTCCCGGCGCAGTGCCCCGATCAGCTCCCACACCAGGTGCCGGCCCTGCGGGTCCATGCCGGCCGTCGGCTCGTCCAGGAACACCAGCTCCGGTCGGCCGACCACCGCGCAGGCCAGCGAGAGCCGCTGCTGCTGGCCGCCCGAGAGCCGCTTGTACGGGGTGCGCGCGCAGCCGTCGAGGCCGAGCACCGTGCTCAACCACCCGACGTCCAGGGGATGCGCGGAGCACGCGGCCACCACCCGCAGCATCTCGCCGGCCCGGACCGTCGGGTAGGCCCCGCCGCCCTGCGGCATCACCCCGATCCGGGCGCGCAACGCGTCCGGTGCGCCGTCCGGGTCCATCCCGAGCACCCGCACCTCGCCGGCGTCGGCGCGCCGGAACCCGGTGCAGATCTCCACGGTGGTGGTCTTGCCCGCCCCGTTCGGGCCGAGCAGTGCGAGCACGGTCGCGGGCGGCAGCTGCAGGTCCAGCCCGTCCACGGCGACCGTCGATCCGTAGTGCTTGATCAGCCCGCGCACCGAGACGGCAGGCGGTGTCGGGCTCACCGTTCGAGTCTAATGCGCGCGGGCGGCCCGGCTCGGCCGGCGGCCGGCCGGCCGGTGACGTCACGTCTCGTCGTCGACGACCGGCGGGCGGGCGGCCACCGGCCCGGCATCGGATTTCGGCACCGGCGGCGGGGCGGGCGGTGGTAGCCGGCCGGGAAGGGCGTCGACATCGGCGCCGACGGCGCCCACCAGCTGCCGGCGCTGCACCGCGAGCACCAGGAAGATCATGATCAGCGCGGCGGCCACGGCCATCGGCAGCTGGTAGGCGCGGAAGTTGAAGTCGGCGCCGGTGGGCGGCACCACCACGGCGAGTACGGCGGACGCGGCCAGCGCGGCCCGCCGGTGCCGCGGCAGGCCGCGGGTGGCGGCCAGCGGGATGGCGGCCCACAGCAGGTACCACGGGTGCACGACGGGCCCGAGCAGGACCACCGCGCCCAGCCCGGCGCCCAGCCCGGTGACCGCGTCGATCCGCCCGCGCAGCGTGGCCAGCAACAGCATGGCCACCAGCACGGCGGCGCCGAGCAGGCCGACCGTCCGGAACAGGGTGAGCACGGTGTCGGTGTGGTTGCCCAGGCCGCCCAGGATGCCGACCTGCCCGCCGATCAGGCCGAGGTCGGTGGAGGCCGACATCCAGCTGAGGATCAGCGACGGGGTGTCCAGCGTCCGCGTCCAGCCCAGCCCGACGCCGGTGCCGAGCGACAACGGCGTGTAGAGGAGCACGGTGATCGCGCCGAGCAGGCCGGCCGCGGCGGCGACGTCGCGCAGGTGCCCACCGCGGCGGCGGGCCCACTCCAGCCCGAGGAAGCCCAGCGCGAGCAGCGCCGGCAGCTTCACCGCCGACGCGGCGACGATCAACGCGGCGCCCAGCAGCAGGTCCCGGTCCAGCAGGCGGGGGCCGCTGCGCAGCCCGATCTCCATCCCCACCAGCAGCAGACCGATCATCACCGACTCGTTGTGGATGCCGCTGACCAGGTGGAACAGCACCAGCGGATTGGCCGCGCCGAGCCACAGCACGAGGCCGGGATCCAGCGCGCAGCGCTTGGCCAGCCGGGGCAGCGCCCACACGATCATGGCCACCCCGACCAGCGCCAGCGCGCGGTGCTCGAGGACCCCGAGCACCACGTCGTTGCCGCTGATCGCCGTGATGCCGCGGCCGAGGACGAGGAACAGCGGGCCGTACGGCGCCGGGGTGTCCCGCCAGATCGTCGGGATGCTGCGGGTCAGCGGGTCGTCGACGCCCAGTGCCTCGGCCGGCCCGAGCACGTACGGATCGAGGTGGCGGGCCAGGATCGCGCTCTGCGCGAGGTAGCTGTAGACGTCGCGGGAGAACATCGGAGGGGCCAGGGCCAGCGGCAACGCCCACATCGTGGCGGTGCGGGCCAGCTGGCTCCGGGTCGGAGCGGGCGCGACCGCACCCCGGTAGCGCAGCATCTTGCCGATCCACAGCCAGGCCAGCACCACCAGCGCGATCCCGGCGTAGGTGATGGCGATGGCCAGCGTGGCGTTGCGGCTGGGCAGCCCGAGCACCCGCAGCCCGAACAACGGGTTGGGCACCGGGAGCGCGCCCGACCCGAGCGCTCCGAGCGCCATCAGCAACGACCCGGTCAGGCCCAGCCGGCGAGCCCGGCGGCTGGGATCCCAGGCCAGCGCACCGGAGACCGTGGTGCGAGCACCATCGATCTCGGCGGCAACCATGCCGGAAGGGTAGCGAGCAGGACCGACAGTGACGGTGCTCACCCATCTGCCCGGCACTTTGCCGTCCGTGCGGATATAGGCAAGACTGGTGTTGTGAAAACCACCGGAACGACGTCGCCCGCCGCCCGGCGGGCCGATGTGCCCGGGGGCCCGTCGGCCGGCGACGGCCGGACCCGGGAGGCGGTGGCCCGGCTGCTCATGGAGCAGGGCCCGATTACCGCGGCCGCGGTGGCCGCCGCGCTGGAACTCTCCGCGCCCGGGGTGCGCCGGCACCTGGACGCGCTGATCGCCGACGGCGAGGTCGAGGTGCGGCAGGCCTCCACCCGCGGGCGCCGCGGTCGCGGCCGGCCGGCCCGGCAGTACCTGCTCACCGACGCCGGACGAGCCCGTTTCGGGCACGGCTACGACGACCTCGCGGTGGCCGCCCTGCGCTACCTGGCCGAGCACGGCGGGCCGGACGCGGTGCACGGCTTCGCCCGCGCCCGGGTCCGGGAGCTGATCGGACCGGGCGCCGAGCAGATCGGCGCCGCGCCGACACCGGGTGCCCGGGCCGGCGCGCTGGCGCGGGTGCTCACCGCCCGCGGTTACGCCGCCCAGGCGCGGGCCGCCGGCAGCGGCATGCAGCTGTGCCAGCACCACTGCCCGGTCGCGCACGTGGCCGCCGAGTTCCCGGTGCTCTGCGAGGCGGAGACGGCGGCCTTCGCCGAGCTGCTCGGCACGCACGTGCAGCGGTTGGCGACGATCGCCCGCGGGGACTCCGCGTGCACCACCCACGTTCCGCTGGATGTTCCCGACGTCCAGCGTCCCACCACCACAGCACGACCCCGGAAAGGGAGGCAGTCCGTATGACGACCGCTCCTGAAACGAGCACCGCGCCCTTCACGAGCGACGGGCTCACCCAGGAGGAGACCCTGGCGACGCTCGGCCGGTACGACTTCGGCTGGGCCGACCCGGACGCCGCCGGCGCGACCGCTCGACGGGGCCTCTCCGCCGACGTGGTGGCCGACATCTCCGCCCTGAAGAGCGAGCCGCAGTGGATGCTCGAGTTCCGGCTCAAGTCCCTGGACCTGTTCGAGCGCAAGCCGATGCCCCGCTGGGGTGCCGACCTGTCCGGGATCGACTTCGACAACATCAAGTACTTCGTGCGCTCCACCGAGAAGCAGGCCGCCAGCTGGGACGACCTGCCGGCGGACATCAAGAACACCTACGACAGGCTGGGCATCCCGGAAGCGGAGAAGGCCCGGCTGGTCGCCGGCGTCGCCGCGCAGTACGAGTCCGAGGTCGTCTACCACCAGATCCGCGAGGACCTGGAGGAGCAGGGCGTGATCTTCCTGGACACCGACACCGGGCTGCGCACGCACCCGGAGCTGTTCCGGGAGTACTTCGGCTCGGTCATCCCGGCCGGGGACAACAAGTTCTCCGCGCTGAACTCGGCGGTGTGGTCCGGCGGGTCGTTCATCTACGTGCCGCCGGGCGTGCACGTGGACATCCCGCTGCAGGCCTACTTCCGGATCAACACCGAGAACATGGGCCAGTTCGAGCGGACGCTGATCATCGTCGACGAGGGTGCCTACGTGCACTACGTCGAGGGCTGCACGGCGCCGATCTACTCCTCGGACTCGCTGCACTCGGCGGTCGTCGAGATCATCGTGAAGAAGGGCGGCCGCTGCCGCTACACGACCATCCAGAACTGGTCGAACAACGTCTACAACCTGGTGACGAAGCGGGCCAAGGCCGAAGCGGGCGCCACCATGGAGTGGGTCGACGGCAACCTGGGCTCCAAGGTCACGATGAAGTACCCGGCCGTCTGGCTCATGGGCGAGCACGCCAAGGGCGAGGTGCTCTCGATCGCGTTCGCGGGCGAGGGCCAGCACCAGGACGCCGGCGCGAAGATGGTGCACCTGGCGCCGCACACGTCCTCGACGATCATCTCCAAGTCGGTGGCGCGCGGCGGTGGCCGCACGTCCTACCGCGGCCTCGTGCAGGTCAACCCGCGGGCGCACCACAGCCGCTCCACGGTCAAGTGCGACGCGCTGCTGGTCGACACGATCAGCCGCTCCGACACCTACCCGTACGTCGACGTCCGCACCGACGACGTCACGATGGGCCACGAGGCCACGGTCTCCAGGGTGAGCGACGACCAGCTGTTCTACCTGATGAGCCG
>DATMDS010000265.1:0-3742 GCA_035557575.1 Pseudonocardia sp. | reverse complement strand
CCCGGCCGGACGCACGCTGGGGTCCGTGCTGGCGGCGGAGGACACCGACCTCGTCGACCCGGCGCGGGTCCGCGAGGTGCTCGCCTCGATCGCGCTGCTCGACCCGGCGGACCAGCCGGCGCCCGGTGGCCCGCCGAGCGTGTCGGCGGGCGGCCGGTTCGGCCAGGGTGTGCAGGTCGGGGCGTTCCGGAAGCCGTTGGCCGGCTACATCGGAGCGACCGCCCGGGCCCGTCGGCGGGCGGCCCGCCTGGCCGAGCTGGACCGGATGCTCGCCGACGCCGGCACCCGGCTCGACGCCACCGACCGGCTGGTGTCCCGGGCGCGCTCCGTGCTCGACGCGGTGGAGGCCGCGGCCGCGGAGCTGCCCCGGTTGGGGGCGATCGTCGAGGCGCTTCGCCGCCACGATCGCGCGGCCGGGATGTTGCGGGCCACCCGGGAGTCCGCCGACGCGGCCCGGTCCGCGCTGGACCAGGCGGTCGCCGAGGTCGGGGCTCGGGACCGGCAGCTGCGCCGCGCGGCCGCGGAGCGGGCCCTCGACCCGGACGTGATCGACGATGTGGCCGGGGCCCTGGTGCGGTTCGAGCGGGGCGCGCAGCGGCTGACCGGGGTGCGCCGCGAGTCCGCGGTCGCCGCCACCACCGTCGAGCAGGAGACCGAGCGGGTCGAGCAGGCGCAGCTGGACGAGGAGCGATCGGTCGGTGACGCGGAGCGGGCCGAGGTGCGGGCCGCCGAGGAGACCGAGCGGTTGGACGTGCTGCAGCGCACCGCGGGGGCGGCGGCCACGGAGGTGCTCGCGCTGGTCGCCAGCACCGAAGCCGACATCGGCTCCGCCGAGCAGGCACGATCCGAGGCGGCCGAGGCCAAGGAGCACGCGGCGGAGGCCGCGGCCCGTGCCGACGCACAGGTCGACGCGGCCGTCACCGCGCTGCGCACGGCGCGGGCCGAGGAGCAGGCCGAGGCCCGCCGGCTCGCGCCCTTCGCCGAGCCCGATGTGCTCCGCCTGCTGCGTTGCCCACCGCAGTTGCGCTGGCCGGCGCGCCACGAGGACTGGCCCGACCCGGAACCGGCTGCCGCCGGCACCGCCGACAGCCTGCCCGCCGCCGTGATCGCCCTGCACGAGGCGGTGCTCGCGGCGACCAGCGAGCTGAGCCCCACCGAGGCGTCGGCCAAGCAGAGCGCGACCCGGCTGGCCCGGGCTCTCGACGAGCTGTCCGCGGAGCTCTCCGCGGCCGGGCACGACTACCGGCCCGAGTGGGACAGCGTCGACGGCATCATCATCGTCCGGGTCGCCGACGAGAGCGGCCCGGCCCCGGTCGGGGCGTTCGGCGAGCGGATCGCGGCGGCCCGCCGTGACCAGGAGCAGCTGCTCACCGAGTCCGAGCGTCGGGTGCTCGAGGATGCGCTGCTCACCCAGCTGGCCCGGCAGATCCACGAGCGCACGGTGGACGCCCGGGACCTGATCGGCCGGATGAACATCGAGATGAAGCGCCGCCGGATGTCCTCGGGGATCACCGTCGGGGTGCGCTGGGAGCTGGCCGACGGGTTGCCCGACGAGCACCGCGGGGTGGTCCGGCTGATGGAGCGCGACGCGGCCGGCCTGGGACCCGACGAGCTGGCCCGGATGCGGGTGCAGTTCGCCGGCAGCATCAAGGCGGCCCGCGCGGCCAAACCGGACCGGGCCTACCGGGAGCTGCTCGGCGACGTGTTGGACTACCGGCGGTGGCGGTCGTTCTCCTTCTTCCTGCACCCGCCGGGCGGCGGCGAGGAGCGGCTCACCCGGGCCCGGCACGGGCAGCTGTCCGGCGGCGAGCAGTCGGTGTCGCTGCATCTGCCGCTGTTCGCCGCGGCGCACGCGATGCTCAACTCCGCCGACCCGCACTGCCCGCGGCTGCTCGCCCTGGACGAGGCGTTCGCCGGGGTGGACGACAAGGGCCGAACCGAGCTGTTCGGGCTGGCCACCGAGTTCGACTTCGACCTGATCATGACCGGGTACGACCTGTGGGCGACCTATGCGACCGTGCCCGGGGCGGCACACTATGACCTGTCGCACTCCCCGGCCGAGCACACCGTGAGCGCGCTGCTGATGGTGTGGGACGGCGCCGGCACCGACGCGGATCTCGACGGCGGGTTGGCCGCGGCCCTCGGTTCGCCGCTCACGCGACGCCGCCCGGGTCGGGGTACCGGGTTGCTGGACGAGCTGGAGCCCGGGTACGCCGAGCCCGACGACACCGCGGAGGAATGATCATGCAGCGATGACCGAGCCCGTCGAACCCGCCGATGGTGCCGCCCTGGACCACCTCGGGCCGGGCTGGGACCGGTTGCTGGCGGCGGCCCGGCGGAGTCTTGAGCGCACCGGCGGTGATCTCGGGGCCAAGATCGGGCTGACCGATCCGACCGACGCCGAACGGCACGTCGTGATCGGGCTGACCGGCCGGCACCGCCCGCCCGGCACGGTCCGGCTGACGCTCGCGCTGAACGAGCTCGACGCCGGGCTGCGCCGGGCCCGCGGCGAGGGCCTGCTGGCGCTGCTCACCCGGGTCGATGGGCCGCTCCGGGACCGCCCCGCGGAGCGGGCCGCGGAGGCGGCCGCCCGGGACGCGGCGCTGGCCGCGGTGCGCAGCGCCCGACACGGAGCCGAACCGTGGTACCTAGCCTGGCGCGCCGAGCTGGCGGCCGACGGCACGATCACCCGGCTGATCCGCCGGGAGGAGGAGCAGCTGCTGGGCCGGGCCGTGGCGGTGCTCGACCGGCTTCCGGCCGACGGGCTGCCGCTTCCGGTACTGGCCGAAACGATCGCGGGCGACCCGAAGGCGCTGTCGGGCGGCACGCTGGCCCAGCTCGTGCTGCGGGCGGTCGCACTGCGCGAGCAGGTCCCCGGCCCCGACAGCGCCGAGCAGCGCCGGTTGCTGTGGGACGCGGTGGGCGTCGTGGTCGACGACCTGGCCAGCCAGGTGCTGGTGCTCAACCTGCCGGCCGAGGGCGCCGGCCTGGGTCACTGGCTCAGCGACGCGGCCGCGCGGGCCGTGCCGCTGCGGGTCACGCTGCAGCAGCTGACCGCGATGCCGGTGCGTCCGCCGGCCACCGACATCTTCGTCTGCGAGAACCCTGCGGTGCTCCGCCAAGCCTGCTCCCGGCTCGGCCCGGGCTGCGCGCCCGTGGTCTGCACCGAGGGCGTCCCGTCGCTGGCGTGCTGGCGGTTGCTGGGCGCGGCGGTCGAGGCGGGCGCCCGGGTGCACTGGCGCAACGACTTCGACTGGACCGGGCTGCGGATCACCACCGCGGCCGTGCACAGGCTCGGCGCGCGGCCGTGGCGGATGACCGCGGCCGACTACGCGGACGCGCTGGCCCAGGGCGACAGCGAGCCGCTGCGCGGCCCCCCGGCCGGCAGCCCGTGGGATCCGGAACTCGCCGCGGCGCTGGGCGCCGCTGGCCGGTCGGTGATGGAGGAGCGGCTGGTCCGGCTGCTGCTGGAGGACCTCGGCTCACCGAGCGCGTGGTCTGCTCGTTGGTTCGGTGTGGATGCTGCGAGTCGCCACCTGTGGTTGGGTCATCCTGACTGGAGACAGCGGCATCAGGGACCGGCCCGCTGAGATCGGCGCCGTGCGCGCCTGCAGCGCGACTCGTACGACCTTCCGCGCTGTGCCACTCTGGCGTTCTACGCCGGAGGCTTGAGCCTGTTGGTGCAGGTCAGCGGCCTCTCAGAGTGTGCGAGTAAGCAGCAAGTACCTCCACCAGCACGAAT
>DATMDS010000264.1:0-21900 GCA_035557575.1 Pseudonocardia sp. | reverse complement strand
CCGGGCGGTGGCCGCACATCCACTTCGAGGCCTACCCGGACCTGGCCGCCGCCACCTCGTCGGACAACGCGATCACGACGTCGCAGCTGGCCCTGCCCCAGGACGTCTGCGACCGGGTCTACGCCACCGCGGGCTACCGCCAGAGCGTGGACAACCTGAGCGAGGTCACGCTGGCCTCCGACAACGTGTTCAGCGACGGCGCCGACAGCCAGCTGGCCACCGTGACCGGCAGCGTGGACGGCGGCCTGGTCGCCACGCTGACCGTCCCCGTCGCCGCCTGAGGTCGTGAGTGCTGAGCCGTGCAAGAACACGGCTCAGCACTCACAGCATCGCAACGTCCGTGCAACCCTGGTCCCCCCACCTCCCCAAGGCGACCGTCCCATCCACTGAAGGACGCGACGAGGAGGTCGGGACATGCCGGAGTTCGGACGCGGTCGGGTGGCGGCCAACGGGATCACCTTCGAGTACCTGGAGGCCGGCAGCGGCCCGCTGGCGTTGTGCATGCACGGCTTCCCGGACTCGCCGTTCACCTACCGCCACCTGCTGCCGGCGCTGGCCGATGCCGGCTTCCACGCGGTCGCCCCGTTCGTGCGCGGTTTCGCGCCGACCGAGCTGCCGCCGCTGCGCCACCACGTGCACACCAGCGTGATGGTCGCCGACCAGATCGCGCTGGCCCGGGCCTTGGGCGGCGGGCAGGACGCGCTGCTGGTGGCGCACGACTGGGGCGCGGTCGGCGCCTGGGGGGCGCTGGGCCGGGCCCCGGAGCTGTGGGGCCGCTCGGTGATCATCAACATCCCGCCGTTCGACATCTTCGGCGAGAACCTGGGCACCTACCCGCAGATCAAGCGCAGCTTCTACTTCTGGTACTTCCAGATGCAGCGGGTGATCGAGGACCGGATCCGGCAGGACGACTTCGCGTTCATCCGCGACATCTGGGGTGACTGGTCGCCCGGCTACCAGGCCGACGAGGACCTGGTGCACATCCGGGAGGCGCTGTCCGACCCGGACCACCTGCGGGCCGCGCTCGGCTACTACTGGGGCCAGTTCGACCCCACCCGCTTCGGTTCCGCGGAGTGGGCCGCCGAGCAGGAGGCGGCCTGGGGCGGCAGCGCCCCCCAGCCCGTGCTGTACCTGCACGGCACCAACGACGGCTGCCACGGCGTGACCAAGGAGCAGGTGGAGCGGGTCAAGGGCTTCGGCGGCCCTGGGTCGGACGCCGAGCTGATCGAAGGGGTCGGGCACTTCATGCTGGTCGAGCGCCCGGAAGAGATCAACAAGCGGATCACGGACTGGCTGGCCCGCACGTCCTGACCCCTTCCTGGGCGGCCGACCCCGGCGCAGGATGGGGCCGTGGACAACGTGGCCTGTGCGGTGCACCGCGGGGTCGATCTCCGTCGGCACGCGCTGCTCCTGCAGCGCACCCACGAGGCCATGCTCACCGGACACGCGCTGCCGGCGGCGCCGCGGGCCGTGGTCGCGCGGTCCTGGCGCCGGATGCGGGCCGACGGCCACGACCCGGACCACGGGTCCGGCGGCCGCCCGGTGGCGGTCGAGGTGCTGGAGCGACGCCGCCGGGCGAGCCCGCTGGGCGGGGTGCTACCCGGCCTGCGGGCCAGCCTGGCGTCGATCGCGGACGAGGCGCAGCACATCATGGTCGTGACCGACGCCGACGGCGTCGTGCTGTGGCGGGACGGCTGTGCCAGGGTCCGCCGGCGCGCCGACGCGCTCGGGTTCACCGACGGCGCGGCCTGGACCGAGACCGCGGTCGGCACCAACGCCATCGGTACCGCGCTGGTCGAGCGCGCTGCGGTGCAGCTGTTCTCCGCGGAGCACTACGAGCGCAGCCTGCACCCGTGGACCTGCGCCGCGGCGCCGGTGCACGACCCGCGCACCGGAGAGCTGCTCGGGATCGTGGACATCTCGGGTCCGGCGGCCACCGTGCACCCGGCCGCGGTGGCCCTGGTCGGTACCGCGGTGCGGCTGGCCGAGGCGCAGCTGTGGCAGCGGGGGAAGGCCCGCCTCGATGCCCTGCGGGAGGTGGCCGGCTCGGTGCTCGGGCGGGTGCGCGGACCCGCCGCGGTGGTGGACGAGGACGGCTGGGTGGCGGCGGTCAGCGGTGTCGACGGCATCGACCGGGTGCCGGCGCCGGTGGCGGGGCAGCGCTGCGTGGTGGCGGAGATCGGGTGTTGCCTGCCGGAGCCGGTACCCGGCGGCTGGCTGCTGCGCCGGCCGGAGACCGCCGACGCGCCGCTGCGGCTGCGGCTGGATCTGCGGTCCCGCCCGCCGCAGGCGGTGCTCGAGGGCGACGGGGTGTGGCGGCACCGGCTGACCCCCCGGCAGGCGCAGCTGCTGGTCCTGCTGATGCGGGCCGGACCGGCCGGCCTGGACGCCTTCGCGCTCAGCGCGGCGGTGTTCGGCGACCGCGAGCACGCGGTGACGGTGCGCGCAGAGGTGTCCCGGCTGCGCCGCCGCATGGGTGGCGTGCTGCTCGCCCGGCCCTATCGGATCGCGCCGAACATCGATCTCGTCACCGGGTGACGCCCGCATGCCGCCGCTCGCGCCGCTGCCTGCCGAGGACCATCGCTGCGCCGAATGTGGCGTGAGCTACCCCGACCTCGGCCTCGGCGACGCTGCGACGATCATCAGCGGGCTGCCCGCTCGGGCCGCCGGGAGGTGCCGGCCGGTCCCCGCCGCCCGGCTGCGGATGCGGCCCGACCCGGCAGGGTGGTCCGCGCTGGAGTACCTGTGCCACCTGCGGGACGTCTACGCCACGTGCACGATCCGGCTGTACCGGGTCCGCGTCGAGGAGCTGCCGGTCCTCGAGCCGATGCTGAACGACCTGCGGGCCCGCCGGTTCCGGTACAACGAGCTGGATCCGGGCGCCGTCCTCGAGGAGCTGGCCCGCACCGCGGCGGGTGCGCTGGCGGAGGCGGACCGGGTGGCCGCCGACGGGTGGGACCGGTGTGGCGTCCGACTGCCGGGTGAGCGACGCACGGCCCGCTGGTTGTTGCGGCACGCGGCGCACGAGGGCGTCCACCACCTGATGGACATCGAGCGCGTGCTCGGCAGCGACGAACAACGGTGAACCCGCCGCCCACCCAGCGCGGGCCGGTCAGGGCGGGTCGGGCAGGCGGACCGCGGTGCCGGACACCGCGATGCCGGTGCCCGGTTCCGCCGGGATGTCGACGGTGAGCAGCCCGGGCCGGCCCATGTCGTCGCCCTGGTGCACGGTGACCGTGGCCGGCGGCGTGACCAGGCCGAGCTCGCGCAGGTAGCCGCCGAGTGCCGCGGCGGCCGCGCCGGTGGCCGGATCCTCCCGCACGCCGCCGGGCGGGAACGGGTTGCGGGCGTGGAACAGCGCCGGCCGCTCGCGGTGCACGAGCGCCACCGTGGTCCACCGCCGGGCGCTCATCAGCGCGCCGAGCCGGTCGAAGTCGTAGTCCAGCGCGGCCAGCCGGGACCGGGTGGCCGCGGCCAGCACCGGATGCCAGGCACCGGCGAACGCGACCCGCGGCGGCAGCGCCGGATCCAGCTCCGCGGCCGACCAGCCCAGCGCGGCCAGCAGCTCGTCGCGATCCGCCGGCGCAAGATCCACGGTGCGCGGGGGGACGCTGACCAGCGTTGCAGTGATCTCTCCGGACGGGTCGGTGGTGGTGTGCACCCGCACCGGACCGGCCGCGGTGGCGAAGCGCAGCAGGCCGGGGCCGTGGCGCCCGGCGTGGGCCACGGCGGTGGCGATCGTGGCGTGCCCGCAGAACGGGACCTCGGCCAGTGGGGAGAAGTAGCGCACGTCGAACGCGCCGGGCTCGCGGCCGGCCATCAGGAAAGCCGTCTCGGAGTAGCCGAGCGCGGCCGCCACCCGCTGCATCTCGGCCTCGGACGCGCCGGTGGCGTCCAGCACCACCCCGGCCGGGTTGCCGCCGGCGGGGACCGTCGTGAACGCGGCGTACCGCAGGATCTCCATGAAAACGTTCTACTCCTGGCCCCCGCCCCGGCGGCGCGCTTGACAGGATGTGGAGGTGATCACCCGGTCGGACAACGAACGTCGCCGTCTCGCCGAGCAGAGCCTCGACCGGTTGCGCCCGGCGATCGCCACCGAGGCGGAGCTGTGCCTGAGCCCGACCGACGCGGTCGCCTTCCTGGCCCGCCTGGACCTCTGGTTCCTCGACGTGCACGGCCCGCTGGCCGTGCTCTACGGGCACGGGGACGGGCCCGCCGCCGGCGACGTGGATCATCTGGTCGACCGCCTGCTGCGGCTGGCCCTGCGCAGCGCGGCCGACCGGCCGGCCGCGCTGCGCGCGCTCGACCGGCGGCGCGAGGTCGACCAGTCCTGGTACCAGTCGCCGTCGATGATCGGTTACGTCGCCTACACCGACCGGTTCAGCGGAACGCTGGTCAAGCTGCCCAGCCGGCTGGACCACCTCACGGAACTGGGCGTGCGGTACCTGCACCTGATGCCGCTGCTGGCCCCGCGCGCCGGCGCCAACGACGGCGGCTACGCGGTGCGCGACCACCGCGCGATCGATCCGCGGCTGGGCACGATGGACGAGCTGGAGGAGCTGGCGGCGGCGCTGCGTGAACGGGGCATGAGCCTGTGCATCGACCTGGTGCTCAACCACACCGCCCGCGAGCACCCGTGGGCGCGCGGCTGGCTGGCCGGCGAGCAGGAGTTCGCCGACTTCTACACCGCATTCGGAGACCGCACGATGCCCGACCGCTACGAGGAGACGATCAACGACGTCTTCCCGGAGCAGGCACCCGGCTCGTTCAGCTGGGTGCCCGCGGCGTGCGACGGGGCCGGCGGCTGGGTCTGGACCACGTTCTTCGACTACCAGTGGGACCTGAACTACACCAACCCGAAGGTCCTCGCCGCGATGCTGGACACCGTGCTGTGGCTGGCCAACCGCGGCGTGGAGATCTTCCGGCTGGACGCGGTGCCGTTCATGTGGAAGCGGGTGGGCACCACCTGCATCAACCAGCCCGAGGTGCACGAGTTGCTGCAGGCGCTGCACGCACTGGTGAAGCTGGCCGCGCCCGGGGTGGTGTTCAAGGCCGAGGCCATCGTCTCGCCGGACGACCTGGTGCCCTACCTCGGCGGCCATCCGCGGTACCGGCCGGAGTGCGAGCTGGCCTACCACAACCAGCTGATGGTGATGCTGTGGTCGTCGCTGGCCACCAAGGACGCCCGGCTGGCGATCCAGTCGCTGCGCCGGATGCGGCCCATCCCGGCCGACGCGTCCTGGGCCACCTACGTGCGCTGCCACGACGACATCGGTTGGGCGGTCAGCGACCTGGACGCCAGCAGCGTCGGCTACGACCCCTTCCGGCACCGGGACTTCCTGAACGCGTTCTACGCCGGGCAGTTCCCGATGTCGTTCGCCAGGGGCGCCCGTTTCGGGGCGAACCCGGTCACCGGTGACGCCCGCATCTCCGGCTCGGCCGCCGCGCTCTGCGGGATCTCCGACGCGCTGGCCCGCGACGACGCGGTGGCGCTGGAGCTGGGCATTCGCCGGCTGGTGCTGCTGCACGCGGTGACCTTCGCCTGGGGCGGGGTGCCGATGATCTACTCGGGCGACGAGCTGGCGCAGGGCAACGACGAGACCTACCTGGCCGACCCGGCGCTGGCCGCCGACAACCGCTGGATGCACCGCCCGTACTTCGACGATGCGGCGGCGGCCCGCCGGCACGACCCGGATTCGCTCGAGGGCCGGGTCTTCGGCTGGCTGGTCGCGCTGGGCGCGATCCGGCGCCGGCTGCCCGCCCTGCACGCCGCGGCCGACACCTCCGTGATCGATGTCGGGTCACCGCACGTGCTCGGCTGGCGCCGCCGGCACCCGCGCAGCGGCTGGTTCATCGGGCTGGCCAACTTCGCCGAGCAGCCGGTGGCGATCGAGGCCAGCGTGTTCGAACCGTACGGCGAGCTGGAATCGGTGCTGTCCAGTGACGGCGCGCTGGCCGTGCGGAACGGGCAGCTGCGGCTGCCCGGCCTGGGTTTCGGCTGGCTTGCCGAGCCGTAGCCCGGCCTGCCGCTGCGGGGCCCGCGCGGTTCACGCGGGGACGGACCACGGGGCAACGATCAGCGTTGTTGCTGCTGCTGCAGCCGCTGCTGGATCACCTGCTGCAGCCGTTGCAGGCCGGGCTGGCCCAACGTCCCGACCTGGTTCTCCAGCTGTCGCAGCAGGTGCGGATCGTGGAGGTCCCGCTCCGAGGACTGCAGCAGCACGGTGCCGGCCCCGGTGAAGTCGAACTGCCGCTCCTCGCCGGAGGTCACGCCGAGCATGCCCATCGCCGAGGACAGGAACCCGCTCATCCAGCGTGCGTCGAAGTGGTGCGCCGGCGACGGGCAGTCGGCCCAGCCGACCAGCGCCTGCGGGTCGACCCGGATCGGCGGCTCGGCGAAGATCACCGGTCCGGAGCTGGAGGCCAGGAACCGACCCGTCCCGATCAGGGTGAGGAAGCCCGGCACGATCGACGCCTTGAGCTCCAGCGTGGAGTCGAAGGCGAGCAGGTTGGCGGCCCGCAGGGTCAGGTTGCCCTCGTCCAGGTCGTAGGAGTTGATGTCGTAGCCCCGGTCGCCGAGCAGCAGGTGCCCGGCGCCGGTGGCCACCACCCAGTCCCGGGCGTAGAGCGGCGCGGAGAACCGGCTGGCCACGAAGCCGCCGATGCTGGCCGCGGTCAGCGGCTCGAAGCGGATGCCCGGGCCGCCGCCGGCCGGGTAGTACGCGATCATGCGGCCGGTCTGCATGAACAGCTCACCGTTGAGCCGCACGCAGAAGGCGTAGCTGTTGCCGGGCACGTTGTCGTTGTCCGGCAGGGTCTGTGGGTTCAACGGAACGGTCATGTCAGATCTTCTGCTCCGATGCCTGCACGTACACGGTGCCGTAGCCGGTCAGCTTGAGCTGGATCGCTTCGCCGGAGCCGCGGCCGACGGCGTCCCGCCAGCCCACCGACGCCGAGACGTCCACGTCGACCCGTCCGACGTGGGCCACGTAGGCCTGCGGGTCGACCGCGACCTGCCGGCTGCCGTCCACCGGAATGCTGATGGTGCCGCCGTGGCTGAGCACCGCCACCGAGCCGGCCCCGTGCAGCTGGGTGGTGAACAGTCCCTGCCCGCTGACCGCGCCCCGGATCGCGCCGCGCAGCCCGCCCTGCTGCCCGAGGAAGACCACGGTTGTCTGCAGGCCGGCATCGTGGGCGACCAGCCGGTCGGCCTCCACCGACAGCGGCCCGGAGCCGTCCAGCTCGATGATCGTCAGGTACAGCCCGCCGAACCCGTAGTACACGGTGCCGTTGCCCTGGGCGACCATCATCGCCACCTGCTCACCGGCGGCCATCCGCCCGAGCATCCCGCCCGCGCCGCCCTGCCCGGCGTGTACCGGGGCGAAGCCGACGTCACCGGTGTAGGCGAGCATCGCACCCCGCCGGGCCAGCACCTCCCGCCCCGGCGCCACCGGTGCCGAGACGACCTTGCCGTTGATCTGGGTGAAGCCCACCTCAGCGCTCCTCGGGCTGGATGTAGATCACGCCGTGGCCGTCGAAGCGCAACGAGAACGCCTCGCCCGAGCTCTCGCCGATCAGGTTGCGCCAGGACACGTCGGTCACGAAGGTCTGGTTCAGCTGGCCCTGGCTGGCGATGAACGCGTCCGGGTCGACGATCAGCGGGTACTGCGGCGACACCTCCAGGGCGATCGGCGGCCCACCGGCGGACAGCAGCGCGACCGTCCCGTGGCCGGTCACCGTGGTGGTGAACAACCCCTGTCCGGAGCTGGCCCCGCGCAGTCCGGCGAACGCCACGTCGGTGCGCAGCTGGTCGGACAGCGCGAGCAGCTGCTCGGACTCGACCGCCACGGTGTCCCCGGCCAGCTCGACCAGCAGCACCTCCATGGCGTCCTTCGCGAACCACACGGTGCCGTGCCCCGAGCACTGCATGAGCGCCACCGACTCGCCGGTGACCCGGCGCTTGAGTGCCGAGCGCAGCCCGTCGCCGCCGCCGAGGCCGGCGTTGCGGAACGACACCTCGCCGGTGTAGGCGATCATGGATCCGGTGGCGGCGCGCACCGCGTCACCGGCCAGATCGATCTCCAGCACCCGGGACCCGTTCAACCGGAACGCCTGCACGTCGAAGATCCTGACACAGCAGCCCGGCGTCACCGCCGGCACCGGGGAGGTGGAGCCGGGGGATGATGCGCCGGTGACGGACCTGCGGATGGCGCACACCGCCGACCTGACCGCCGCGGAGCTCAGCGCCGCCCGCGATCTGCTCCTGGCCGCGTTCGACGGTGATTTCGGCGAGCAGGACTGGGACCACGCTCTGGGCGGTCTGCACGCCACGATCTGGGAGGACGGCGCGTTGATCGGGCATGCGTCGGTGGTCCAGCGACGGCTGCTGCACGGCGGTCGGGCGTTGCGTGCCGGTTATGTCGAGGCCGTCGGCGTGCGCCGCGACCGGCGCCGCCGCGGTCACGCCGGGCAGCTGATCCAGGCCGTCGAGCGGGTGATCCGCTCCGGCTACCAGCTCGGCGCGCTGGCCTCGAGCGAGCAGGGTGCCGCCCTGTACGTCGGCCGGGGCTGGCTGCGCTGGGTGGGCCCGACCTCGGCGCTCACCCCGACCGGGATCCGGCGTACGGCCGACGAGGACGGCGGCATCTTCGTACTCCGCGGCACCGCCGAGCTCGATCTCCACGGGGAGCTGAGCTGCGACTGGCGCGACGGTGACGTCTGGTGATCGCCGCTGATCGGTGACCGGCGCCGCCGGACGGATGAGCGGGTGACCGATCGTCGGGAAGCGGCGAGCGGATGTTTGCCCGCCCCCGAGATCGTGCAATCTGGAAACATGCAGCAGACACCCGGGCACGTCGAGTTCGTCCACCGCAGCTGGCCGGCCGACTCCGACCAGTTGGCGGTGATCCGCCGCGAGCTGTCCGACTGGCTGGCTCCGCTGGGGCTGACCGAGGAGGAGACAGCCGATGTGGTGCTCGCGGTCGACGAGGCCGCCGCGAACGCCGTCCGGCACGCTTACGGCCCCGACGAGTCCGGGGCCGTCGAGCTCACGCTGTGGACCGAGCCCGGCACCCTGTCCATCGAGGTCGTCGACCACGGCAGCTGGCGGGCCCCGGCCACCGACCCGAGCCGGCAGAGCGGGCGCGGGATCCCGCTGATGAGCACGATGTCCGAATCGGTGCTGATCCACTACGACGAGCGGGGCAGCCGCGTGCTGCTGCGGCATCGGATCCAGGACGAGGCGGAGCCGTCGATCACGGAGAGCTGAACGTCACGGTGCTGTAGGAGTCCTTGTTCACCACGACGGTCGATGCCGCCCGGCCGCGGAACTCCAGGGAGGTCCGCGACCCACTGGTGCCGCGGAGGGTGAACGTGGTGCCGGCCGGCACGCTGACCGAACCGTTGATCACGTGGCCCTGGGCCCGGTCGAAGCGCGGCCCGCGGGCCGGCGCGCCCGGGGCGAACGACCCGCCGCTGAAGGTGAACCGGTCTGCTTCGCCCACCTTGAACAGCTCGGCCCCGGCTCCGGTGAAGCTGTTCCCGGTGAAGGTGATGTTCGTGGGGCGGCCGGACTTGCCGGTGTACACCGGGGAGTCGCTGCCCTTGTAGGTGTAGAGCGCGTGGGTCAGTGAGTTGGTCACGGTGTTGTTCTCGATCACCGTGTCCCGGGTCCCGACGCTGAACCGCAGGCCGTACTTGTTGCCGCTCACCGTGTTGCCGCGCACGGTGTTGCCCACGCTGTCGAAGATCACGATGCCGCCACCGTTGCGCTGCCCGGTCACCTGGTTGTTCTCCACCACGGTGTCGGTGATCCCGCGGTGCAGCATGATGCCGTGCACCTGGTTGTCGCTCGGGTCGGTGTCGCCGGGGCCGACGTAGGGGACCAGGCCGTTGTTCGTGCTCTTGTTGCCGCGGATCACCAGGTGGTCGCAGCGCTGCGAGCAGATCAGACCGTGGTTGCCGTTCTCGGAGAACACGTTGTTCGTGATCGTCAAGTAATCGGAGTCGTCGTGCGGGTCCAACCCGTAGGACTTGTTCTTCGAGTAGGTGTTGCGGTCGAACAGCATGTCCTGGGCGCCCCACGTGTAGGTGCCCATGAAGTTGTCGTGGAACCGGCTGCCGACCTGCTTGCCGAGCACGTTGAGTTTGGCGCAGACGGCGGGCGTGTCGACGCCGCAGCCGCGGGCCTTGTAGGCCACCCCGTAGGCCTCGGCGCCGTTGAAGCCGAGGTAGCCGAGGTCGCTGTTCTCGATGTTCATCGTGGACTGCCGCGGCGTGCTGCCCTCCAGCACCGACAGCGCCCGGATGAACGCGCGTCCGCGGACGCCGCCGGATGGAACGGCGTAGTCGGTGTCCGGTCCGGTGCCGTTCCACGAGGTCACCTTGACGCCGCGGATGTCGATCTGCCCGTACTGCGCGGTGAGCGCGCTGACCTCGTTCTGCCGGCCGCTGGGCAGGCTCTGCATGCGCAGCTCGCGGACGTCGCCGGCGGCATCCAGCTTCAGCTTCGCGCCGTTCTGCAGCACCAGGTCGGCGTTCAGCTCCCAGATCCCGGGGCTGGGCTGGGCCAGCGGGGCGCTCGGGCAGGCGGCCTTGATCTCGCTCAGGGTGTCGATCGGGCCCGCCGCGGTCAGGTACACGGTGTCCGAGGAGGACGCGTAGCGGACCGGGCTGTTGCAGGTCGCGGCCGCGGCCGGGGCGGCGCCGACGAGCAGCGCGGCGGCGGCGAGCCCGGCGGTCACCGCGGCAGTGGCGAGGCGCGCCCCGATGTGGCTCGGCGCGGCGCGGAAGAAGTGTTCGGTCTTGGGTGGCAGCACATCCCCTCTTCGAGTACCCGCTGCGTGGCGTTACCAAACGATCACAGAACGTTTGCTGACAGTCGTGCCGCTAGGCTCGGCCCGTGCCCGCTGCCGACCCGCCGCTGACCATCGCGGTGCTGGTGGGAGCGGCCGGCCCACCCCCGCACCTGGAGCCGGTGCAGCGCCGGGCGACCGTCCGCTACACCGAGGCGGAGGGGCTCGGGGCGGCCGTAGAGGGGGCCGACGCACTGCTGTTGTGGGACTTCTTCTCGACCGCGCTGCGCGACGTCTGGGATCGGGCGGGCGCCTTGCGCTGGGTGCACGTGGCCGCGGCGGGCGTGGACACCGTGTTGTTCGACGAGCTCGTCGCCTCCGACGTGCTGCTGACCAACGCCCGCGGTGTCTTCGACCGGCCGATGGCCGAGTTCGCGCTGGCCTCGATCCTGGCCCGGGTCAAGCGGCTGCACGAGATCCGGGCCCGGCAGCGGGCGAGCGTGTGGCGGCACCAGGAGACCGAGCAGCTCGCCGACCGGACCGCGCTGGTCGTCGGCACCGGCCCGATCGGGCGGGCCACGGCTCGGCTGCTGGGCGCGGTCGGGATGCGGGTGCGCGGGGTCGGCCGCACCGAGCGCACCGCCGATCCCGACTTCGGGACCGTGCTCCCGGTCAACCGGCTCGTCGAGCACGTGGCCTGGGCCGACCACGTCGTGGTGGTCGCCCCGCTGACCGCGCAGACCCGCGGCATGATCGACGCCGCGGTACTGGCCGCGATGAAGCCCACGGCGCACCTGGTCAACCTCGGGCGCGGGCGGCTCGTCGAGGAGGACGCGCTGGTGGAGGCGCTGCACGCGGGCCGGCTGGCGGCCGCCTCGCTCGACGTGTTCGCGACCGAGCCGCTGCCGCCGGGCCATCCGCTGTGGACCGCGCCGGGAGTGGTGGTGTCGCCGCACCTGGCGGGTGACGCCGCGAGCCAGTGGAACGCGCTGGCCCTCCAGTTCGTGGACAACGCGCTGCGCTTCCTCGACGGGGAGCCGCTGCACAACGTCGTGGACAAGCAACTCGGCTACGTTCCGGCCGGTGCCGGGGGTGGCGGGTGAGGGAGCTGGCGTGGCTGTCCGGCACCGAGCTGGCGACCGGTTTCGGCAGCGGGGAGTTCAGCCCGGTGGAGGCCACCGAGGCCGCGCTGGCCGCGATCGCCGACCTGGACCCCCTACACCTACCCGTTCAACATGACCCAGCAGCCGGCCCTCAGCGTGCCCTGCGGGTTCACCGGCGGCGGGCTGCCGGTGGGCCTGCAGATCGTCGGGCCGCGGCATGCCGACGCGACGGTGCTGCGGGTCGGCGAGGCGTACCAGAGCCGCACCGAGTGGGGCGCCCGGCGCCCGGCGGCCGCCGGTGGCCGGCCGGCGGCCGTAGCCGTGAGGATCCGGCGTCCTCAGGCGCTCAACCCGTCAGCCGCGGTCCACTCCACGTAGCGCCCGCCGGAACCGGCGCACCGCAGCTGAACGATCACGGTGCCGGTGGCCTGGTAGCGGTTGTGGTCATGGATCACGCCGTCGTGGCTGACGTGCTTGAGCTGGCGGCACCCGCTGCAGGTGCCGTAGTACGGGTGGGAGCGGGTAGTGGCTTCGTTCACTTCTGACCTCACCTCCGACGCAGCACGATCGAGCTGTGCCGCACCGCTTGCGGTTCGGCAGCGCTGCCGGGAAGTGAGGACGGTAGCGGATGCACTACCAGTGAGAACCATCCCCCGCCGCCGCCCCCCGAGTGGGTTGTGGCGTCGCTCGGGTGGCGGGGCGAGCCGCTGCACTCAGTGATTCTGGTGATAGGCCTCGAGCACGTTGGACGGGATCCGACCGCGCTCGGAGATCTTCATCCCCTGGGCAACCGCCCATTCTCGAATGGCCTGGTTCTGCTCGCGGTCAGTGCTCGGGCGCGCCGTTGCGGCAGCGCCGCCGGAACCGCGACGGCCACCGGCGCGGCGAGCCACGGAAATGAACGGGGCGAGCGCGTCGCGCAATCTGGCACCATTGGCCGCAGAAAGATCGATCTCGTAGCTGCGGCTGTCTATGGCGAACGAGATCTGCTCGTCGGCCTGGCTTCCGTCCAGGTCGTCGACCAGTGTCACGGTTGTCTTCTTGGCCACGTACTCTCTGCCTCTCGGGATCCCGCGGGCATGCCGAGGAGCCCCGGATGACCCAAGGCTTCCGATGTCCGAAGATGAGCTCGACGATTTCCGTCGTCGATAATAATGGCAGGGGCCGCGCATTGTCGATGCGGCACCCTCTGTTCGGTGTGTCGCTCGCGGAAGCCGGGCGAGTCGCGGCGCCGATTCGGGCCGAATGGCGCCGGCGGCAGGAAAAGGGTTGCCCGAGCCGCGCGGACCACCGGTCGGGTGACGGCGCCGCCGGGCGCCGTGTCGACCCGTTGCCGGGGACTCGGGATGCCGGCACCGCCGGCTGATCACCCGGGCCCGTGACGGCCCCGGCGGGGCATGCGGCCACGAGCGGTGCCGTCGGCGACCCCGGTCCGGCGGAAAGGTGCGGCCCCACGGACGAGCGGGCGGTGACGCAATGTCGATTCTCTCATTGAATGAGTAGTTAGAGATCGGAGAAGATCACTCGCTGGGGTAGCCTCCGGCAATGGGGGAGCACGGAATACGCGATGATCTGGTGCGGCTGTTGCAGGAGTACGTCGCTGAGGCGAGCCGTTTGGGGCAGGCCTTCGCCGACAGTCAGCACATGCACCCGACCGACCTGAACGCACTGTTCGCCGTGATGCGGGACGACCAGGCCGGCATGCCGCTCACGCCGGGGCGTCTCGGTGAGTACCTCGGGCTCTCGTCCGGGGCCACCACCGCAGTGATCGACAGGCTGGAACGGGCTGGTCACGTGCGTCGTATCCGGGACGAGCACGACCGGCGCCGGGTCACGCTGCACTACGGCGACGGTGCACCGGCGCTGGGTTTGGCCTACTTCAGACCGCTCGAACTCCGGATGGATCGGATGCTCGCGGCGTACAGCATCGCCGAGCTCGGGGTGGTCCGAAGGTTTCTGACCGAGACCAACGAGCTGATGCGGGAGCGTCGGCGGGACGTGCTCACGGCCCGACGCTGATCCATTGTCGGCGGCATTACGCGATGTTCGCCTACATTCGACGCCAGTCCGCCGGAAAGTTCGAGCACTGTAGAGAGTCGCGAGGATCAAGGCCTAATTGGTCATGCCAATTCACCGGCGGGTGGGATCAGCACCTCGATTTCGCCACCCAGTCGGTAGCCGTCGATCAGGCCGAGGTCGTCGCCGCTCCAGAAGCGGCCGGGGTCGTACCAGTTCGGGCGGCGTCGCCTCGGTAGCAGCCCCATCTCCTCGTAGGTCACGGCGACGACCTCGGCGCAGTACGCCGTCTCGAGGCCCGCGCCCTGCAGGCCGGTGTTCGCCCGGTGCCAGGGCAGCAGCGGCAGCCGGCCCCGCAGCCACCGGCCGGCCAGCCGCGCGGTCGAGGGGAACGGGGTGCCGTCCAGCCGGGCCACGGTACGCAGGACGGCGTCCTCCATGGTCCCGTCCACCGGCCCGTCGAGCTGGCGCAGCCATCCGCGCTGGCCGTACCGCTGCCCCCACAGCAGCACCGCGTCCCGCAGGTCGTGCAGTTGCACGCCACGCTGGTGGCGGCCCGACCACAGGTCGGGGAGCGAGCGGCCCAGCTCGGCGTGCCACATCAGCGGCGGCAGGTCGTCGAGCACGATGGCCATGCCGACGTGGTTGACCGGCGCGTTGGTCAGGCTCCGGATGGCGCGGTCGGCCCGGCTGCGGCCACGGAACAGCCACAGATCCCCCGTCCGGGTCAGCTCGCAGGCCCGCTCGAGGGTGATCATGCTGCCCGGCACGGCGGTAGGTTAGCCCGCCGCCGGTCGCCGGCACCGGGTCGCGGTGGCATCCGGGTGCCGCTCGTGCCAGCGGCGGTTGTGGCCGCCGGTTCCCGGGTAGCCGGGCGCCATGGCGGGGGAGTGGGCCGGGCACGGGAAGCCGACCACCACGAGCCGGTGGGTGCGCACGATTCTGGGCGCGGCGGCCGGACTGCTCGCAGTGACAGGAGTGGTGCTGGACCTCGGCCTCGCGCTGGGGTTGACGGTGGCGTTCGTGCTGGTCGCGGCGGTCATCGGAGGTCTGGGGGGAGAGCAGTCCCGGCACCGGGACGCCGCCGTCACCCGGCGCCGCATGATCCGGCTGCTGGCCGCGGCAGCGTGCGCGGGTCCGGTCGTGGCCGGGCTGGCGGTGCTGTTCGGGGCGGCCGCCACGCCGATCGTTCTGGTGCTGATCGGGCTGGCGGTGGCCCGCCGGTTGTTCCGGGGTCGGGCCGGCCGGTCGGCCACCGAGTCGGTGTCGGTCTGCCTCGATACGGGCGACGACCTCGCTGCACTCTCCGACGCCGAGCTCGCCCAGGTCTGGCACCAGAGCCACGCCCTGCTGGCCCGGACCGCCGGCCGCGCGGAGCTGGAGCGGGTGTGCGCGCTGCGCAGGCGGCTGCTCGACGAGATCGAGCGGCGCGACCCGGCCGGGTTCCGCCGCTGGTTCGCCGGCGGTGGCTGGATCCGAGCGGACTCGGTGCCGTTCCTCCGCGGCTGAGCACAGGGTTGACGCGCGGCAGGTCTTGATCGGTGTTGGAATACCGGACGTGGCTGTGTGAACGGTCCGTGTACGGCCCGCCGGCAGTGGACGACGAAGGACAGAGTTGACGACTGTGATCTCCGAGCGCCGTACCCCGGCGCAGGGCCCGGGTGCGCAGAAGCTGCGCGCGCTGCTCGGGACGGGTGGCGCGCTGCCCGCGCCGGGCTCGGGGCGCACCGCGCAGCGGTGGCACCGGTTGCTGGCCTGGGGCCGGGCCGACCTGCCGATGGCCCGGCTCGCCGAAGGGCACACCGACGCCATGGCGATCCTGCAGGACGCGGGCGCCGCGGCAGTGCCGGGCGCGCTGTACGGGGTGTGGGCCGCCCGCTCCGGCGGTACCGGCGCCGAGCTGGTCGGGAGCACGCTGCGCGGCACGGTCCGGTTCTGCTCGGGGGCGCACGGCCTGGACCGCGCGCTCGTGGTGGCGGCGGCCGCCGACGGGTCCCGGGTGGTCGACCTGGACCTGCGTGCCCCCGGCGTCCGTCCCGTCGACGGGACCTGGCAGTCCCCGGGAATGCGCGCCAGCGACACCGTCGACGTCGAGCTGACCGACATCGCGGTGCCCGCGACGGACGTGGTCGGCGAGCCGGGCTGGTACACCGAGCGCCCCGGGTTCTGGTGGGGCGGCGGCGGCGTGGCGGCGGTCTGGCTCGGTGGCGCGCTCGGCGTGCTGGACGCGCTGACCGCGCAGCTGAGCTCGCGCGCCGATCCGTTCCAGCTGGCCCACCTCGGCGCGCTGCACGCCTCGGTCGAGGCCACCCGCGCGCTGCTCGACGCCACCGCAACCCTGATCGACGCCGACCCCGGCCGCGCGCACCGGACCGCGGTGTGGACGTTGCGCACTGCGGCCGAGCGCAGCTGCCGCGACGTGCTCGATCTCGCTCCCCGGGTGGCCGGGGTGGCCGCGCTGACCCGTTCCTCGCTCGGCCAGCAGTTGGCCGACCTCGGCCTCTACATCCGGCAGCACCACGGCGAACGCGACCTCGCCGCGCTGGGTGAGGCCGTGCTCGACGCCGGGCGCGGGTCCGCCGGTGCCGGGGACATCCGGTGACCGCGCGGAAGCTCACCGCACCGGAGGTGTGGCGGTCGGCGTGGGCAGCCCATCCGGCCGCCCCGATGAACCCGCGGATCGGTCGCCTGCTGGTGGTGGCCGCCCACCCCGACGACGAGACCCTCGCGGCCGGTGGGTTCCTGCGCGCCGCGCACGCCGCCGGCAGCCGGATCGAGCTCGTCGTCGCCACCGACGGGGAGGCCGCCTTCCCGCAGGCGTCGCCGGCGGACCGCCGGGAGCTGGCCCGCACGCGCCGCGCCGAGCTGCACCGGGCGCTCACCGCGCTCGGTGTGGGGGACATCGCGGTGCACTGGCTGGGCCTGCCGGACTCCGGCCTGGCCGCCGTGGAGGACCGGCTGGCCCAGGCGCTGCGGCTGCTGGCCAGCGGCGTCGACGCCTGCCTTGGTCCCTGGGTGCACGATCCGCATCCCGACCACGCCGCCGCCGGCCGGGCGATGCTGGTCGCCGCACCGGCCGGGGCGCACCGGTTCGGCTACCCGATCTGGACCTGGCCGTGGGGCGACCCGGACGACCCGCGGCTGCCGTGGGCGCACGTGCACGTCCATGAGCTGGACGCGGACGCGCGGCGGGCCAAGCAGCGGGCCATCGGCTGTCACGCCTCGCAGCTGCGCGCCGCTCCCGACGGCGGCGACCCGATCCTGCCGGCGCCCGTGCTGGCCCACTTCGACACCGGGCGGGAGATGTTCTTCCGGATCCCGCCCACGGCCAGCGCGCCGGCCGAGCGGTTCGCGTCGCTCTACCAGGACGGTGGCGGTGACCCGTGGCAGACCCGGACCAGCTGGTACGAGCGGCGCAAGCGCGCCGTGCTGACCGCATGCCTGCCCGCGCCGCGATACCAGCACGCCGCCGAGCCGGGCTGCGGAACCGGAGAGCTCACCCGGGAGCTGGCGCAGCGGTGTGCCGCGATCACCGCGAGCGACTACACGGCGGCCGCCGTCGCGGCGACCCGGACCGCCGTTGCCGGCCGGTCCGGGATCACCGTCGAGCAGCTGGCCCTGCCCGACCCGCGGGCCGTGCCCGACGGTGTCGATCTCGTCGTGTGCAGCGAGGTCCTGTACTACCTGGGCGCCGACGATCTCGACGCGGTCGTGGACCGGATCGCCGGCGCCGCCCGGCCCGGCGCGGACGTCGTGCTGGTGCACTGGAGCGGACCGGCCGCCGAGTCCCCGCAGGACGCCTGGGCCACGCACCGCCGCTTCCTCGACGACCCGAGGTTCGCCACCGTCGTCGAGCACGTCGACGCGGAGTTCCTGCTGCATGTCGTGCGGTGCGGGTGACGGCGTACCGCACCCGCCGGGTCGACGCCGTGGGAATCGACGCCGTGGGAATCGACGCCGTGGGACGTCGTGCCCGCCCGGGACGAGCAGCGGCGGATCGGGCGCTGCCTGCGTGTGCTGCGCGCCGCGACCGCCGAGCTGCCGGAGTCGACGGTGGTGGCGGCGTGCGTGGTGGCCGACCGCTGCCAGGACGCCACCGTCTCGGCCGCCTGCCGGGCCTGGGGGCCCGGACCGGGCCTGGAGGTGGTCGCGAACGACGCGGAGCTGACCGTCGGCCTGGTGCGGGACCGCGGGGTGCGGGCGCGTGCGGGCCGCGGCCTACGCCCGGATCGGCGGCTTTCCCGCGGTCACCTCCGGGGAGGAGCACGCGCTGCTCGCGCTGCTGCGCCGGTACGGCCACCGCGTGCTGTCCCCGACCGACGTGCGTGCCCGGACCAGCGCCCGGCACGGCCGGGCCCGCGGCGGCCTGGCCGACCTGCTGCTCGATCTGGCCACCGGGGCCGGCGTCCCGCTGCCGGCTGGGGCCGACTGACCTGACCGGGCGTCGGGCGCCAGACGGCCGCCCGACCAGCGGCGCTACGGTGTCGTGCCGTGGCGATCGCGTGGTGGAAGTGGCTGGGCCTGGCCGGGCTGGCCGGGGTGGCGGCGAGCGGGGTGGTGACGGCCCGCGCCGAGCGCCGCCGGCGCTCCTACACCCCGGACGAGGTCCGCAGCCGCCTGCACGAGCGGGCCGGCGCGCTCAGCCCGGTGCCGGCACCCCCACCGCCGCCGGTGGCGGCGCCAGCTGGGCGCTCACGGTGGCGGCGTCCATCCAGACGTTCTCGCGGCTGATCAGGCCGTCGCGGAACTCGAAGACATGCAGCAGCCGGAAGGTCACCGCGCGGTCGAGCCCGGGGAGGCCACCGAACTGCCCGATCACGGTGGCGGTGCACTCGTGCTCGACGATGCAGGCGCGCTCGGCGTAGTAGCGGCGCAGCTCCGTCATCCGGTCGGTGCGCACGTTCTGCAGCAGCCCCGCATAGCGGTCGCGAGCGGCCGCCGGGCCGTGCAGCGGCCCGCCGGGTGCGCCGACCACGTCGTGTTCGACGTCGTCGGTGTAGACGGCCACCGCCGCGTCCAGGTCGCCGGTGTCCTCCGCGCTGAGATGGGCGTGGATCAGGCGGTCCATGATCTCGTGGTCCACGATGTGTCCTTTCGTCAGGTTTCCTGACTTCAGACGGTAAGGTATCCTGACTGTCATGTCAACGGATTCCGGTCCGCCCCGACGGATCGCGGGCCTGGTTCGGCTGGCCTTCGAGCAGGCGGCCACCGCCATGGCCGCCGAGGTGCTGGCCCGGCATCCGCAGCTGCGTGCCGCGCACCTGCAGATCTTCAACTTCGGCTCGATCGAGGGCCGGCGGGTGACCGAGCTCGCCGAGCGAGCGGCCATGACCAAGCAGTCCATGCACGAGCTGGTCGTGCACCTGGAACGCGCCGGCTACCTGGTCCGGGAACCGGACCCGGACGATTCCCGGGCCCGGCAGATCCGGCTCACCGCGCTCGGGCGCGACCTGGAGCAGCACGCCCAGGCCGCCTCGGCCCGGGTGCACCTGGACTGGCGGCAGCGCCTGGGCCCGGACCGGTTCGACGCGCTCTGGCAGGCACTTCAGGAGATCACCGGGCGCACCGGTGGCCCACCCCGGCCGGCCGAGCTGCGGCGGCTGCTCGGCACCCTCGAACCGCTCCGGTAGCCGCCGGTCGGTCGAGCCGACATGCTGGCCGGCGTGGAGCACTGCTACGAACCGCTGACGCCCGTCTCCTTCCTCGACCGGGCGGCGGCAGCGCACGGCGACCGCACCGCGGTGATCGACGGGGAGCTGCGGATGAGCTACCGGGAGCTGCACGAGCGCTGCCGGCGGCTGGCCGGAGCGCTCGCTTCGCTGGCCGGCGGCCGGCCGGTGGCGGTGCTGGCGCCGAACACCCACGTGCTGCTGGAGGCCAACTTCGGCGTGCCGTGGTCCGGGGCCGCGCTGGTGGCGATCAACACCCGGCTGTCCGCCGACGAGGTGGCCTACATCCTCCAGCACTCCAGGGCGGCGGTGCTGGTGCACGACCCGGTGTTCGACGAGCTGGTCGCGGCCGCGGTGGCCACCCTGGACGACCCGCCGATCCTGATCAGGGCGGGCGAGCGGTACGAGCAGCTGCTGTCGTCGGCGACGCCCGGTGCGGTGACCCCGGAGGACGAGCGGGCGCTGCTGTCGATCAACTACACGTCGGGCACCACCGGCCGGCCCAAGGGCGTCATGTACCACCACCGCGGGGCCTACCTGCAGGCGCTGGCCGTGGTCGGGCACACGGGGCTGTCCCCGTCGGCGGTGCACCTGTGGACGCTGCCGATGTTCCACTGCAACGGGTGGTGCTTCCCGTGGGCGGTCACCGCCGCGGCCGGCACCCATGTCTGCCTGCCGAAGGTGGAGCCGGCGCGGGTGTGGCGGCTGATCCGCGACGAGGGCGTCACCCATCTCAACGGTGCCCCGACCGTGCTGTCGATGCTGGCCTACGCGCCGGAGGCGGCACCGGTGGCCACCCCGGTGCGGGTGGCCACCGGTGGGGCGCCGCCGAGCCCGGCGATCCTGCGCCGGATGGGCGAGCTGGGCTTCGACGTGACTCACCTCTACGGACTCACCGAGACGTTCGGCCCGGTCATGATCTGCGACTGGCGCCCGGAGTGGAACGCGGAGGACGCCGCGCAGCAGGCCCGGCTCAAGGCCCGCCAGGGCGTCGGGAACATGATCTCGTGCCGGGCCCGGGTGGTGGGGGCCGACGGCACCGACGTGCCGGCCGACGGCGAGACCATCGGCGAGATCGCGCTGCGCGGCAACAACGTGATGCTCGGCTACCTCGACGACCCGGAGGCCACCGCCGCGGCGATCCCGGACGGCTGGTTCCGCACCGGGGATCTCGGCGTGCAGCACCCCGACGGGTACGTGGAACTGCGCGACCGGTCCAAGGACGTGATCATCTCCGGCGGGGAGAACATCGCGTCGGTCGAGGTGGAGCAGGCGATCGCCGAGCACCCGGCGGTGCTGGAGGTGGCGGTGGTCGCCGCGGCCGACGAGAAGTGGGGCGAGGTCCCGGCCGCCTACGTGACGCTGCAGGAGGGCGCGCAGGCGACCGAGCAGGAGATCATCGAGCACGTGCGGCAGCGGCTGGCCCGGTTCAAGGCGCCCAAGACCGTGACGTTCTGCGAGCTGCCGAAGACGTCCACCGGCAAGATCCAGAAGTTCGTGCTGCGGGAGCGGCGTTCAGCGGCCCCGGGCCCGGCGCAGCAGTAGCGCGATCCCGAGCACGACCAGTACCAGGCCGATCAGCAGCCAGGTCCGGGAACCGGTCATGAAGCTGCCGCCGACCACGCCGATGCCCTGCAGCGTCCAGAGCCCGCCGACCAGGATCAGCAGCACGCCCAGCACCGGGGCGATCCGTCGCATCATGGCGCCATCCTGCCCGCTGAGGGTCAACTTCGACAGCCAGTAGAACTACGGGCACACTGGTCATGTGGCTTCCCTGTCCCCGTCCGCAGTGGCAACGGCCTTCCGCGTGGTCGCGATCGCCGAAGCCTGCTCCTGGGCCGGCCTGCTGATCGGCATGATGTTCAAGTACCTGGTGGTCGGCAACGACATCGGCGTGCAGGTCTTCGGGCCGATCCACGGCGCGCTGTTCCTCGGTTACCTGGTGGTCGCCGTGCTGACCGCCCGCGCCTTCGGCTGGCGCCTGCCCACGACGCTGCTCGCGCTGGCCTGCAGCATTCCGCCGTTCGCGACGCTCTGGTTCGAACGTCGGCAGCGCCCGCTGGTCACCGCGGTGTCGTAGCGCGCAGCCCGCGGAACGGCACGGCGCCTGTGTTGGCCGGCTGATTCGGATGGGCGCGCTCCGATGGCCCAGAATGTCCGGATGAGGTGGGGTTGTCGGGGTGCGCGGTGAGCGCTCGGGTCGGCTGCTGATCGTCGGCGGGGCGCTGCTCGCGGTGCTCGGCGTGCTGCTGTTCGGTGGGGCGCTGCTCGTGCTCGGCCCGCTGCCGAACACGCTCGGCGAGTTCGCCGCGCGCTGGG
>DATMDS010000263.1:0-6408 GCA_035557575.1 Pseudonocardia sp. | reverse complement strand
GGCCCTCTACCGCGCCAAGCGGGCCGGCCGAAACCGGGTTGCCACAGCGCCCGGCCATGCCGCCGCCCGACCCCTCTACCCCAGGGGAGCGTAGGCGCCATGATGCTCCGGCCGCCGATTCGACTAGGACTGCACGAAGGCCAGTAGGTCAGCGTTGATCGTCTCGGCCTCGGTGGTCGGCATTCCGTGCGGGAATCCGGGATACGTCTTCAGGGTCCCGTTCTGCAGGAGCTGCGCCGACAGCGGTGCGGAGTCGGCATACGGCACGATCTGGTCGTCGTCGCCGTGCATCACCAGGACCGGCACCGTGATCTTCTTGAGGTCCTCGGTGAAATCGGTCTGGGAGAAGGCGACGATGCCGTCGTAGTGCGCTTTCGCGCCGCCCATCATCCCCTGGCGCCACCAGTTCTCGATGACCGCTTCCGAGGACTCCACGCCGGGCCGGTTGAAACCGTAGAAGGGGCCCGACGGCAGCGCCCGGTAGAACTCGGACCGGTTGGCGGCCAGCTGGGCCTGGAGGCCGTCGAACACGCTCTTCGGCAGGCCGCCGGGGTTGGCTTCGGTCTGCACCATGAGCGGCGGCACCGCGCTGATCAGTACCGCTTTCGCCACCCGGCTCTCGCCGTGTCGAGCGATGTAGTGCACGACTTCGCCGCCACCGGTGGAGTGCCCCACGTGCACGGCGTCCTGGAGATCGAGATGGGCGGTCAGCTCCGCGAGATCATCCGCGTAGTGGTCCATGTCGTGACCGTCGCCGGTCTGCGTCGAACGTCCGTGCCCGCGCCGGTCGTGGGCGATGACGCGGTAGCCGTGCTGCAGGAAGAACAACATCTGGGTGTCCCAGTCGTCGCCCGAGAGCGGCCAGCCGTGGCTGAAGACGATCGGTTGGCCCGAGCCCCAGTCCTTGAAGAAGATCTCCGTGCCGTCGGTCGTGGTGATCGTGCCCATGTGCTGCCTCTCCTGGTCTCGTGGGGGAACACCGAGAAGGTGCGCGCCGGCAGCGTAGCTGCCACTCCTGTCCGTGCCCTGGCCTTGACACGGAGATCCGCCGCAGGCTGCGGTCGAACGGCTCCCCGTGCCAGCCGCCCACCTGGCACCACTGGTGATCCATCCCAGCGGAACGCCGTGGTCGTCGGCACAGCCATGACGTGCCTTTCGGAAGGATCACCGGCCAACGACACCGTGGCGACCCTCGACCGCGACTAGCGTCGACACCGTGCCCGACGCCGATCTGCACCTCTACTTCGATCCGGTGTGCCCGTTCTGCTGGCTGACCAGCAAGTGGGTGCGGATGGTCTCCGCCCGGCGGCGCTACCGCGTGGAGTGGCGGTTCATCTCGCTGCGGCTGGTGAACGCCGACGTCGACTACGGCGCGCACTTCCCGCCCGAGTACGAGGCCGGGCACACAGCGGGGCTGCGGCTGCTGCGGATGGCGGCCCGAACCCGCGCCGAGCACGGCGGCGAGGCGGTCGGGCGGCTCTACGAGGCCCTCGGTGCGCGGATCTTCGACACCGACTTCGTGCCGGACGCCGCGGTCGACCACGCCGCCCGGGGCACCCGCCCGTTCGTCGAGCCGGTGCTGGCCGCGGCGGGGTTGCCCGCGCAACTTGTCGACGCGCTGGACGAACCGCAGTGGGACGCGGTGGTGCAGGCCGAGACCGACGAGGCGCTCGCGCTCACGGGGAAGGACGTCGGCACACCGATCCTGCACTTCGAGCCGCCCGCCGGGGTGGCGTTCTTCGGCCCGGTGATCAGCCGGCTGCCCGGGGAGGACGAGGCCGAGCAGCTGTGGGACCACGTCATCGGACTGGCCCGGTTCCCCGGGTTCGCCGAGCTGAAGCGCAGCCTGCGCGAGCTGCCGCAGCTGCGCGCGCTCGGGGTGGCCGAGGGTGAGGTCGGCGTGGTGCAGGAGTGGCAGGCGGGAAGCCGGCGCCGCAAGCGGTGATCCGCTCGCTGCCGGTCGTCGCGACCCGCGGACCGGCGGTAGCAGGTCGCTGAACCGACATGTGGCCGGCACCGTGTGGTGGATGTGGTTCTCGCACCGACGTCCCGTTGGTCATTGGCTCCGCTGACATGGGAGCTCCCGGCCCACCGGGACGAGTCGATCCTCACCGGCCCGCCACAGCTGCTGTGCCCGGTCGACGTCGGTGGGCGGCGGCTGCTCGCCACGGCGGGCACGGGGCCGTTGATCCGGATGTGGGACCGGGACACCACCGGTGCACCGGCCGGCTCGGTCGCCGCGCACAGCGGGCGGGTCGTGAGCCTGCACCCGCTGACCATCGGTGGGCGGGTGCTGGTGGCGTCGGCGTCGAGGTGGCGCCCAATCAGGTGAACGCCGGAGCGGTGCCGTTCCAGCTCGATCCCCGGCCGGGGCTGGTGGGCATCGTGTTCGACCAGGAAGTCGGGTTCCTCGTGAACTTCCCGATCTTCCTGCTGGTGTTGCCCGGTGTCCTCCTCACGGCATCGCGGCGGTGGGTGCGGCTGCACGTGCACGTGGTGGCCGTTGTCGTGCCGTACACCCTGATGATCTGCTCGTTCCCGGCGTGGAGCGGGGCCTGGTCGCCACCCGCCCGGTTCATGGCCGTCGTGCTGCCGATGCTGGCCGGCTACATCGGGATGGCTCTGCAGCGCGCGCCCACCGTGCTCGTCCGGGCGTTCGGGTGCGTCGCCGTGGTCTTCGCGGGCGCACTCACGGTCCTGGCGGTCTCCACCCCCGACGGCGGCTTCTCGGCGCAACAGGGCCGGAACGCGGCGCTGGCGTCGCTGGGCGAGCTGATCTCCGTGGACCTCACCCGGTTCGTGCCTTCGGCGGCGGTTGACGGGCAGTGGGTGCTTCTCGTGGGCTGGACGATCGCGGCAGTCGGCATCGCCGTCCTCGTGTGGGCGCTCGGGCGCAACCATCCGGCGCGTCTGCGCCGCCGGGACCACGCTGTCAGCGGGGGCCGCGTGCCCCAAGTGTCGCGATGGGTTGCCGCGCAGCGGGTGCGGGTACCACCCCGCATGCCCGACGACGAGACCGCCGACCCTGTCGCCACCCGCGCCACGCCGCTGCCGGAGGAGCGGGTCGCGGAGCGCGGCGGCGAGGACCGGGAGAACGAGGCCGCCGAGATACTGCGCGACTCCGAGCAGCGCGTCGCCGAGGCCGTCGAGGGGCCGTCGCCCGGTTCTGCCGCCCAGGAGCGCCGGCGCAGCGAGGACACCGTGGAGCCCTGAGGTCTCCCGGTGTCGGTGGACGCGAAGGACGGCACGGCCGATCGGACGTCGATGGTCGGCGTCCGGTCGGCGGTCGGACTGCTGGGCCGGCGCAGCGTTGCCGGGCTGGTCGGGCTCGTGCTCGGCGCCCTGCTGCTGTACGCGCTGTCGGGCGCCGTCGTGGCCCTCGACCGGGCCGTCGCGGCCGCGCTGAACGCCCTGGTGGCACCGCACCCGTCCGTGGTGGCGCTGCTGCGGGGGGTCACCCGGATCGGCGACACGATGACCGGTGTCGTCGTGCTGTCGACGCTCGCGCTCTACCTGCTGGCCCGTGAACGTCGCCGCCTCGTGGCGTTCGTGCTGGTCACCGGGGTGGGGGCGCTCGCGCTGGGCACCACGGCCAAGGCCCTGGTCGGGCGGGTCCGGCCGATCGTCGAGGCTCCGGTGGCCACCGCTCCCGGCGCCAGCTTCCCGAGCGGGCACACGCTCACCGCGACTGTCACCGTCGGCGTGCTGCTGCTCGTGCTGCTGCCGACCGCACCGGTCCGGGCCCGCCGCGCCCTGATCGGTTGCGGGGCGATGGTGATCGCGGTCGTGGCGTTCACCCGAATCGCACTCGGCGTGCACTTCCTGTCCGACGTGGTCGGCGGGGCCGCACTCGGCATCGGCTGGCTGGCGGTGACGGCGGCGGCCTTCCGCGACCGGCGTCGCCAGGAGGGGCTGGCCGTGCCGCCGGTGCACGACGGGCTGGAGCCCGAAGCGGCCGCGAAGCTGGCTCCGGCGCCCTCGCCCGAGCCGGACCCGGTGCGTCGTGGCACCGTCGCCGCCCAGCTCGCCGTCGTCGCCGTGGTGCTGCTCGGCGTGACGCTCGGGGCCGGCCTGCTGGTCACCGTGCTGCTGCCCGGCACCGGGATCGAGCACGTCGATCGGGAGGTGGTGCAGGACCTGGCCGCGAGCCGGATCCCCGTGCTCGACGGCATCTCCGGCCCGGCAGCCGAACTGGGCAACACCGCAGTGGTGATCGCCGTCGGGGTGGTGGTCGCGGTGCTCGCGGTCGCCCACCGGCGGCAGTGGCGGCCGGCGGCGCTGCTGGCCGTGCTGCTGGTGGGGGAGCTGGGGATCTTCATGGCCGCGGCCACCGTGATCGGGCGGCCGCGGCCGCCGGTCGCGCACCTCGACGCCGAGCTGCCGCCGACCTCGAGCTTCCCGTCCGGACACACCTCGGCCGCGATCTGCCTGTACGGCGCGATCGCCGCGCTGGTGCTGACCGCGAGCCGGGCCTGGTGGCGCTGGTTGGTGCTGGCCCTGGCCGTCGCCGTCGTCGTGGTGGTCGCGCTGGCCCGGCTGTACCGCGGAGCGCACTTCCCGTCCGACGTCATCGGCAGCGTGCTCTTCGCCGTGCCCTGGCTGCTGATCACCCTGCGCCTGGTGCCGCTCGAACCGGAACGTGCCCGGCCCACGGACAGGGATTGATCAACCCAGCCGACCCGAGCGTGACCAGCGGTCGTTTCGGGTTTCAGTGGCCCGCGGCGAGGTGCGCGGCCTGCTCGACGCGGCTGCGGTGGCTCGCCCAGGCCGCGGCGTCGCCCGGGGCCATGTTGTCGTTGTCGGGCCGCATCCCGACGGCGCCGTCGAGGAGTTCGCGCAGGATGTCGGCGTGGCCGGCGTGCCGGTGCGTCTCGGCGATCATGTGCACGAGGACCTGGTGCAGCGTGACCTCGCTGCGCTCGGTCGGCCAGTGCGGTACGTGGCCGCGCGCCTCCAGCTCCAGGGCGGCGATCGTGGCGTCCGAGTGCGCCCACGCCCGCCGGTAGAACTCCACGATGTGCTCGCGGGACTCGTCGGCGGTGGCCCACATGTCCCCGTGCGGGTCGGCCCCGTCGTCGTACCAGGGCAGCGGCTCGGCGGACGGCCGCCCGAAGGTGGCGCCGAAGTACCCCAGCTCCACGCTGGCCACGTGCTTGACCAGCCCGAGCAGGTTGGTGCCGGTCGGCGTCATCGGGCGCCGGATGTCGTACTCGCCCAGCCCGTCCAGCTTCCACAGCAGCGCCTCCCGCGCCGCCTGCAGGTACTGGTGCAGGTCCGCCTTCGGATCGCGTTCGGTCATGCCGGCAGCTTTCCACCGACCGGGCGCGATGAGTTCTGCCGGCCACCGGAGTCCACCCCCTACCCGCGCGACCGCGGGCGACCCGTCACGGACGAAGGACCTTCATGACCACGACCCACACCCTGGCCGTTCCCGATGCACAGCTGCACTACGAGGTCCGCGGCTCGGGGCCGCTGCTGCTCGTGATGGGCGCGCCGATGGCCGCGGCGTTCTTCGCGCCGGTGGCCGACGTGCTCGCCGACGACTTCACCGTCGTCACCCACGATCCGCGGGGCATCGCCGGCAGCCGCCTGCACGACCCCGAGCAGGACTCCACTCCGGAGCTGCGGGCCGACGACGTCGCGGCGCTGCTCGACGCGCTCGGCGCCGAGTCCGCCGATGTGCTCGGCAGCAGCGGCGGCGCGATCACCGGGCTGGCCCTGGTCGAGCGCCATCCCGCGCGGGTGCGCACGCTCGTCGCGCACGAGCCGCCGGTGCTGGAGCTGCTGCCCGACGCGGCGGAGCAGCGCGCCGCGGTCGACGACATGATCGAGACCTTCCACCGCGACGGGCTGGGCGCGGCGTGGGCGAAGTTCATGGCCAGCGCCGGCTTCGACACCGACTCCGAGGGCGCCCCCACCGCACCGCCCGAGGAGCCGTCGGAGCAGGATCTGGCCGACAGCGCCCGCTTCTTCGCCCACGAGCTGCGACCCACCACCCGCTACGTACCCGACATCGCCGCGCTGACCGCTGCCCCGGCCCGAATCGTGATCGGCATCGGCGCCGAGTCTGGCGGGCTGAGCACCTACCGGACGTCCACCGAGCTGGCGAGGCTGCTCGGGACGCCACCGGTCGAGTTCCCCGGCGACCACGGCGGCTTCCTGGGCCAGCCCGTCGAGTTCGCCGAGGTGCTGCGCAAGGTGTTGGCCGGCTGATTCGGATGGGCCCGCTCCGATGGCCCAGAATGTCCGGATGAGGTGGGGTTGTCAGGGTGCGCGGTGAGCGCTCGGGTCGGCTGCTGATCGTCGGCGGGGCGCTGCTCGCGGTGCTCGGCGTGCTGCTGTTCGGTGGGGCGCTGCTCGTGCTCGGCCCGCTGCCGAACACGCTCGGCGAGTTCGCCGCGCGCTGGG
>DATMDS010000262.1:0-2740 GCA_035557575.1 Pseudonocardia sp. | reverse complement strand
CCCGAAGACCTCCTCCTGCGCCAGCTGGCTGTCCGGCGCGACCTCGGTGAGCACGGTCGGCTCGACGTAGAACCCGGGCGGCAGCCCGTCGATCAGCCCGTGCCCCCCGCAGGCCAGGGTGGCGCCGTCGGCGACCGCCCGGTCCACCGCGGCCAGGCAGGCGTCCCGACGCTCGGCGTTGACCACCGGGCCGAGCTCGGTGTCCGCGGCCGCGGCCGGCCCGACCCGCAGCGCGGTGGCCCGGGCCAGCACCCGCCGCACCAGCGGCTCCCGGACCGCGGCGTCGACCACCACCCGGCTGGTGGCGCTGCAACGCTGGCCGGCCTGCCCGAACGCGCCGTGCACGATCGCGTCGGCCGCCGCGTCCAGGTCGGCGTCGGCCAACACGATCACCGCGTTCTTGCCGCCGAGCTCGAGCTGGGTGCGGGCCAACCGGGGCGCGGCCTGCTGCTGGATGGCCAGCCCGACCGGCAACGAACCGGTGAACGAGATGCCGGCCACCCCGTGGTGGGCCACCAGGGTCTCCCCGACCTCCCGGTCGCCCTGCACCAGGTTGAGCACGCCGGGCGGCAGGCCGGCGTCCAGGAACGTCTGCACCAGCAGGGCCGCGGTGTGCGGGGTGAGCGGGGAGGGCTTGAGCACCGCGGTGCAGCCGGACAGCAGCGCCGGCGCCACCTTCCAGGTCGGGATGGCCAGCGGGAAGTTCCACGGCGTCACCAGCGCGACCACGCCGATCGGCCGGCGCCAGGTCAGCGCCCACGAACGGTCGGCCTCGGCCGGCAGGGTCTGGCCGTGCAGCCGCCGGCCCTCGCCCGCGGTGAACCGCAGGATCTCCAGCGCCCGTTCGGCCTCGGCCCGGCCCTCGCTCGTCCGCTTGCCCTGTTCCCTGGCGATGGCCGCGGCGAACTCATCGAGCCGCTCGGCGAACCGGGTGGCCACGTCGAACAGCAGGGCGCCGCGCTTGACCGGCCCCAGCTGATCCCAGGCCGGGCCGGACTCGGCCGCCGCGGCCACCGCGGCCCGGGCGTCGGCCGCGCCGGACTCGGCGAACTCACCGATCGTGTCGGTGAGATCCGACGGGTTCTCGTTGCGCCGCACGGCTCCGGAGAGTGCGGGTTGCCAGCGGCCGGCGATGTGGTTGTGCAGGTGGTCCGGCGCGACCTTGCCGGGTTCGATCTCGGTCATCGTGCTGACTCCTTCGCCGGATCAGGCGGGCTGCAGGGCGCGTGCGGGGGTGATGCGGTCGGCGAGGTGGTCCTGGGCCAGGCCGAAGGACAGCGTCATGCCGGCCCCGCCGAGGCCGTTGACCAGCCGGACGCCGGGCTCCGGTTCGGCCACCAGGTGCGGGCGGCCGCCGTGCAGCGACGGGTAGACGCCGTGCCAGTACTCCTCGATCCCCCGCTCGGGCAGCCGGATGAAGCCGTCGAAGTAGTCGAGGATGGCGTCGAAGACGGCGCGCGACTCGAACGGGTCGACGGTGCGCGCGTAGTCGTGGCTGTCGCCGATGGTGATGCCGCCGCGGGCGGTCTGGGTGGCCAGGATGTGGATGCCGTGCTCGCGGTGGTAGGGCAGCTCGGCGTCGAGCCGGGCGCGCAGCGCCGGCAGCGACTCCAGGTGGGCAAAGCTGTGGTAGTGCAACAGGGTCAGCCCGGCGCACAGGGTCGGGCCGAGCGCCCAGCCGTCGGGTTGCGGCACCGTGCGCAGCATCTGCAGCTTGCACCGGCGCACCACGTCGACGCCGAGCAGCTCCGGGTAGAGGGTGTGGAAGTCGGCCCCGCTGCAGACGTAGACCCGCTCCGCGGACAGGGTGCCGGCCGTGGTGTGCACCCGCGGGTGTGCGATCCGCTGCACCTGCGCGCCCCAGACGAACCGGACGCCGTGCCGCTCCTGCAGCCACCGGGCGACGGTCGGGATCCCGACCACCGGGTCCACGTTGATCTCGGTGGGGCTGAACATCCCGCCGAGCACCGCCTCTGGGCGCACCGCCGCGCTGAGCTCGGCGACCTCGGCCGCACCGACCAGCCGGGCGCCGCGATCGACGGCGGCCGGGGTGCGGGCCAGGAACTCCTCCAGGACGTCGAGCTCGTCGCGGTGCCGGGCCACGTGCAGGGATCCGGTGTCGGCGCACCACATCCCGGTGTCCCGGGCGACTCGGCGCCAGACGTCCGCGCCGCGGCAGCCGCGGTCGTAGTCCGAACCGTCGTCGCCGTGGAACTGGCCGATCGGCCAGATCGAGCCGAAGTTGCGGATCGAGGCCCCGACGGCCCGGTCGTCGCGTTCGACGACGATCACCGAGCTGCCCTGCGCGGCCGCGGCCAGGGCGTGCGCCAGGCCGACGATGCCGGCGCCGACGACGATCACATCTGCGTGCGTGTCCATGTTGGCTCCTAGTGGTCGATCAGGCCGAGACCGGGCGGCGGTTCCAGTGCGGTGCCAGGATCACGGCGGCCAGCGCGGCGGCCACGGCGAACCCGAAGAACAGCGTGGTCCCGCCGAAGTAGCCGGGCAGCAGGCCGCCGAGGATGGCGCCGACCGAGCCGCAGCCGTTGATGAAGCCGGCCGAGCCGGCCGCGTAGCGCGAGGTCCCGAAGTCGACCGCGGCCACCCCGGAGATCATCGCGTCGGCCCCGTAGGCGGCCAGCCCGATCAGTGCCAGGGCCGCGCTGACCAGCCAGACGGACCCGCTGGCCGTGAGCGGACCCCACAGGCACAGCACGCCGACCAGCACGGCGAGCGCGAG
>DATMDS010000261.1:0-2328 GCA_035557575.1 Pseudonocardia sp. | reverse complement strand
CGAGCGACTTGCGCAGCCGCGACATCTCGGCGCGGACGGTCACCAGGTGCTCGCGATCGCCGTAGAGAGCGTGCGACAGGGCCGCCGCGTCCAGCCCGGCCGGACCGGCGTGCACGAGCAGCACCAGCACCTCGGCGTGCCGGGTGGACAGCGGATGCAGCCACCGGCTGGAGCCGTCCACCACCGCGCGCGGCGGCCGGGAATCGATGTCGAGGGTCAGCCGCATCCGGGCACTGGACGCGGTGCGCAGCAGCCAGCCGCCGGGTACCGGCTCGGGCACACACACCCCGATGCCGTGCACCTGCACCGGCCGCTCACCGCGCGGTGCCGCCACCCGCTCCAGGCTCGGCATCCCGGTCACCGCGGCGACCCAGCCGTGGTCGTCGACCACCAGCCCGGGGCCGGTGAGCCGGGACAGCAGCGGCACGGCCACCCCGCGCAGCGCCTCGATCCGGCTCTCGTGCTGGCGCCACAGGCTGGCCTCGGCCAGCTTCACCGCGGTGCCGACGAGCGCCACGGTGGTCGGGTGCACGGTCTCGGCCGGGCCACTGACGTCCACCACCCCGAGCAGCTCGCCGGAGCGCGGGTCGTGAACGGGGCAGGCGGTGCAGGTCCACACGTGGTGGGTGCGCACGAAGTGCTCGGCGGCGAACATCTGCACCGGCGCGTCCTCGGCCAGCGCGGTGCCGATGGCGTTGCTGCCGACCATGCCCTCGGACCAGTTCGCACCCTCGGTGAAGCCGAGCGCGTCGGCCCGGTGGCGGACCGCCGTGGAGCCCTCGCGCCAGAGCAGCACCCCGTCGGCATCGGTGATGACCATGATGTGCCGGGCGTCCTCGGCCACCGAGGTGAGAGCGGCCCGCAGCTCCGGCAGCACCCGGCTGATCAGCGACGACGTCCGCCGACGCTCCACCTCGTCGGGCCCGATCGGGCCGGGCGGGTCGCCGAGGTCCGGGTCGACGCCCTGGGCGCGGGCGCGCCGCCAGGAGCGGGCCACCAGCCGGCGCGGATCCACCGGCGGGCGGTCACCGGAGAGCAGCGCGTCGTGCACCCGCGCGAGCATGCGGGCGTGCCGGCCGACGTCGATGCCCGGCCGGATCGCGCAGACGCCCTCGTCCACGGCCACCTCCCGCATCCGAACTCAGCCTAGGTACTCCCCCGCGGCGGCGCCAGGGACCTGCCGCCGCACCGATGTCGACTGGCAGGGGGGTCGGAACGGGGCAATCATCAGTTCATGACCAATGTTCGGCGCGATTCGCGGGCCTCGCTCGACCTGCTGCACAGGATCGGTGCCGGGGCGTTCGGGCTCGGGTTGGCGGTCTTCGGAGTGCTCGGGCTGGTGAACCGGCTCGAACCGTTCTCCACCGAGGGCCAGCCCGTCCTCGGGCTGTCCTCCAACGGCCTGCTCTCGGTGATCTCGCTGGTGGTGGGCGGTGTGCTCGTCGTGTCCGGGTTGCGCGGTGGCCGCACCGCGTCCACCGTCCTGGTCGCCGTCGGGGCCGCGTTCGTGCTCTCCGGGGTGCTGAACGTGCTGGTGCTGGGCACGCCGCTGAACCTGCTGGCCTTCCGCATGTCCAACGTCATCTTCAGCCTGGTGGCCGGTGCGCTGCTGCTGTTCCTCGGGGCGTGGGGCCGGTTCACCGGCGGGCTGCCCGACCGCAACGCCTACCGGCAGGAGCGGCACTCGGACGACGACGATCCGCTACCGCTGCCGACCACGTTCCCCGACGTCGACGACGCCGCGGCGGCCCGGGAGCTCGCCCAGGCCGAGTACGCAGTCGCGCAGCACGCCGCCTCGCCCGAGCAGCGGGAGCGGGTGGCGGCGGTCGGCCACCTGCGCCGGGCCGAGGACCGGGTCCGGGTCTGGCGCGGACAGCAACCCCGGTCCTGACCCGGCGCCGCCGCCATGGGCCGAGCCCACGGGTCCCGGCCGTCACGTTCGCGGCGGTCCCGGGGTCGAGGAAGTAGCGCCGCCGGCGCCTCGTCCACCCGACCGGCACCCGTGAGGCAGCCATGCACACCTACCCGAACAGTTCGGACGCCACTGCGGACCGGTGATCATCCGGTCGGCGACGCTCCGTCGTCTACTGGGTGGTGAGCCTGCCCGTGCTGGCCGAGACCGCCCTCGGGAGCCATCCTGACGCCCGCGATCCTGGGCATCCTCGCGCTCGCGTCCTGGGCGCTGCGTCCGGCGCCGCGTCGCGATCCCCGACCGCTGCCGGAAGCGTTGCTCGGCTCGCGGCGTCGCTACGGCCGCAGGCGCCGTGGCAGCTTGGCCACCACGGCGTCGTAGGAGGCGTCGACCAGCTCGCGCAGCTCATCGTCCGG
>DATMDS010000260.1:0-15059 GCA_035557575.1 Pseudonocardia sp. | reverse complement strand
AGATCGTCATCGAGCTGGCCCGGCTGCCCGACACCAACCGCTACCTGGCCGGCCTGATGTCCGGCCTGGACATCCGGTACGACCTCGGCGACCCGCACCCGCTGGTCGGCGCCCGCACGCTCGACCTCGCGCTGCGGGTGGCGGATCGCGACACCACGGTCAGCGCGCTGCTGCGGACGGGGCACGGGCTGCTGCTGGAGCTCGGGACCGCGCCCGGCGGTTCGCGAGGCGGACAGGCCCATGGCCGGGCCCGTCGGCTCCGGGGTGGAGCGGGTCGCGGCCCGGGTCGTCGACTCCCCGGTGGGGACGGAGCTGGGCGTCGACCGGGTGCTGGTGCGGCCGGACGGGTACGTGTGCTGGGTGGGAACCGGGGCCGACCCGGTGCCTGCGGCGGTGCTGCACCGCTGGTTCGGCCCCGGGGCGACGAGCGACCTCGAGCCCGCGCCGGCATCGGCCCCCGTCGCCGGTTAGGGCGCCACCGGTCAGGGGCGGAGCACGATCTTGCCCCGGGTGTGCCGGCGCTCCAGCTCGCCGTAGGCCTCGCGGACCCGGGCCAGCGGGAAGGTCGCCGCGATCGGCACCTCCAGCTCCCCGGTCTGGACCAGGTCGGCCAGCTCGGCGAGCACGGCGGCGCTCGCGGCCGCGGCGTTGCCCTCGCCCTTCACCCCGAACGTGCCGATGGCCGGGAAGTCGGCGATGGTGTCGATCCGCTCCGGTGCGACGCCCAGGTCGATCGCCAACGCGACGTAGCCCTGCCCGTAGGTGTCGATGAACGCGTCGATGCCGTCCGGGGCGGCCGCGAGAAGCCGGTCGCCGATGCCGTCGCCGTGGGCGACCGGGGTGACCCCGTGGTCGCGCAGCCAGTCGTGGTTGGCCGGGCCGGCGATGCCGATGACCCGGGCCCCGGCCCGGCGCGCGAGCTGGATCACCAGCGACCCGACCCCGCCGGCCGCACCGGAGACGACCACGGTCTCGCCCGGCGTGAGCTCGACCGCGCGCACCGCGGCGTAGGCGGTGGTGCCGGTTACGTACAACGAGCCGGCGGCGTCCCAGGACACCCGGGGCGGCTTCGCGGTCAGGTCGGCGGCCGCCACCACGGCGAACTGGGCCTGCGCGGCGCGGGCGTCGGTGAACCCGAGCACCTCGTCGCCGACCTGCACGTCGGTGACGTCCGGACCCAGCTCCTGCACGAGTCCGGCCAGGTCGCTGCCCTGCCCGGACGGGAACGTCGAGGGCCAACGCCGCGCGAACGTCCCTTCCCTGATCGCCGCCTCGCCCGGGTTGATGCCGGTGGCCACCACCCGCACCAGTACCTCACCGGGCCCGGGGGTCGGCCGCGGGACGTCGTTCACCTCCAGCACGTCGATCCCGCCGAACGTCCGGTACTGCACTGCACGTGGCATCTGCCCGCTCCTTCGAGATCGCCCGCTGGGCAGTGCCAACACCGCCGGCCGCCGGGCTATGCCGGGCCGGGACGGAGAAGGATTCGACCAGGTGCGGCCGGGGCAGCCGGTCCCCCAGGCGCGCGGCGTGGCGGGCCGCCGGGACGGTGTCCATGCCGAGCACGTACACGGTGACGCGGTCGTCGTCGATGTGGATCCGGAGATGGGACTTGAAGCCGGTGAAGCGCAGCGCCGAGAACGCCTCCAGCGTGTGCGCCCCACCGCGGTCGGCCAGGTGCAGGTAGGTCACGAACACCACGGTCCCGAGCACGGCGGCCAGCACGAACCCGGTGACGTGGGCTCCGGGCGGCCACCAGCGGAGCAACCGGCTCACCACCGCCACCGCGGCCCACGCGACACCGACGTGCGCAGCGGTGTGCAGGAGCAGCAGCGTGGCGATCGTCGCCCGCCGGCGCCACCGCGGGCGCTGCCCCTGCGCGCCGCTGGCCGCGTAGACGCCGAGCAGCGCGCCGAGCACCGCGACGGTCGTCCCGAACGGCCATCGCTGGTCCAGCAGCACGGTCAGCGCCAGCAGGTAGTCGACGGCCCCGACCAGCAGCGGCAGCGACGAGCCGTTGCGCCAGGCGGCGGCCAGGAAGCGTGGGGTCGCGGTCAACCGGCGGGACTGCTGCGGGGTCGGGTAGGCGGCGGCCCGGTCGTAGCGCACGGTCTGCCCGGACCCCGTCGGCCACGGTTGCCAGGCGGCGGTGAGGGTGTCCGGCAGGTGGTGGGTGGAGGCGAGGAACGCGCCGCCACCGCCGCAGGTCACCAGCTCCGGCGCGAACTCCTGCCGCTCGGCCGGGTCGGCGACGCCGGGGTGGTAGCGGGAGTAGTGGTGCTGGTCGCCGGTCAGCACCAGCCGGATCCGTTCCCGGTCCGGGCCGAGTACCCGGTCGATGAACCAGAGCAGTGTGTAGAACGGGGTGTCGGCCAGCGCGGCGTAGACCCGGTCCCCGCCGGCCTCCAACCAGCTCGGCTCGGCCGTGCACAGGATGACGTCGGCGTCGCCCAGCAGTCGGCGGGCATCGTGGAAGTACGCCAGCTGCTCGGCGTCGATCGGCGCGTTCAGCTGCGAGTCCACCCCCCACAGCCACCACCGCGCCGACAGCTGCACCGCGAAGTAGCTGCGGGACTGGAACGCGCCCCAGCCGCCCACGTCGTCGCGGTCCCGAGGGGCCGGCACCGCCGTCGTCCTCGGGGCGGTCGGCGGCGGGTACTCGTGCCCGCGCAGCACCCAGGACTCGCAGAAGTTGCGGCGGAACGCGGCCAGCCCGTCGTACCAGTCGTGGTTGCCGGGCAGCGCGATCACGGGCGGGCTGGACGTGCAGTCGGCCAGCTTCGCGGCCGCCCGCAGCACCTCGTTCAGCCGCACCTCGTAGGCCAGCGCCGAGGCCACCGGGTAGACCTGGTCGCCGCCCAGCACCAGCAGATCGGCCTGGGCCGGCCGACCGTCGAATGCCACCGGCTCCGGATCGTCCCGCCCGGCGGCGACGGTGAGGCCGGGCGGTCCGGCCAGGCAGCAGGCGGTGGCGAAGGTGGCGTCGAAGCCGTCCCCGGTGTCGGCGACGAAGTCGATCCACACGTCCCGCCGTTCGGCGCCGTCGACGCCGAGCCGGTGGAACTCCCGTGGGCCGGCGGCCATCGCCTCCCGCTTGTCGGCGAACCGGGCGAAGATCGAGGAGAGCACGACGTCGGCCGCGGTGCGCCGCAGCTGCCGCACCGAGAGCCAGCGGACGGCCGGCAACCCGTTGACGGTCGGCCGGAACCGGCGCAGGAAGCCGACGGCGTTGCTCTGCAGCTGCGTCAGTCGGGCCGGCAGGGGCATCGGGTCGCCTTTCAGCTGTGATCGAGTGGACAGATCGCGGAAACCGGGCGTTGCAGGGCTATGCCGGGACGCGTGGTGTGAGCACGATAGGGGTAATCCCACCGCGCGCGGCAGCGAGCGCGAGCCGGGTGACGTGGCCCCGAACGACCCTTGGAGGCACCGATGTCCACCTCCCTCCCCGACCCGACCCGCTGGCTCACCGACCTGATGAAGGGCCAGCACGCCGTGCTGTGGCCCGGCGGCGACATCGCCGAGTCCGCGTCCAAGGCGCTGGCCGCCGCGGCGGCGCCGTGGACGAAGGCGGTCGCCGAGCTGAGCGCCCTGCAGATGTCGATGGTGCAGCAGCTGATGCAGCCCTGGACGGCCGCGCTCGGCGGCGTCACCCCGACCACCGCGGATCCGATCAAGGACCGGCGCTTCGCCGGGGAGGCGTGGTCCTCCGACCCGCGGTACGAGGCGGTGGCCCGCATCTACCTGGCCCAGACCGAGGCGATGTTCTCCGCGCTGGAGGCCGCGCCCATGGACGAGCGCAGCAAGGCCCAGTGGGGGTTCGCGCTGCGCCAGGTGGCTGACGCGATCAGCCCGGCGAACACCCTGGCCCTCAACCCGGAGGCGCTGCAGCTGGCCATGGAGACCGGTGGAGCCAGCCTGATCGAGGGCATGAAGCTGTTCACCGAGGACCTGGCCAAGGGCAAGATCTCGATGACCGACAGCACGGCGTTCGAGGTGGGCCGCAACGTCTGCACCACGCCCGGCAGCGTGGTCTTCCAGAACGACCTGATCCAGCTGATCCAGTACACGCCGACCACGACCAGGGTGTTCAAGCGGCCGCTGGTGATCGTGCCGCCGTGCATCAACAAGTTCTACATCCTCGACCTGCAGCCGGCGAACTCGTTCGTCGCGCACGCGGTGGCTTCGGGGCACACGGTGTTCCTGGTGTCCTGGCGCAACGCCGGGCCCGAGCAGGAGACCGTGACCTGGGACGACTACCTCGAGCAGGGGGTGCTCCGGGCGATCGACGTGGCCCGGGAGATCACCAGGTCGGACCAGGTGAACGCGCTCGGCTTCTGCGTCGGCGGCACCTTGCTGGCCAGCGCGCTGGCGGTGCGCGCGGCCCGCGACGAGCACCCGGTGGCCAGCATGACCCTGCTGACCACGATGCTGGACTACAGCGACACCGGCGACATCGGGCTGCTGATCACCCCGGAGGGAATGGCCGCGCGGGAGCTGGCCATCGGCAAGGGCGGCTTGCTGAAGGGCAGTGAGCTGGCGCAGGTCTTCGCCTCGCTGCGGGCCAACGACCTGGTCTGGCCCTACGTGGTCAACGGCTACCTGAAGGGCCAGGCCCCGCCCCCGTTCGACCTGCTGTACTGGAACAGCGACGACACGAACCTGCCCGGGCCCATGTTCTGCTGGTACGTGCGCAACACCTACCTGGAGAACAAGCTGCGCGAGCCCGGCGCCACCACCCAGTGCGGCGAGTCGGTCGACCTCGGCCGCATCCAGGTGCCTGCGTTCGTCTACGCGTCCAAAGAGGACCACATCGTGCCGTGGAAGTCGGCCTACACCAGCACTCAGCTGCTCTCGGATGACACCGTGTTCGTGCTCGGCGCCAGCGGCCACATCGCCGGGGTGATCAACCCGCCGGCCAAGAACAAGCGCAACTACTGGCGCAACGACGAGGTCGCCGGCGCGGCTGCGGACGCCTGGTTCGAGGCCGCGGAGAGCGTCCCGGGAAGCTGGTGGCCGGCGTGGGCCGAGTGGCTCGAGCCGCACGGCGGCATGAAGGTCAACGCGCGCAGGAAGCTGGGCAACGCCGAGTACACGCCGATCGAGGACGCGCCCGGCGCCTACGTCAAGCAGAAGGCCCCCTGAGCCGCAGATCCCCGCCGTCCACAGGTCGAACCCAGGTTCACCGGTGGGTCTTGCGCTGGCACCCATGGCAGACCGTTGGCACCTACCGCAGGCCGTAGGTGGGGTGAGTGCGAGTGGGTGAGTGGGCGGAGGCAGGCTCCCGGGGGCGGAACGGGACGGGCGGCGGGGGCAGGCCTCCGGGCGGAACGGGATCGCGGCAGGCCGGCCGTCGGCACGGCCCGGTTCGGTCTCTGCAGACCGAGCGAGTGCGACGTGAGGGTTGTTCGATCACGCCCGGACGACCGTGGTGTCGCGCTCGAGGGAGTGCGGCCCACCCCGCGGCCGTCCGGGTACTACAGGGCCTTCATGACCGCGGTTGCACAACCGTCGCCGATATCGCACGGGCAGGGCCGCCGCTCAGAGCATCCGGTCGCCGCCGACCCAGACTCCGCTGACGTCGCCCGGGCCGGCCAGCGCGAACACCTTGGCCAGCGCGTCGTCGGTGTCGGCCGCGTGCGGCAGCACGACGTCGAGGGTGCTGCCCGCCACCGGACGGATCCACACCGCGTCGAAGTGCTTGCCCACCGACAGGTCACCGACCTGGTCCTGCAGGTCCAGCGCGGCCGCCCCGGCGCTGGTGGCCAGGTGCAGCATGTGCGCCGAGGTCAAAGGCAGGCCCTCGGCGCCGAGCAGGGCCTGCATGAAGTACGCCTGCAGGCCCTCGCGCAGCATCGAGAAGCTGGTGCCGGCGCCGACGTCGGTGCCCAGCGCGACCCGCACCCCGTGCTCGACGTGGCGGCGCAGCGGGAAGAGGCCGCTGCCGAGAGCGCTGTTGCTCGACGGGCAGTGCCCGACGCCCGCGCCGCGATCGGCCAGCAGCTCCAGCTCGGCTTCGGTGGGGTGCACGTTGTGCGCCAGCAGGCTGCGCCGCCCGAGCAGGCCGAACCGGTCGTAGGTGTCGGTGTAGCTGCGGCACTCCGGGAACAGCCCGCGCACGGTGTCGATCTCGGCGGTGTTCTCGTTGACGTGCGAGGTGAACAGGGCGCCGTCGACATCGCGCAGCAGCGCCGCGCACGATTCGAGCAGCGGCTCGCTGGTGGACAGCGAGAAGCGCGGGGTCACCGCGTAGCGCAGCCGGTCCTTGCCGTGCCAGCGGCCGGCGAGCGCCAGCCCGTCGGCGTAGGCCTGCTCCGGGGTGATGAACAGGTCGGGGCGCAGGATCCGGTCGCTGACCACCAGGCCGGAGCTGATCCGCAGCCCGCTCGCGGCGGCCCGCTCGAACAGGCAGTCCATCGCGGGCGCGTAGTGCGCGCCGAAGACGAGCGCGGTGGTGGTGCCGGCGCGCAGCAACCCGTCGACGAACTCGGCGGCCACCGCACGGGCGTAGTCGGCGTCGGCCATCCGCGCCTCCTCCGGCAGCGCGCACCGGTCCAGCCAGTCCAGCAGCGGCATGCCCAGCCCGGCGATCACCCGCACCTGCGGGAAGTGCACGTGCGCGTCGACCAGCCCGGGCAGCACCACGCCGCCGGTCAGGTCGACCACCCGGTCGTCGGGGTCGGCCGCGCGGACCTCGGCGAACGGGCCGCGGGCGGTGATCACTCCGTTCCGCACGCCGATGCCGCCGTCGGTCTCGGCACGCAGCGGGCCGCCGGCGAACGGAGACTCCGGGGTGTCGAGGAACGTCCCGCGGTAGATGGTCATCGCACCGCCTGCCGTGCTGTCGGCTCTGCGCCGGCCGCGGCGCGGAAGCGGATCAGCAGGTCGGCGGCGACGCTGACGGCGATGGTCGCCGGTTCCTTGCCGGCCAGCTCGTCCCGCCCGATCGGCGTGGTGATCCGGGCCAGGTCCTGCTCGGTGTGGCCCTCGGCCAGCAGTCGCTTGGTGAACCGGCGCCACTTGGCCGACGAGCCGATCAGGCCGATGTAACCCAGGTGCGCGCAGCGCAGCGCCGCGTCGCAGAGCGCGGCGTCCTCGGCGTGGTCATGGGTCATGATCAGCACGTGGCTGCCGGCGGGCAGCTCGCCGAGCACCAGCTCCGGGACGGGGGCGTGGTGGGTGTGCACCCTGGCCACCGCGTCGCCGGTGATCGGGGTCAGCACCGCCGGATCGACGAAACGGAACCGCGAGTCGACCAGGTGCAGCTCGAGATCGTGCCGGGCCAGCACCCGGCCCAGCTCGGTGCCGACGTGGCCCATCCCGAACACGGCCACCGCCGGCACCGGGCGCAGCGGCTCGAACAGCAGGGTCACCTCACCGCCGCAGCACTGCACGCCGTGCTGCGCGGGCGCGTGCTCGGTCAGGCTGGACAGGCTGGTCTCCGGGTCGCGGGCCCCGGAAGCCAACAGCTCCCGGGCCCGCGCCACCGCCGTCTGCTCCAGGTTGCCGCCGCCGACGCTGCCCCAGCACTGCCGCGACGTGACCACCATCTTGGCGCCGGCCTCCCGGGGCGCGTGCCCGCGCACCGTCACGACGGTGACGAGCACCCCGGGCACCCGGTCCCGGCGCAGCTGCGACACCGCGCTCAACCAGTGCATGCCGATCAGTCCCCGGCCACCGGCACCGCGGCCGACGCGCTCGCGGCCGGCCGGGCCGCGGCCGACGGGGTCCGGTGCGCCGCCCGGGCCGCCGCGACCGCCCAGAACACCTGCTCCGGGGTGGACGGGCAGCCCAGCTCGACGCAGTGCCCGGCCGGTCCGAACGCGGCCACCGCCTCGCGCAGCGCCTCGCGGACGCTGAACGCGAGCATCAGCGGGGGCTCGCCCACCGCCTTGGACCCGTACACGGCCCCGTCCTCGTGCGCCTTCTCCAGCAGCACCACGTTGAACACCTCGGGCATCTCGGAAAAGCTCGGCAGCTTGTACGTGCTCGCCGCCTGGGTGGCCAGCCGCCCCCGGCTCGGCTTGTCGCTGGTGTCCCAGCGCAGGTCCTCCAGGGTCAGCCAGCCGGCGCCCTGCACGAAGCCGCCCTCCACCTGGCCCAGGTCGACCAGCGGGGAGAGGCTGTCGCCGACGTCGTGCACGATGTCCACCCGGCGCAGCCGGTAGGCCCCGGTGAACCCGTCCACCTCGACCTCGCTGGCCGCCACCCCGTAGGCGAAGTACTTGAACGGCGAGCCCTGCATGTTCTTGGCGTCCCAGTGCAGCCCGGCGGTGCGGTAGAAGCCGGCCGCCCACAGCTGCACCCGCCGGTAGTAGGCCAGGTGCACCAGCTCCGCGAAGGTCAGCTCCTTGTCGGACGTGGCCAGCCCGGTGACGATGCCGTCGACGAACCGCACGTCGGCCGGATGCACCCCGAGCTCGCCCGCGGCCACCTCGGCCAACCGGGTCTTGATCTGCTCGCAGGCGTTCTTCACCGCGCCGCCGTTGAGGTCGGCGCCGGAGCTGGCCGCGGTGGCCGAGGTGTTGGGCACCTTGTCGGTGCGGGTGGGGGCCAGCCGGACGATGGACAGCGGCACCCCGAGCGCGGTCGCCGCGACCTGCAGCATCTTGGTGTGCAGACCCTGGCCCATCTCGGTGCCGCCGTGGTTGATCAGCACCGAACCGTCCTTGTACACGTGCACGAGCGCGCCGGCCTGGTTGAACGCGGTCAGGTTGAAGGAGATGCCGAACTTGACCGGGGTGATGGCCAGGGCGCGCTTGGTGTGCGGATGTACCGCGTTGAACGCCTCGATCTCGACCAGCCGCCGATCCACCTCGCCGGTCTGGTGCACCTGCTCCCAGGCCTGCAGGATCCGCTCCGGATGACGCACCTCCTGCCCGTAGGGCGTGGTCTGCCCCGCGGTGTAGAAGTTCCGCCTGCGCAGCTCGCGGCTGGACAGGCCGAGCGCGGGCGCGCACTGGCCGAGGATGTTCTCGATGACGATCATGCCCTGCGGCCCGCCGAACCCGCGAAACGCGGTCTGCGAGGTCTTGTTGGTCTTCGAGATCCGCCCGTGCACCTCGATGTTCGGGATCCAGTAGGCGTTGTCGATGTGGCACAGCGCCCGGGCCTGCACCGGCTCGGACAGGTCCAGGCTCCAACCGCCGTCCGCGGTCAGGGTGGCCGTCAGCGCCTGGATGCGCCCGTCGGCGTCGAAGCCGGCCTTCCACAGCGCGTGGAACCCGTGCCGCTTGCCGGTGATGGTGATGTCCTGGGTCCGGTTGAAGCGCACCCGGACCGGACGGCCGGTGACCACGGCGCCCAGCGCGGCGACGGCCGCGTAGCCGTGCGGCTGCATCTCCTTGCCGCCGAAGCCGCCGCCCATCCGCAGGCACTGCACGGTGACCTCGTGGTAGGGCTTGCCGAGCACGTGCGAGACGATGTCCTGCGTCTCGGTCGGGTGCTGGGTCGAGGACTGGACGAAGATCTGCCCGTTCTCGTCGATGCTGGCCAACGCGGCGTTGGTCTCGAGGTAGAAGTGCTCCTGGCCGGCGAACTCGAACTCACCGGAGAACACGTGCGCGCAGCCGGGGAAGGCCTCCTCCGGGTCGCCGCGGCGCAGCGTGGGGCGGGCGCCCTGGTAGCTCTCGGCGGCGATGGCCTCGGAGATGGTCACCAGCGACGGCAGCGGGTCGTACTCCACGGCCACCTCGGTGGCACCGATCCGGGCGGCCTCCAGGGTCTCGCCGAGCACCCAGCACACCGGATGCCCGTAGTAGCAGACCTCGCTGGGGAACAGCGGCTCGTCGTGCTTGACCCCGGCGTCGTTCACCCCGGGGACGTCGTCGGCGGTGAGCACGTGGACCACCCCGGGCACGGCCAGCGCCGGCGCGGTGTCCAGGGAACGCACGTGGGCGTGCGCGTGCGGGGCCTGCACCGGGTAGGCGTGCAGCGCCCCGGGGTAGCGGGCGACGAGGTCGTCCGTGTACAGGGCCAGGCCCGTGACGTGCAGGTCCGCGCTCTCGTGCTGCATCTCGACGCCGACCACCGGTCGGGCAGGGCGGGTGCTGAGCTCGCTCATGACGGAATCCCTTCCGGTAGTCCGGCCTCGGCGTGGAACTTGAGCAACGACTGTTCGAGCATCGCGGTCCGGAAGGCGGCGGAGGCGCGGTGGTCGTCGATCGGGGTGCCTTCGCGGCCCAGCACGGCGGCCGCCTCGCGCACCGTGTCGGCGGTCCACGGCTGCCCGCGCAGCGCGGCTTCGGTGGCGGTGGCCCGCAGCGGGGTGGCCGCGACGCCGCCCAGCCCGATCGCGACCCGCTCGACGACGCCGTCGGTCACGTCCAGGGCGAAGGCCACGGCCACGCTGGAGATGTCGTCGAACCGGCGCTTGGCGATCTTGTGGAAGGCGGCGGTCGAGGCCAGCGGCAGCGGGATCCGCACCGCGCGGATCAGCTCGCCCGGCTCCCTGACGGTCTGCCGGTAGCCGGTGAAGTAGTCCTTGAGCTCCACCTCGCGCTCCCCGTCCGGGCCGGCCAGCACCAGTGCCGCCTCCAGGGCGAGCAGCGCGGGCGGCGCGTCGCCGATGGGGGAGCCGGTGCCCAGGTTGCCGCCCAGGGTGGCGCCGTTGCGGATCAGCCGGGACGCGAACTGGGGCATCAGCTGGTCCAGTAGCGGCACCCGCCCGTCGAGCAGCCGCTCGATCTCGGACAGGGTCAGCGCCGCGCCGATCTCGATGCTCTGCGGGCCCACCGAGAGGGTGCGCAGCTCGGGCAGCCGGTCGACGGCCACCACGAACGGGGCCCGCGCCCCGCGGAGGTTGACCTCGACGCCCCAGTCCGTGCAGCCGGCGATGACGGTGGCGTCCGGGTACTGCGCCAGCTGGTCCAGGGCGGCTGGCAGGTCGGCCGGGCGGACGAACCGGGTGCCGCCCTCGCTCACCTCGGTGGGCACCACGGCCGGCGCGGCGGATCCGCTGCGCTCCGCGATCCGGTCGTCGGCCGGCGGCTGCGCCAGCGCGTAGGCCGCGTCGCGGATCGGGCGGTACCCGGTGCAGCGGCACAGGTTGCCGCTCATCGAGTGCAGGTCGAAGCCGTTCGGCCCGTGCTCGTGATCCTCTCCGTCGGCCGCGTGCCCATTGCTGCTGGGGTCGTGTCCGATCCCGGCCGCGGCCCGCTCCGGCCGGTAGTACTCGGCCGCCATGCTGCAGACGAAACCGGGCGTGCAGTAGCCGCACTGCGAGCCGCCCCGGCTGGCCATCTCCCGCTGCACGGGGTGCAGGTCGCCCGGCTGTCCCAGGCCCTCGGCGGTGATCAGCTCCTGGCCGTCGAAGGCGAGGATCGGCACCAGGCAGGCGTTCAGCGCGGTCCACCGCGTGCGGTCCGGTCCGTCCGGCCGGGCCACCAGCACCGAGCACGCACCGCACTCGCCTTCGGCGCAGCCCTCCTTGGCGCCGGTCAGGCCCTGGTCGCGCAGCCAGTCCAGCGCGGTGACGTGGGGCTGGACACCGGTGACCGCGCGCTGGAGTCCGTTGACGGTCACGTGGGGCGTGGTCATGAGTGGTTCCTCTCCTGCTGACCGGTGACGCTGCCGGCGCGGGCCAGCAACCTGCCGTGTGCCGCGACGGCACGGTGGGTGAGATCCTGCTCGTCGACGGTGACCAGGCGGTCGGACTCGACCACCGGGTCACCCCCGACCAGCAGCAGTTCCAGCGGCGGTGCCGCTCCGAGCACGAGCGCCGCGACCGGGTCGACGATGTCGGCGTGGCCGAGCCCGTCGAGCCGCCACACGGCGATGTCGGCCTGCTTGCCGACCTCCAGGGAGCCGATCTGGTCGTCCCAGCCCAGCAGCCGGGCGCCACCGATCGTGCCCAGCTCCAGCGCGTCCCGCACGGCCAGGGCCAGCGGGCCGCCGCGGGCCCTGGCGAACAGCAGCGCGTGCCGGAGCTCCTCGATCAGCGAGCAGGCCTCGTTGCTGGCCGCGCCGTCGACGCCGAGCCCGACCGGGACGCCGGCCGCACGCAGGTCGACGGTGCGCGCGATACCCGCGCCGAGCCGGGCGTTCGAGGTGGGGCAGTGCGCCACCCCGGTACCGGTCTCGGCCAGGCGCTTGATCGCGTCGTCGTCGAAGTGGATGCCGTGCGCCAGCCACACGTCGGGGCCGAGCCAACCCAGCGACTCCATGTACTCCACCGGCGTGCGCCCGAAGCGCTCCCGGCAGAACTGCTCCTCGTCGGTGGTCTCGGCCAGGTGGGTGTGCAGCCGCACCCCCTTGTCCCGGGCCAGCGCGGCGGCCTGGCGCAGCAGCTCCCCGGTCACCGAGAACGGCGAGCACGGGGCCAGCCCGATGCGCAGCATCGAGTCCGGGCCGGGGTCGTGGTGGGCGTCCACCGCGGCGGCGCTCGCGGCCAGGATGGTGTCGATGTCCTCGACCACGTGGTCGGGTGGCAGCCCGCCGTCCTTGCGGCCCAGGTCCATCGAGCCGCGGGTCGGCATGAACCGCAGCCCGACCCGGCGGGCCGCCTCGATCTCGGCGCCCAGCACGTCGCCGCCGTCGGCCGGGAAGACGTAGTGGTGGTCGGTCGAGGTCGTGCAGCCGGTGCGGGCCAGCCAGGCCAGCCCGGCCTCGGCGGCCGCGCCGACCACGTCCGCGTCGATGCGGCCCCAGATCGGGTACAGCGTGGTCAGCCAGCCGAACAGGCCGTCGTCGACGGCCAGCCCGCGGGTCACCCACTGGTAGAGATGGTGGTGGGTGTTGACCAGGCCCGGGGTGATCAGGCATCCGGAGAGGTCGGTGCGCGGGCCCAGGCTCTCCGGTGCCGGCCCGGCCCCGACCGCGGCGATCCGGCCGTTCTCGATCACGACGTGCCCGACGGCGTGCTCGGTGCGCCCGCCGTCCATGGTGACGACGGTGGCGCCGTCGAGGAGAAGGTCAGGTGCCACGGTAGGTCCCGTATCCGAAGGGATTGAGCAGCACCGGGACGTGGTAGTGCTGCCCCGGGTCGGAGATGGTGAACACCACGACCACCTCCGGGTAGAACGTCTCCCGGCCGGCATCGGCGAACCAGGAGCCGGTGTCGAAGCGCAGCGTGTAGTCGCCCGCCTCGAGCCGGTCCGGGCCGATCGTGCCGATCCGGCCGTCGGCGTCGGTGATGCCCTCGCCGAGCCGCGTGCCCGCGTGCTCCAGCACGACCCGCACGCCCGTGGCGGCCCGGCCCATGCTGGTGTCGAGCACGTGGGTGCTCAGGGTGCCCATCGCAGATCACGTCCCTTGCGTCGTCCAACGGTCGGTGCCGGCGGCCTCACAGCAGCTGCTCGAGACGGAGCAGGGCGATCTCGCGCAGCTGCGCGACGGTCTCCGACCGCTCGGTGGTGTCGTCGTTGCCCAGCCGGCGCCGCAGCTCGGCCAGGATCTCGGCCGAGCTGCGGCCGGCCGCCCGGATCAGGAAGACCCGGTCGAAGCGCTCCTCGTAGGCGCGGTTGCCGGTGGCCAGCGCAGTGATCACCGCGTCGTCGCCGTGGTCCACGTTTCCCTGCTCGCGGGCGGAGAACTCCGCGTCGTGCCCGGCGCCGGCCCGTTCCCCGATCCGCGGGTGTCGGTCCAGCGCCGCGTGCAGCTCCGCGTCCGAGAGTTCGGACGCGGCCTGCTCGGCCCGGGCGAACAGCGCGGCGGCGTCCGGGTAGGGGCGGCCCTCGGCCACCTCCGTCGCCCAGCGCGGCACGGCCAGGCAGGTGAGCAGCCGCCGGGACGCCTCCGCCTCCGGAAGTGCGTTGAATCCGTCGACGGAGACCTCGCTGCGGGTGGTGCCGGTCATGTCGTGCCCTTCACGTGTCCAGATGTCGGGTGCGTGCGGAGTGGATCGGGTTCGCGTCGGCCACGAGCTGGTCGAACCGGTGGGTGGCGATCTTGGCGACCTCGATCAGGGCGGCCGCGTGCTCCTGGGTCGGCGAGTTGTTCAGCCGTTCCCAGCCGTGGCGCAGCAGCTGGTTGAAGTTCTCGTGGTCGCGCACCGCCATGATCAGCGTGAAGCCGAAGCGATCCCGGTAGGCCCGGGTCAGCGTGGCCAGCTCCTGCTGTTCCTGCTCGGCGAGCCGGGTCAGCCCGAGCACCGACTGGTCCTCCTTCGAGCGCTCGCCCTCCGCGCCCTCGGCCACTGACAGCGACCCCAGGTCGGGGTAGCTGCCGATCAGCTGCTCCTGCTCCTCGGGACTGGCCGCGAACAACGCCTCCTGGAAGGACCGGCGCAGGTCGTGCGTGTCGGAGAACGGCCGCTGCGCGTAGGCCCGCTCGACCACCCAGTCCGGGCCCTGGAACAGGCCGGAGAAGGTGCGCACGAACTCCTCGCGGGACATCTCGTTGACCTGGTCCAGCCGGATCGAGGCGCCCGGGGTACCGGCCACGGCCGGCCCGAAGTCCTTGCCCACGTGGTGGAACACCAGGTTGAGCACGATCGCGGTGATGCTGCCCAGGGTGATCCCGCTGCCCAAGATGATCTGCGCCCACTCCGGCACCGCCTTGGCCACGTCCGGCTGCGCGGTGACGTACATGGCCAGTCCGATGCTGGTGGCCACGATGACCACGTTGCGGTGGTCGTGGAAGTCCACCCGGGACAGGGTCTGGATGCCGACCACGGCCACCGTGGCGAACATGGCGATCGCGGCCCCGCCGAGCACCGGGTGCGGGATGCCGGCCACGATCGCCGCGGCCTTCGGCAGCAACCCGAGGATGATCATGATGACGCCGGCCGCGGCGACCACGTACCGGCTCTTGATCCGGGTCAGCCGGACCAACCCCACGTTCTCGGCGAAGCAGGTGTACGGGAAGGAGTTCAGGATGCCGCCCAGCGTGGTGGCCAGGCCGTCGGCGCGCAGCGCGCGGGCGATGTCCTCGCGCACGATGCGCTTCTCGACGATCTCGCCGGTGGCGAACACGTCACCGGTGGTCTCCACCGCGGTGATCAGCATGACCACGATCATCGAGATGATGGCCGCCGCGGCGAACTTGGGCCAGCCGAAGTAGAACGGCGTGGTCACGCCGAACCAGGCCGAGGTGGCCACCGCGTCGAAGTGGGCGTCGCCCAG
>DATMDS010000259.1:0-20815 GCA_035557575.1 Pseudonocardia sp. | reverse complement strand
CCGAAGAACCGCAGCCGGCTCACCGCGTACGCGCCGGGGATGGAGACGAGCAGCGTGATAACCACGGTGCCGAGCGCCACCAGCAGGCTGTTCCCGATGAAGGTGAGGAAGCCCTGCCCGCCGTCCTCGGTGGGAGTCAGCACGGAGACGTACGTGGAGAGGTTGAGCTCCTCGACGGTGACCCACAGTGCGCCCGGGTCCTGGAGCACCGCGTCCAGCGGGCGCAGCGACAGGATCACCATGTAGTAGAAGGGCACCACCGTGATCAGGAGCAGTCCGACGACGGTCGCCGGCTGCACGACCGCGAGCAGCAGGTTCTCCACCCGGTCGCGCGACCACCGCCGGCGGGGTGCGACGGCCGGGCGCCGTGCCGCAGTGAGGGTGCTCATGCTTTCTCCTCCCGGCGGCCGGCGAACCGCAGGTAGACGGTCACCAGCACCGCGAGGATCGTGGCCAGCACGAGCGCCTGGGCGGACGCCGACCCGATGTCGCCGCGGGCGGTGAGGAAGTTGAAGATCCGGACCGTGACGACCTCCGTGCCCGCTCCGCCGCCGGTGAGCAGGTAGATGTCGTCGAAGTTGTTGAACGTCCAGATGAAGCGCAGCACGGCGAGCACCGCGATGGTGGGCAGCAGCTGCGGCAGCAGCACGTGCCGGAAGCGCTGCGACACGGTGGCCCCGTCCACCAGGGCGGCCTCCTCCAGGGTGCCCGGCACGGCTTGCAGCCGCGCGGTGAGGAAGAGGAAGGCGAACGGGAACGAGCGCCACGCCTCGAACACGATCACCGTGAGCAGCGCGGTCGGGATGCCGAGCTCCAGGCCGAACAACGAGACCGGCCGTCCCTCGGACACGAACGCGATCGGGGCGTCCCAGCCGAGCAACCGGGTACCCCAGTAGTTCGCCACGCCGAACTGCGGGTTCAGCATGGTCTTCCAGGCGAACGTGGCGGCCACGATCGGGGCCACGTAGGGCAGCAGCATGGCCGCGCGCACCAGGTTGCGCCCGGGGAACGGGCGGCGCAGCGCCAGCGCGGCGACCAGCCCGAGCCCGATCGCTCCGGCGGTGCCCAGCACCGAGTAGGCCACCGTAGTGCCCAACGACCCCCAGAACGCGCCGGAGCCGAACACGTTGTCGAAGTTGTTCAGCGTGAAGTTGCCGAACAGCCCGGTCGTGCGCAGGTTCAGCAACCGCAGCCGTTGGAAGGCCAGCAGCACCGTCCACAGGATGGGCAGCACGACCATCACCAGCACGATGATCAGTGTCGGCGAGATCAGCGCCAGCCCGGCACGGGCGTCGGCCCGGGCCAACACGCCACGGCTGCGGCCAGGACCCGGTTCGGCCGGGGGCGTCTCGGGGATGGCCGGGCCGGCGCCTACGCCGGTCTCGGCGCTCACCGCAAAGTGTCCTGGATCGCCCGCAGCTTGCCGGCCGCCTCGTCCGCCGCGGCCTGCGGCGTCGCCCCGCCGCCGGTGACCGCGGCCACCGCGCCCGCCACCGGCAGCTCGCCGAGCGACGCCCCGATCAGGTCGCCCTGGCCCTGGGTGATGCCCCAGCGGGTGAACGCCTTCGGGCCGGCCTCCAGCGCGGTCAGCACCTCGGGCCCGTAGACCTGGGCCAGCGGCGCCTCGGTGTCCACGCCCACCGGCAGCGTCTTCCACTTCTCGACGTACTCCGTGCTGCCCGCGGCCGGCCCCGGCCGGACCGGGAACTTGCCCTCGGGCGCGATGGCCAGCCAGTCGACGTAGCCGTCGGACAGCATGAACTGGACGAACTGCTTCGCCGATTCCGCGTCGGCATCCACCGGGATGGCCCACGAGCTGACCTCGCCGAACTGGGCGGGCTCGGCGCCGTCGGGGCCCTGTAGCCCGGTGACGATTCCGGTGTTGGCGGCCAGGAACTTGGGGTCGCCGGCGCACTCCGGGCAGCTGGGCAGCGCGTCGTTGCGCAGCCCGGCCAGCTCGTCCAGCAGGAACGTCGACCACACGATCATGGATGCCTGGCCGGCGAAGTAGGTGGCCCGCACGGTGTCCACGTCCTGCGCGCCGGGTACCGAGTAGTTGGTGATCAGGTCCTGGTAGAAGCCCAACGCCCCGACACACGGCGGGCCGGCGATGGTGATCTCCCCGGCCGGGTCGACCAGCTCGCAGCCGTTGGCCAGGGCCACGTGTTCGAAGGTCTGCTGGGTGAACGCGTCCCCGGCGGCGGTGGCCCCGGCGAACCCGGCCAGGCCGGGCTTGTTCAGCGTGCGCGCCGCGTTCAGGATCGCGTCGTAGCTGGTGGGGGCGGGCAGCCCGGCCGCGTCGAACAGGTCCTTGCGGTAGTAGAGCAGCTGCGCCCAGGCGTCGGTGGGCACCGCGAGCTGGGCGTCGCCGTCCCGGGTCAGCTCCAGCGCGCGCTGGTCGAAGGTGTCCGCACCGAGCGCCTCCACCACCTGGGCGGTCGCGGCCGTGTCGATCAGCTCGTTCGCCGACAGGGTGCGGACCGACGCCAGCGGCTGCGAGCCGATCACGTCGGGCAGCTCGCCGGCCGCGGCCGCCGAGGTCAGGGTCTGGTTGAACTGGTCCTCGTCGACGCCGACCAGCTCCACCTGGACGCCGGTCGCGGCGGTGAACCTCTCGATGATCTTCTTCGTCGCGTCGACCCGGTCGGGCAGCGTGTCGCCGGTCCACACCGTGATCCGCTTCTGATCGCCGGCGGTGCCGCCACCGCCCCCGCCGGACTCACTGCCCCCGCCGCAGGCGGACAGGGCCAACACGATCACGGCGCCCAGCGCGTATCCGACGCGGCGGGTGAGACGGCTCATCGAGGCTCCTTCGTCGCGGCGTTGCGGGAGTGGCTCAGTGAACCTTCTCAGCTTCTGATCCACAATTTGTGACGATAGGGACACGAAGAGATGGATGGCGCTCCTCCACAGCGTGACGCACTCGCGGCATTCGGCCGGGCCGCAGCCGGGTGCACGAGCGCCGGAATCCGCACCGCTGGACACCGGGGCCGGCGGAGGGGAGCAGGCCAGATCACCGTCTCCGGCTACGACCCGAGGACGGGTACTCCCTGGCCGAGGCCGCGGCGGTCGCCGAGGACGTGGGCCCGATCGGTCGGGTGATCCACCTGCTCCGCCGCGGGCAGCGCCGTGGTCAGCTGCGCGACCGCCGGCGGGCCACGTAGCGGCGGACCCGGGCGCGATTACCGCAGTCCTGCGCGTCGCACCAGATCCGGCTGTGGTTGCGGGTGCCGTCGAGGAACAGCCACCCGCAGCCGGCGCCGGCGCACTGCCGGAGCCGCTCGAGCCGGGGATCCTGCAGCAGGTCCATCGACTCCAGGGCGAGCCGGTGCGGCAGGTCGGGAGCGGCCCGCACCGGGACGCGCCGCCGGATCGGCAGCGCCGTCGGCTCGGGTGCCGCGCGGACGGCCTCCAGCCAGGCCTGGTCGAGTGCGCGCATCCCGGCTGCCGGCAGCGGCCGCCCAGCGAGATGGGCCTGCAGGACGCCGGCCAGGTTCTCGCGGAACGCGCGCACCCGGTCCAGCACGCCCGGCAGGGCCGGGTCGGGGCCGACGACCTGTCCGGCGAGCGCCGCGGCCACCCAGTCGGCCAGCCGTGCCGGATCGGTGAGCCGGTCGACCGTCCGCTCCGGGTCCAGCCGCCACGCCACCGTGTTGACCAGGTCCAGCGCGACGTGCCCGCCGATCAGCTGCCATGCCACGACGACAATATACATGGGCTAAACGACTTTGAGGCATGTAGCGTGCTCGGCATGACCGAGTGTGCCCAGCCTTCGGGTGGCTGGCGGGCCGGCTTCCGCACCGGGATCCCGCTCGGCGTCGCGACGTTCGCGCTGGCGATCAGCTTCGGCGCGTTCGCGGTGACCACCGGCTGGCCACCGGCGATGGCGGTGTTGTCCTCCGCGCTGGTGCTGTCCGGGTCGGCGCAGTTCGCGCTGGTCACCGCCATGTCCGGGGCCGGCGGGCTGATCACCGGCGTGGCCGCGGCGGCGCTGGCCAACGCCCGCTTCATCCCGATGTCGGCGGCCGTCGCGCCCAGCCTGCGTGGCGGTCGGCTGCGCCGGGCGGCCGAGGGCCAGGCCGTGGTGGACGGCTCCTGGGTGCTCGCCCAGCGTCCGGACGGCAGCATCGACCGGGAGCGGTTGTTCGGCGCGACGCTCGCGCAGCTGCCCGCCTGGGTCGCCGGGACCGCCGTCGGCGCGTTCCTGGTGCCGTCCGCCGAGACGATCGAGTCGACCGGACTGGACGTGGTGTTCCCGGCCTTCTTCCTGATTCTGCTGATCGACGCGCTGCGTGAGCAGCGCGGGCTGTTCGCGGTGGCGACCGCGTCGGCGCTGGTTGCGGCGGTATCGACGCTGGTCGTCCCGGCCGGGGCGGCACTGCTGCTGGCGTCGGCGGCCGCCGGCATCGAGCTGGTTCGCCGGCCGGACGGCCCGGTGTCATGAGTCCGTCGACGACCGAGATGCTGATCGGACTTGCGGCGCTCACCGTGATCAACATCTTCTACAAGGGCCTGCCCCCGGCACTGTTCGGCGGCCGCGAGTTCCCGCCGCGGGTGCGCACGCTGCTGGTCGCGTTCGGCCCGGCGTTGCTGGCCGGGCTGCTGGTGGTAGAGCTGCTCGGCCAGGGCTGGCACGGGTTCGACGCCACGGTGCTGCCCGGGCTGGGCGCGGTCGCCATGCTGCGCTGGCGCGGGGTCGATCCGGTGCTCTGCCTGCTGGCCGGCATCGCAGTGACCGTCGCCGTCCGCGCGCGCTGAGATCGCGTGTTCCTCCCGACGGCCCTGCTGCCCACCCCCTCCACACCCGGCAGCGGTCGCGCCGCCCGGAAGGGGCCGGCGAGCCTGATTGTTGGACGTCGCCCGTGACGTGGCCTGCGCGCGTGAACGCCGGGGGATCGTCGAGCCGGGCTGCACCGCCCATTCGGCAGGCTCGAAGAGACCGGCACCCTCGGCGGACACCGGCGGATCATGCAGATCAGGACTCGCGGTCGTTTCCGCAGGTGGAGGGACGAAGCTCCGGATCGCGCACCAGTGCCCCCGGTGGGACTCGAACCCACACTGTGACCCTTTTAAGGGGCCTGCCTCTGCCGTTGGGCTACGGGGGCGTCGGCTCAGCCTACGGCCGGCGTCGACGGCGGCCCGGAGTGGCCGAGCGGGGTGGACGCGGAGCCGACCGGGAGGCCGGCGGCGTCGGCGGCGGCGCGCAGCACTCCCTCCAGCATGGCCGGGGTGAGCCGGCCGGTGAACGTGTTCTGCTGGCTGACGTGGTAGCTGCCGAACAGGTGCAGCGTTCCGCGCTGCCCGCCCAGTTCCACGTGCGCGCCGTGGCCGAAGCGGGGTCGCGGCCGGGGCACCACCCACCCGGCCGCGGCCAGCACCGGCAGCAGCGACTGCCAGCCGAATGCCCCGAGCACCACGACCGCCCGCACCGCGGTGAGCAGGGCCAGCTCGGCGCGCAGCCATGCCCCGCAGGTGTCGCGCTCGGCCGGAGTGGGCTTGTTGTCCGGTGGCGCGCAGTGCACCGGCGCGGTGATCCGGGTGCCGTGCAGGGTCAGGCCGTCGCCGCGGTGCACGGCGGTGGGCTGGTTGGCCAGACCGACGGCGTGCAGCGCGGCGAACAGCACATCGCCGGAGCGGTCGCCGGTGAACATCCGGCCGGTCCGGTTCCCCCCGTGCGCCGCCGGCGCCAGGCCGACGATCAGCAGCGCGGCGTCCGGCGGACCGATGCCGGGCACCGGGCGCCCCCAGTAGTCCTCGTCTCGGAAGGCGGCGCGCTTCTCCCGGGCCACCAGCTCCCGCCAGGCCACCAGTCGCGGGCAGGCCCGGCAGTCGACGAGCGCAGCGTCGAGGTCGCCGACGCTTTGGAACCGCACCGCTGCCGCGCTCACGGACGCCCACGCTACTGAAGCTCGCGCACGGCCGCCCACGCCCGCCGCCCACGCCCGCCGCCGAGCCGAGCACGCCGCCCGAGTCCGAACGAGCGGCACTTTCGCACGATAGGTTCGTGCGAAAGTGCCGTTCGTTCGGGCTGGTGGGGCGGGGGGAGCCGAGCCCGGGCGGGGCGGGCGGGGGGTCAGGCGAGGGAGCGGGCGATCCCGTCCAGGATGTCGTGCTCGCTGACCACCAGCTCCGTGATGCCGGCGCGCTCGGCCAGCTCCGCGGCCAGCGCGTCGACGATCAGTGCCCCGCCGCCGATCACGTCGATCCGGCCCGGGTGGATCCCGCCGAACCCGGCGCGCTGGGCCCGCGTCATCCCGACCAGCTCGTCGGCCACCCGGCGCAGGTCGGCTCGGGACAGCCGGGACAGGTGCACCGCGTCCGGGTCGTAGGCGGGCAGCCGCTGCGCCACCGCGGACAGCGTGGTGATCGTGCCGGCCACCCCCACCCAGGTCCGCACACCCTGCACCGGCACCGCGGCGAACGCCTCGTCCAGCACACCGGCCGCGACCTCGCGGGCCCGGGCCACATCGTCGGCCGTCGGCGGGTCGCCGGGCAGGCAGCGCTCGGTGAGCCGGACGCTGCCGATGTCGACCGAGCGGGCCGCCCGTACCACCGGCCGGCCGTCGGCGATCTCGCCCACCACCAGCTCGGTGGAGCCGCCACCCACGTCGACCACCGCGAACGGGCCGTCGTCCGGGTCGAGATCGCCGACCGCCCCGATGAACGAGAGGCTCGCCTCCTCGTCGCCGCTGATCACCTCGGCGTCCACGCCGAGGGTGTCGCGGACCATTCCGAAGAAGTCCTCGCGGTTGCGGGCGTCGCGGGTGGCGCTGGTGGCGACCATGCGCAGCCGCTCGGTCCCCTTGCGCCGCACCACGGTCGCGTAGTCCACGATCGCCGCCCGGGTGCGTTCCAGCGCCTCCGGGGCGAGCACGCCGGTGGCGTCCACGCCCTGGCCGAGCCGCACGACCCGCTGCTCGCGGTGCACGTCGCGCAGCGCGTGGTTCCCGTCGGAGCCGGTGGTCACGTCGGCCACCAGCAGCCGGATCGAGTTGGTCCCGCAGTCGATGGCCCCCACGCGCGACATGCGGATCACCGTACGCGGCCGCCCGGCGGTCGTGAGTGGCTGGCCGTGTTCTAGCACGGCCAGCCACTCACGGGCGCGGAGCGCACGGGCCGGGTCGCCACCACTCGCCCACCTCGGCGAGCGCCTCGTCGCCGAACGGGTTCACGCCCGGCCCGGCGGCCAGCGCGTGCGCGGCGTGCACGTGCAGGCACTTCACCCGCTCCGGCATCCCGCCCGCGCTCACCCGGGTGCCCAGCGGTTCGAGGGCGTCCCGCTCGGCCAGGTAGCTCTCGTGGGCCTGCCGGTAGGCCGTGGCCAGCTTCGCGTCGTCGGCCAGCCGCGCGGACATCTCGCGCATCCGCCCGGAGGCCTCCAGCCCGCCGATCCGCGAGCACAGCCGGGAGCAGGTCAGGTAGTACAGCGTGGGGAAGGGGGTGCCGTCGGGCAGCCGGGGCGCGGTCTGCACCACCGTCGGCAACCCGCACGGGCACCGGTGCGCCACCGTGCGCACCCCGCGCGGCGCCCGGCCGAGCTGCGCGGCGACGGCCGCTGCGTCCTCGTCGCTGATGCCCTCATCGGCGCCGGAGGAGGTCATGCGCGAACCCTAGAACGTCAGGCCGGGCCCTCGACGACCTCCCGCCACAGCACCCGGAACCAGGGTGCCCCACCACGGGCGTCGGCGCCCTGCGTCGTGGGGTCGACCGGGAACTGCACCACGTACGGGATGTCCCCGGGCTGCACGTAGCCCAGCCGGGACCGGGCCTGCGCCGCGACCTCGGCCGGGTCGGCCAGCCGCGCCCGCTGCCGGGTCAGCTCGTCGACCTCGGCCGCGAGCTGGCGTTGCTGCTCGGTGACCGCGGCCAGCTCCTGGCGCTGCGCGACGTAGTTGCGTAGCGGCACCGCGACGGTCAGCGCGAGCGCGCACACCACCACGGCCAGCACCGCGACCCGTTTGGTCGAGGAGAGCCCGAGCAAACCGGTGGTGGCCGCGACCACCCCGCGGCCCCGGCTGCGGCTCAGCTGCGGCGGCCGCCGCCGGGCCCCGGCAGCGCCTGCGCCGGTGCGCGGTGAGCGGCGGCTGCGCTCCGCGCGCCGGCGCGCGCGATCCCCGGTCACGGCACCGGTCGCGCCGACCGGTCCGGCGTGACCGTCCACACCGGACCGGGTCGTCGATGACGGGGCATCAGCGGTCGGAACCGGCCGCCGCGGCCCGTGGGAAGGCGAGGTCGCCCGCATAGCGGGCCGCGTCCCCGAGGGACTCCTCGATGCGCAGCAGCTGGTTGTACTTGGCCACCCGCTCGGACCGCGCCGGCGCCCCGGTCTTGATCTGCCCGCAGCTGGTGGCCACGGCCAGGTCGGCGATCGTGGTGTCCTCGGTCTCGCCGGAGCGGTGGCTCATCATGCAGCGGTAGCCCGACGACTGGGCCAGCGTCACCGCGTCCAGGGTCTCCGACAGGGTCCCGATCTGGTTGACCTTCACCAGCAGCGCGTTGGCCGCGCCCCGGGCGATGCCCTCCTCCAGCCGTTCCGGGTTGGTGACGAACAGGTCGTCGCCGACCAGCTGGACCCGGCCGCCGATCGCCGAGGTGAGGGCCACCCAGCCTTCCCAGTCGTCCTCCGACAGCGGGTCCTCGATGGACACCAGCGGGTAGGCCCCGACCAGCTCGGCGTAGGTGTTCGACAGCTCCTCGGCCGAGAGCTTCTTGCCCTCGTAGGAGTAGACGCCGTCGTTGTGGAACTCGGTGGCGGCCACGTCGAGCGCCAGCGCGATGTCCCGGCCCAGCTGGTAGCCGGACTTCTCCACCGCCTCGCCGATCAGGTCCAGCGCGGCGCGGGTCCCGGGCAGGTCCGGCGCGAAGCCGCCCTCGTCGCCCAGCCCGGTGGCCAGTCCCTTGCTCTTGAGCACCGACTTCAGCGCCTGGTAGACCTCGGCGCCCCAGCGCAGCGCCTCCCGGAAGGAGTCCGCCCCGACCGGAGCGACCATGAACTCCTGCACGTCGACGGAGCTGTCGGCGTGCGCCCCGCCGTTGATGATGTTCATCATGGGCACCGGCAGCACGTGCGCGTTCGGGCCGCCGACGTAGCGGTAGAGCTCCAACCCGGACGACTCGGCGGCCGCCTTGGCCACCGCAAGCGAGACGCCGAGCAGCGCGTTGGCCCCGAGCCGGGACTTGCCGGGGGTGCCGTCCAGGTCGACCAGGCGCTGGTCGACCAGCCGCTGGTCAACCGCTTCCATGCCGGTCAGCTCCGGGCCGATCTCGTCGAGCACCGCCGAGACCGCCTTCTCCACGCCCTTGCCGCCGAAGCGCAGCGGGTCGCCGTCGCGCAGCTCGACGGCCTCGTGCTCGCCGGTGGACGCACCGGAGGGGACGGCGGCCCGGGCCAACGTGCCGTCGTCCAGCGCCACCTCGACCTCGACCGTCGGATTTCCTCGCGAGTCGAGGATCTCGCGGGCTCCCACCTGCTCGATGACCGCCACCGGTACTCCCGTCCGCCACTAGGGATCACGACCCGCACCGGCCCGATCACCACGAGCAGGTCCGAGAATGTCAGTGGATCGGAGCCTAACGGCCCGGCGGCGGCACACCAGTATCGAATCGCGAGGCGGGGTCGGGCGGTCACCTGCCGTTCGCCGTTTCGAGCGGTTGTCAAGCCTCGCGGTTCCCTGCGCGGCCACCTAACGTAGGGCTGACCATGACCAGCCAGCCCGCCCCCGACGGATTGTTCGAGTCCTTCCGGCGCGCCGAGATGTTGATCGCGCGCAGCCGGCCGCTGGATGCGTTGCAGGCGCTGAGCCCCGTCCTGGAGAGCCGGCCCGACGACATCTCGGTGCAGCTGCTGGCCGGTCGCGCCTACCTCAACTCGGCTCAGCTGGGGCGGGCCGAACGCGCTTTCAGCCGGGTGCTCGACCTCGACCCGGCCGATCACTACGCGCGGTTCGCGCTCGGCAAGGCGTTGCAGCGCCAGGGGCGGCTGGCCGAGGCGCACACCCAGCTCAGGATGGCCGCGGCGATGGACCCGCGCCCGGAGTACCAGGAGGCGCTGGGCGAGGTCCGGGCCCGGATGGCGCTCGACCAGGCGGACCAGCCGGGCGAGTGAACGGGAGCGCTGGCCACCGGGCGCCCGTCCGGATGCCGGGCACGCCCTCCGATTGAGATCACAACGCTTTCGCATCACGCGGCCGGCAAGCTAGCCTCACCCTGCCAGTATTGAGGCTCACCTAAGAGCGACGGTCCACGTGGGGAGGCGCGAAGCGGGGTGCTCGGCAACTACCTGATCGGGCTGCGAGAGGGCCTGGAAGCCTCCCTCGTAGTCAGCATCCTGATCGCGTTCCTGGTGCAGACCGACCGTCGCTCGGTGCTGCCGAAGGTGTGGCTCGGGGTCGGGGTCGCGGTCGCCGTCAGCGTCGGCGTCACCGTGGCGCTGGCCCTCACCCAGCAGGCGCTCACCTTCGAGGCCCAGGAGGCGCTCGGCGGCGGCCTGTCGATCATCGCGGTCGGCTTCGTCACCTGGATGATCTTCTGGATGAAGCGGACCGCCCGCACGATCGCCAAGGACCTGCGCGGCCGGCTGGAGACCGCGATCAAGATGGGCTCCACCGCCGTGGTCGTGATGGCCGCGCTGGCCGTCGGCCGGGAGGGACTGGAGACCGCGCTGTTCTTCTACACCGCCGCCCAGGCCGCCGGGCAGACCACCCAACCGCTGATCGGCTTCCTGCTCGGCATCGGCACCGCCGTCCTGATCGCCTTCGGCATCTACCGCGGCGCGCTCACGCTGAACCTGAGCAGGTTCTTCAGCATCACCGGGGTGCTGCTGATCTTCGTGGCCGCCGGCATCCTGGCCTACGGCGTGCACGACCTGCAGGAGGCCGCCATCCTGCCCGGGCTGAACACGCTCGCCTTCGACGTCAGCGCGGTGATCCCCCCCGATTCCTGGTACGGCACCCTGCTGAAGGGCATCTTCAACTTCTCCCCGCAGACGACCGTGCTGGAAGCGATCGTCTGGGTCGCCTACGTCGCGGTCGTGCTCACCCTCTTCCTGCTGCCGCAGCGCACGACCCAGACCACCACATCCCCCGCTCCCGCATCGCACTCCTAGGAGAACCATGTCCCGCAGGTCCCGAGCCGGGATAGCCACGGCCGTCCTCGCCTCCGCGGCGGCGCTCGCCGGCTGCACCAGCACCGCCCCCCCTCCGCCCGCATCGGGCGGCGCCGGCGGGGGCCCGGCCGACGCCGGTCCGATCAGCGTCCGTGCCGCCGACGACGCGTGCGAGGTCGGGGCGAGCGAGGCGGCCGCAGGCACGATCACCTTCTCGATCAACAACGCCGGCAGCAAGGTCACCGAGTTCTACCTCTACGGCACCGGCGACCGGATCATGGGCGAGGTCGAGAACATCGGCCCGGGCCTGACCCGGCAACTGATCGTCGAGGTGCCCGACGGCGGCTCCTACACCACCGCGTGCAAGCCCGGCATGGTCGGCGACGGCATCCGCGCGCCGTTCACCGTCACCGGCCAGGCCCAGCGTTCGGTCGACCAGAACACGCAGCTGGCCGAGGCCACCGCGGGCTACAAGCGCTACGTCGCCTCGCAGATCGAGGCGCTGGTGCCCAGGACGCAGGAGTTCGTCGACCTGGTCAAGACCGGTCAGGTGGACCAGGCCAAGGCCCTGTTCCCGATCGCCCGCACCTACTGGGAGCGGATCGAGCCGGTGGCCGAGTCCTTCGGCGACATCGACCCGAAGATCGACGGCCGAGAGGACGACGAGCGCGACCCCGGCGTGCAGTTCACCGGCTACCACCGGCTGGAGAAGGACCTGTGGGTCGACGGCCTGCAGCCCGACTCGCCGGCCATCGCCGACCAGCTGATGACCGACATCAACGAACTGGCCACCCGGGTGCAGACCGTCGAACTCACCCCGGTCCAGCTGGCCAACGGGGCCAAGGAGCTGCTCGACGAGGTCTCCACCGGCAAGATCACCGGCGAGGAGGACCGCTACTCGCACACCGACCTGTGGGACTTCAAGGCGAACGTGGAGGGCTCACAGGGCGCGGTGGCCGCGCTGCGCCCGGTGATCGACGCCAAGGACCCGGCGCTGGGCCCGCAGCTGGACGAGCGCTTCAAGGCCGTCGACGACCTGCTGGAGCAGTACCGGGCCGGGGACGGCTACAAGCTCTACACCGAGCTCACCCCGGAGGACACCCGCAAGATGAGCGAGGCCGTCGACGCGCTGGGCGAGCCGGTCAGCCAGGTCGCGGGCGTCGTCACGTCCTGATGGGAGCACCGTGACCGAGCAGGCGCACGAGTCGCCACCGCGTCTTCGCGACGACCCCCCGGGTGGTCGCGGCGACCTCGACGCGCCCCCGGCCGCGCCGGGGGCCGGCGCCGGGTTCTCCCGGCGCCGGCTGCTCGGCTGGACCGGAGCCGGGCTGGCGCTGGCCGGGGCCGGCGCCGCCGCCGGCTACTCGGTGGCCACCTCGGCCCAGGAGCCGGCGCCGGACGGGGTGGTGCCGTTCCGCGGGCCGCAGCAGGCCGGGATCATCACCCCGGCCCAGGACCGGCTGCACTTCGTCGCGCTCGACCTGACCACCAGCGATCCCGCCCAGGTGCGCGCCCTGCTCCGGAAGTGGACCGCGGCCGCCGAGCGGATGGTCGCCGGCGCGGAGACCACCCCCGGCGGCGCGGTCAACCTCAATCCGGACGCCCCGCCCACCGACACCGGTGAGGCGCTGGGGTTGCCGGCCGCGTCGCTCACGCTGACCTTCGGCGTGGGCGCCTCGCTGTTCGACAAGCTCGGGCTGGGCGCGCTGAAGCCACCCGGGCTGGCCGAGCTGCCCCGGTTCACCGGCGACCAGATCGATCCGGCGCTGTCCGGCGGTGACCTGTGCATCCAGGCCTGTGCCAACGACCCGCAGGTCGCGGTGCACGCGGTGCGCAACCTGGTGCGGATGGGGTTCGGCACCACCGCCGTGCGCTGGTCGCAGCTGGGTTTCGGGCGCACGTCGTCGACGTCGACCGCACAGGCCACCCCGCGCAACCTGTTCGGCTTCAAGGACGGCACGCACAACATCAAGGCCGAGGAGCCGGCCGAACTCGACGAGCAGGTGTGGATCCGGCCGGGCGACGGGCCGTCCTGGCTCGACGGTGGCAGCTACCTGGTGGCCCGGCGGATCCGGATGCACATCGAGATCTGGGACCGCACCTCGCTGTCGGAGCAGGAGCGGTTGGTCGGCCGGACCAAGGGCGAGGGTGCGCCGCTGGGCCGGGCCAAGGAGTTCGACCTGGCCGACTACGCTGCCACCCGCCCCGACGGCCAGCCCGTGATCGACATGCGGGCGCACATCCGGCTGGCGTCCGCCGAGTCCCTGGGCGGGGTGAAGATCCTGCGCCGCGGCTACAACTTCGTCGACGGCAGTGACGGCGCCGGGCACCTCAACGCCGGGCTGTTCTTCATCGCGTTCATGCGCGACCCGCATCGCCAGTTCGTGCCGATGCAGCGGGCGCTGGCCAACCGGGACGAGATGATGGAGTACCTCGAGCACACCGGATCGGCCGTGTTCGCCTGCCCGCCCGGTCTCGCCGAGGGCGCCTACTGGGGGCAGTCCCTGCTCGAGGCCTGACCGCGCCGCCTTCCCCGAACACCGGTGCCGGGTCAGGGCGCGGCGGCACCGGCGTAGCGGTCGGCCGCGGCCCAGACCAGCCGCGCGTACTCCGTGGAGCGGTTGTAGGCGAGCACGCCGTCCCACCAGCCCGCGCCGGTGGCGGTGTCCCGGTCACCGGCACACAGGTAGCGGGCCGCGGCGCGGGCGGCGTCGTCGAGCTGGTGCGGGTCGCGCACGCCGTCGCCGTTGCCGTCGACGCCGTAGCGGGCCCAGGTCGTGGGCAGGAACTGCATGGGCCCGACGGCACGGTCGTAGCTCGGGTCGCCGTCGAGCCGGCCGCCGTCGGTGTCGGGCACCTCGCGGACCCCGGCCGACCCGTCCAGCGGGACGCCGATGATCCGCGGGCGGGCCACCCCGTCGGCGTCCAGGTCGGCCCGGCCGAGCCGCCCGTGATCGGACTCGACCCGGCCGATCCCGGCCAGGGTCGTCCAGGACAGCCGGCAGTCCGGGGTGGCGTCCCGCTGGGCCAGCTCCGCGCTGCCGTAGGCGAGCAGCGCACGCGCCGGGACCCCGCTGCGGTCGGCCACCCGGCCGGCCCACGCGTCGAGATCGACGTCGGCGGACAGCGGGTCCGGCTGCGGCACCGGGGTGTTGCGCGGCACGTCGGCCGCGACCAACCCGTCGCCGCGCTCCGCGCCGCGCTCCCGGGACCCGACCAGCGCGTTCACCGCGATACCGGCGAGCAGCAGCACCGTGAACGGCAGGACCAGCAACGCCAGCAGCCGCCGTCGCGACACTCGGACTTGATCAGGACCCACCGCCTCACGCTAGCGACGGCGTGCTGAGCCGCCCTCAGCGAGCCCCCGGTCGCCCTCCGCACCAAGGGCGAGCGTGCTTCCGAGTCTCCCGACCGGCGGAGGGATCAGCGCAGGTGGACCGGGGTGCGTGGCCAGAAGCGGGCCCAGTCGGCGGCATCCAGCCGGTGCGGGTCCTCGCCTGCGGCCAGGGCGGCCTGCTCGGCGGTCCGCACCGCGTCGGCGAACGCGCGGGCGGCGGTCCGCAGCTCGGCCTCCGGGTCGATCCCGGCCAGCCTGGCCGCGGCCGCCACCGCGAACAGCTGCTCGCCGATCCCGCTGCCGGCCGGCAGCAGCTCGGCCGGGAACCCGGCCCGCGCCGTGCGGTTGACCAGCTTGGCGGCCAGCGCCACCGCCGGCTGCCCGAACGGGACGCCGTCCACACTGGACTCGCGCTGCTTCTCGGCGCGCTTCAGCTCGTCCCACCGGTGCTGCTGGCGCTCCGCCGTGTTGATCCGATCCGCGGTGTCGGCCCCGGACGGCGCGAACACGTGCGGGTGCCGCCCGACCAGCTTGGCCACCAGGTCGGCGGCCACGTCGTCGATGTCGAAGCCGGGGTCCTCCTCGGCGGCCACCCTGGCGTGGAACAGCACCTGCAGCAGCACGTCGCCGAGCTCCTCGCGGACGGCCTGCCGGTCTCCGTCCTCGATCGCCTGGTAGAGCTCGTAACACTCCTCGACCAGGTAGGGCAGCAGCGAGGCGTGGGTCTGCTCGGCGTCCCAGGGGCAGCCGCCCGGCGAGCGCAGCCGGTCCATCACGGCCGCGGCGGCCAGCAGCGCCGCCCCCGGCGGGTCCGCCGTGGTGATCACCTCGTCGGCGTCGGTGGCCCGGCCGGGGTCGGCGGTGACCAGCACGTCCGCGTCCGGATCGGCGCCGGTGCCGAGCGCGGCCCGCACCCGTTCCGGCACGGTCTCGTCGGCGTAGACGGAGCCGGCGGCGCGCAGCGCTGGGACCGCCTCCGCCGGCACCACTCCGGACCAGCGGGTCGGCACCACGACCACCGTGCGCGGCATCCCCGTCAGCGCTCGGACGGGCCGGCCGGCGGCAGGATGATGCCGGGCGGCTGGTCGTCGGCCACCACCCGCATGGTGATCGGGTCCCACGCCCCGTACCGCGGGTTCACCCGGACCCCGAGCCGCTGCGCGTCGGGCTGCAGCAGCCGCTCCCCGATCGTCACCTTCTGGCTGCTGCTGATCGCGTTGATCGCGGCCTGGTCGAAGGGGGCGTCGGTGCGCCGGTCGGTGACCTTGAAGACGATCCAGGTGCTCTGCCGCTGGTCGGGCTGGAAGGCGACCGCCCCGCCGACCGGAGTACCGAACAGCACGGTGCCCGCGGCCTCCGGCGAGCTGACCGCGTCGTACACGCTGCCGCGGGCCGAGGTCTGCGGGTTGCCGAACAGCGCCTCCGCGGCCGGGCCGCCGGCCTGCAAGATCTGCGCGGTGCGCTCGGCCTCGGCCCGGGACGTGGCCGCGACCAGGTCGGCGGTCACGGTGAGCCCGCCGACCGACCGCTCGGCCAGCGCGGTCGCGATCAGGTCGTCGCGGACCCGGCTGCGCAGCGCCGGCAGGTCGTAGATGGTGGACGCCAGCGCGGCGTCGGCCCCGCCGCTCTCGTCGATCCGGGTGTCGACCTGCGCGTCGGACACGGTGATGCCCTCGGCGCCGGCCCGGCGTTGCAGCAGGTCGTGGATCACCTCGCGGCCGACGATGCTGCGCGCGACGTCCGCCGGCCCGCCGCCCTGGGCGTTGAGCGCGGCCACCCGCTCGGGACTGCTCAGCGCCGTCTCGAGCTGGGACTGCACGGTCTCCAGCGGCACCACGTCGCCGTCGATGATCACCGCGGCGCCCGCCTGGTCCGGCCCGCCACAACCCCCGATCAGGATCCCGGCGGCGAGCACGCCCACCATGACCCGCCCCACCCGCATACGCACGGCGAACACCTTCTCACGGCCTCCCCGACCACCTCTGGCCAGGGACTCCTCACGCACTCGCCGAGACCCTGCGCGGCGCCAGCAGGTCGCGCAGCAGCGTCGCGCACCAGTCCAGCAGCGCGGTGTCGCGCAGCGGCGCCCCGCCGATCCGCCCACCCTCGATCGGGCGCGGCACCACCGCGAGCCGGGAGGCCGGCTTGTAGGTGGCCTTCGGGTGCAGCCGGCGCAACCGCAGCTGCGCCGAGTCCGGCAGGTCCAGCGGGCCGAACCGGATGCTGTTGCCGGACACCGTCACCTCGGTCACCCCGAGCTCCCGGCAGGCCTGCCGGAACGCGGCCACCGCGAGCAGGTTGCGCACCGGGGTGGGCGGCTCGCCGTACCGGTCGGCCAGCTCCTCGACGATCGCGTCCAGCGCCGCCTGGTCCGCCGCCTCGGCGATCTTGCGGTAGACCTCCAGCCGCAGCCGCTCCCCGGTCGCGTAGTCGTGCGGGATGTGCGCGTCGACCGGCAGGTCCACCCGCACCTCGGCCAGCGCCTCGTCCTCCGCACCGGCCCCGGCACCGGCCTGCTGGCGGAAGGCGGCGACCGCCTCGCCGACCAGTCGGATGTAGAGGTCGAACCCGACGCCGGCGATGTGCCCGCTCTGCTCGGCACCCAGAATGTTGCCGGCGCCGCGGATCTCCAGGTCCTTCATGGCCACCGCGGCGCCCGCGCCGAGCTCGGAGTGCTGGGCGATCGTGGCCAGCCGGTCGTGCGCGGTCTCGGTGAGCGGGTGCTCGGGCGGGAACAGGAAGTAGGCGTAGCCGCGCTCGCGCCCGCGCCCGACCCGGCCGCGCAGCTGGTGCAGCTGGGACAGGCCGAGGGCGTCGCTGCGTTCGACGATCAGCGTGTTGGCGTTGGAGATGTCCAGGCCGTTCTCCACGATCGTGGTGCAGACCAGCACGTCGTACTCGTTGTGCCAGAAGCCGGCGACGGTGCGCTCCAGCAGGTCCTCGTTCATCTGCCCGTGCGCCACCGCGACCCGGGCCTCCGGCACGAGGCCGCGGATCCTCGTCGCCGCACGGTCGATGGTGGACACTCGGTTGTGGACGTAGAAGACCTGGCCGTCACGCAGCAGCTCGCGCCGGATCGCCGCGGCCACCTGCTTGTCGTCGTAGGCGCCCACATAGGTCAGCGTGGGGTGCCGGTCCTCCGGCGGGGTGGTGATCGTGGACAGTTCCCGGATGCCGGCCAGGCTCATCTCCAGCGTCCGCGGGATCGGTGTCGCGGACAGGGTGAGCACGTCGACGTGCGTGCGCAGCGCGGTGATGTGCTCCTTGTGCTCGACGCCGAAGCGCTGCTCCTCGTCGACGATGACCAGCCCGAGGTCGCGCCACCGCACCCCGGACTGCAGCAGCCGGTGGGTGCCGATGACCACGTCCACGGTGCCATCGGCCAGGCCCGCGATGGTCTGCCGGGCCTCGGCCGCGTCGGTGAACCGGGACAGCCCCTTCACGTTCACCGGGAAGGCCCGCATGCGCTCGGAGAACGTGCCCAGGTGCTGGGTCGCGAGCAGCGTGGTCGGCACCAGCACCGCCACCTGCTTGCCGTCCTGCACGGCCTTGAACGCGGCGCGCACCGCGATCTCGGTCTTGCCGAAGCCGACGTCGCCGGAGATCACCCGGTCCATCGGCACCGGCCGTTCCATGTCCGACTTGACCTCGTTGATCGCGGCCAGCTGGTCGGGGGTCTCGGTGAACGGGAACGCGTCCTCCAGCTCGGCCTGCCACGGGGTGTCCCGGCCGAACGCGTGGCCGGGCGCGGACTGGCGCGCCGCGTAGAGCTGCACCAGCTGGGCGGCGATCTGCCGGACGGCCTTGCGCGCGCGGCCCTTGGTCCGGGCCCAGTCGGCGCCGCCGAGCTTGTTCAGCGTCGGCACCTCGCCGCCGACGTAGCGGCTGACCTCGTCCAGCGCGTCCGTGGGGACGAACAGGCGGTCGGGCGGCTGGCCCCGCTTCGAGCTGGCGTACTCCAGCACCAGGTACTCCCGGGTGGCCCCGCCCACGGTGCGCTCGCGCATGTGGACGAAGCGGCCGATGCCGTGCTGGGCGTGCACCACGTAGTCGCCGGGCTTGAGGGTGACCAGGTCGACGGCGTTGCGCCGGCGGGAGGCGAGCTTGCGCACCTCGCCGGCGGCGCGGTTGCCGGTCAGGTCGGCCTCGCTGAGCACGACCAGGCGCCCTGCGGTGAACCCGTCGGTCAGCTGCCCGCAGGTCACCGTGACCAGCCCGGCGGGCGGCGGCTCGGTCAGCCCGTCGACCAGCTGCGCCGGCACGTCGGCCTCCCGCAGCTGCTCCAGCGAGCGCTGCGCGGTGCCGTGCCCGCCGACCACGAGCACCGCGGTGCCGCCGGTGGCCACGTGCGCGCGCAGGTCGACCAGGGCCCGGTCGGTGTCGCCGCGGTAGGACTCCACCTCGTGCACGGCCGGGGCCAGGGCGTCGTCCTGGCCGCTGATCAGTGGGGAGAGCGTGAGCACCGGGCGGCCGGTGGCGGCGGCGTGCTCCAGCACCTCGCCGAGGTCGCGGTAGGCCGACGCGCCGACGTCGATCGGCGAGGCACCGCCCATGCCGGCGGCGAACCAGGACGCGGCCAGGAACTCCTGCCCGGTGCGCACCAGGTCGGCGCTGCGGGTCCGGATCCGCTCCGGGTCGGCCAGCAGCACGAAGGCCCCGGCCGGGAGCAGGTCGGTGAGCAGCTCCAGCTCTGCCGGTCCATCGTCGGAGGTGGCGAGCGCCGGGATCAGCGACTCCATGCCCTCGGTCGGGATGCCCTCGGCCAGGTGCTCCAGCAGCTCGCGCAGCGCCGGGTTGTTCTCGTGCATCCGGGCCAGCGCGGCGGCCCGCTGCCGGACCGGTTCGGTGAGCAGCAGCTCCCGGCAGCCCGGCGCGAGCAGCTCGTCGACCGCCCCGACCGAGCGCTGGTCGGCCACGGCGAACGAGCGCAGCTCGCTCACCTCGTCGCCCCAGAACTCGACCCGCACCGGGTGTTCTGCGGTCGGCGGGAAGATGTCGACGATGCCGCCGCGCACCGCGAACTCACCGCGGGCGGTGACCATCTCGACCCGCGTGTAGGCCAGCTCGACCAGCCGCACCAGCAGCTCGTCGAAGTCGCTCTCGTCGCCGACCCGCAGCCGCACCGGGTCGAGCCGGCCCAGTCCCGGGGCGATGGGCTGGATCAGGCTGCGGGCCGCGGCGACCACCAGCCGGGGCGCGGTCTCCGGAGACGCCAGCCTCCGGAAGATCGACAGTCGGTGACCGACGGTGTCCGGGCGCGGCGAGAGCCGCTCGTGCGGCAGCGTCTCCCAGCTGGGGAGCACGGCGACGGCGTCCGATCCGAGCAGGTCGGTGGCGGCCGCGCCCAGGTCGGAGGCCTCCCGGTCGGTGGCGGTGATCGCCAGCACGGTCCGGTCCGCACCGGCCGGGTCGGCGAGGCCCGCGGCGAGGAACGGGCGCAGGGCCGCCGGGCCCTCGATCCGCAGCGCCGGGACCGCGGGGTCGCGGGTGTCGCGGGCGGCGTCGAGCACGGCGCGGATATCGGGGTCGGAGCGGGTGGAGAGGAGCAGACCAGCGAGCTTGGCCACGGTGTTCAGGTACCCCTTGGGCCGGAGTGGGCGCACGACAAGTAGGCCCGGTGGGGGCCACTACCCCCGGCGGGGCCACACCGACCAGCCTACGCCGGGCCCGTCGCCGCCTGCCCGGGACCGGTGGCCTCGGGATCCCAGAGGGCTGACCGGCGTGCTGAGCTCGGCCGCACTCGGCGCCGGCCCGCCGAGTGCGCAGGAGGGCGTCTCCCTGCAGGCGGATGCGCTCGCGGAGCCCGCGCCACCGCCGGCGAGCGCGCTGACGCGGGCGATGGTCCAGGCGTTGAGGGCCATGCGGTTGTCGTGCGTGGTGTTCGCTCCGACGGCGACGCAGGACGCGGCGGCGATCGTTGCGGCGTTCACGACGCAGACGTGGGCCAGGATCTCCTCGGCGTTCCACCTCGCCGGCCGGTGGTTCATCCCTGGTGTCGGCGGCGGCAGCGTGCAGCAGCGCGGTAGGCGTCCCTGAGCGCGTCGGCGTTCATCGCGTCCTCCCAGCGGAGAGGTCGTCCGAGCGTCCGGCTTCGAGGCGCGACCACCGGACGGCGGGGCGTTCGCCGGTCCGGGTGTTGGAGCCGTCGACCTGCCACTCCTGCGGCCAGCCGGGCGGCGAGTCCGCCCACGGCTCCTGGCGTCCGTCCACGGTGAGGTCCATCAGCGCGAGGCTGTCATCCATCTCCTCCACGTCGCGGCCGGTCGTCCAGTGGGTCTCGAAGACCCGATCGCCGTCGCGGAGGTAGCAGACGAGGTGCATCATGTCGACCTGCCGCCCGACCAGGAGCGCGCTGAGGGAGTCCCGTGCCGAGT
>DATMDS010000258.1:0-45426 GCA_035557575.1 Pseudonocardia sp. | reverse complement strand
AACGAGGCGATGTCGCGGGCCGCGGCCGGACCGAAGGCCCCCAGGTACCGGCGCACCAGCACCTCCTGACCCTCCGCGTCGGAGGGAGCCGGTCGCACCGCGGGCACGGTGTGCTCGGCCAGGCCGTAGACGTGCGCGCGGGGTGTGCCCCAGGTGCCCGCCGGCGGCACCCGGACCAGGTCCACCCACAGCTGCACGCCGGACCAGGCCAGCGCGGGCAGGCCGTCGGCGGCGAGCCGGGCCTGGATCTCGGCCTGCTTCAACGGCCCGTCGGCCAGGTAGCCGCGGACCGCCGCGGCCACCGCCGGCATGTCCAGCTCGGGCGGCGGCTTCACCACCCGTCGCCACCACTGCCGGCGTACCTCGCGCACCGCCGCGGTGAACGGCGCGTGGTCGCCGGCCGCGAGCATGTGGATGGTGGACCGCATCATCCAGGCCTGCACGATCCGCCCGGCCAGCAACGCCGAGGTCAGCTCGTCGCGCCGGAAGCCGGCCAGCCGCGACCACAACCCGAGATAGCCGGACGGCGCGTACTGGGTCTGCAGGCCGGCGAGCTGCGCCACCGCCCGTTCCGGTTCCAGGGTGGAGCGCTGCAGCAGCAGTTGCCGGGCGAGCACGGCCCGGTTCAGCTCGCGGGTGGACAGCACGCGCTCGGGCACGCCACGGGATTCTGCCCGGGCCCCCGGATCCGGCGCGCGGAACCCCGGGGCGGCCTGGAGCGTTGAGTTTCCGCCGCCGATCCCGCTGGAGGTCCGCATGTCCGCAGCTCCCACGTTCGCCGCGCAGCTCGACCGGCTTGTGCAGCTGGGGTACCCGGCCCTGGCCGGGCTGGACGAGCCCGGGTTCCGGGACCTGCTGGCTCCGCTGGGCAAGCTGGTCCCGGAGGCCGAGTCCGGCCCGGCGCCCGGACGGGTGCCGTTCGTGCTGGTGGTGACCCGGCAGCTGGTGGACCCGTACGCCACGGTGCCGCTGCTGCGGCTGCCCGGTGGCCGCAAGCCGGGCGTCGTCGACCGCAACCACGCCCCGGGCGACCTCGCGACCTACCACCCGCTTCCCGGGCTCGGCGTGCCCGAGCTGCCCGGCTACCTGCTGCTGGACGTCGAGCGCGGCGAGGAGTTCTGCGGGGTGCGGCCGGAGACCGCGCTGCCGGTGATCACCGGGCGCGGCCGCAGCCCGCTGACCATCGACGAGGGCATCGCGCTGGTCACCCATGCCCCGCAGCTGCTGGAGCACAACAAGTGCTTCATGCTCTCCGGATCCCGCCGCCAGGACCGCCGGGTACCGGCGATGTGGATCAGCGAGCGGGCCCCGAAGCTGGGCTGGTGCTGGGACGGCAACCCGCACAGCTGGCTCGGGGTGGCGTCGGCCGCGGCCCGGGTCGGGTGATCCGTCCGGGCGGCGTGATCGCCCGGGTGGACCAGGAGCTGCTCCGCTACGGCCGCCGGCACGACCTCTGCCTGCACCAGGTGCAGACGTTGATCGAACCGAACGGCAGCTGGTGGCAGCGAGGACGACCATCAGCTGCCGCTCGTCGCGATCAGCCGCGCACGATCGAACCGGAAGCCGAGCAGCCGCTGCCGGCCGCCGCGACCAGCACCCGCTCGCGCACGGGCACGTCGTCCGGGGGCTCAGGCCCGGGTGAGCGGGCCGTCCGCGGCGGCGGGGAGCCAGCGGCCGGCGCTGAGCACCCGGTGCACGGTCAGGTCGGGGTCGAGCACGACCAGGTCGGCGCGCTGACCGGCGGCGAGCGTGCCGACCCGGCTCAACCCGATCGCCCGGGCCGGCACGGTGGCGGCGTGGCGGGCCGCGACGACCAGCGCCTCGGGTCGCGGCAACGGCTGCGCGGCCACCGCGGCGGCGAACACCCGGTCCATCGTCGCGGTGCTGCCGGCGATGGAGCCGTTGCGCTCCAGCCGGGCCACCCCACCGGCCACGGTGACCGCCAGCCCACCCAGCCGGTAGCGGCCGTCCGCCGAGCCGGCCGCGGCCATCGCGTCGGTGACCAGCGCGACGTGGTCCGGGGACGCGGCGCTGACCATCCGGTAGAGGTTCGGGTCGAGGTGGGTGCCGTCCACGATCAGCTCGGTGGTCACGCGCGGGTCGTTGACCAGCGCCACGACCGGCCCCGGGTCGCGGTGGTGGATCGGGCGCATCGCGTTGAACAGGTGGGTGGCCACGGTCGCACCGGCCTCGATGGCGGCCAGCGCCCCGGCCAGGTCGGTGTCGGTGTGCCCGACGGCGGCGACCGCGCCGGTGTCGGCGATCGTCCGGATCGCGTCCAGCGCCCCGGCCCGCTCCGGGGCCAGGGTGATCATGCGGATCGCCCCGCCGCCGGCGGCGAGCAGCTGCCGCAGCTCGGCCGGATCGGGGTCGCGCAGCTGGGTCGGCTCGTGCGCGCCGCAGCGGCGCTCGCTCAGCCACGGACCCTCCAGGTGGATACCGGCGATCAGCCCGTCGGCGGCCAGCTCGGCCAGCATCGCCACCCCGGCCAGCAGCTCGGCCGGCGCCGCGGTGACCAGGCTGGCCAGCGTGGTCGTGGTGCCGTGCTCCCGGTGGAACCACACCGCGCGCCGGGCCGAGTCCGGGTCGAGGTCGGTGAACGAGCCGCCACCGCCCCCGTGCACGTGGATGTCCACGAAGCCCGGCACCACGACCCGGTCACCCAGGTCCACATCGGGGACCCGCGGTGGCCGGCCGGCGCCGACCTCGGTGAGCGTGTCACCGTCGATCTCCAGCCACCCCGGGCCGGCATGCTCGGCGGTGACGACGGTGCCCGCGGCGAGCAGCATCACAGCGTCTCGGTGACCTTGCGCAGGCCACGCGGGGCGTCCGGGTTGCCGCCACGGGCCAGGGCCAGGTGCAGCGCGAGCTGCTGGAACGGCACGATCTCCAGCATCGGCGAGAGCGCCTCGTCGACGGCGGGCAGCTCGATCCCGGCCGACGCCGAGCGCACGGCGTCCGGCGTGCCGACGCAGAACACGTCCGCTCCCTTCTCGGCCAGCCGGGGCAGCACCTGCTGCATGGCCCGGCCGCCGACGCCGTCGCCGATGACGGTGAGCACCGGCACCTGCGGGTCGATCATGGCCAGCGGCCCGTGCAGCAGGTCCGCACCGGAGAACGCCTGTGCGGACAGGTAGCAGGTCTCCATCAGTTTGAGCGCCGCCTCCCGGGCCGTCGGGTACGAGTAGCCGCGCGCCGTGCTGACCAGCCGGCTGGCGAAACGGTACCGCTGGGCCAGCGCGGCCACCGCGTCGTCCCGCTCCAGCATGGCCCGCCCGAGCGCGGGCAGTTCGGCCGCGGCGGCGCCGTCCCCACCGGCGATGTGGTCGCACAACAGGTACAGCGCCAGCAGCTGCGCGGTGTAGGACTTGGTCGCCGCGACCGCCCGCTCCGGACCGGCCATCACGTCCAGCTGCAGTTCCGCCGCCCAGGCCAGCGGGGAGCCGGGCCTGTTGGTCACCGCGACGGTGAGCGCACCCTGCTCGCGGGCCACCTGCAGCGACTGCACCAGGTCCGGCGATCCGCCGGACTGGCTGACCCCGATCATCAGCGTGTCGCGCAGGTCGGGCCGGGCGCCGTAGGCGGTCATCGTCGACGGGGACACCAGCCCGGCCGGCAGCCCGTGCACGATCTCGGTGAGGTACTTGGCGTAGAGGGCCGCGTGGTCGCTGGTGCCGCGGGCCACGAACTGCACGAACCGCGGCTGGTACTCGCGGATGCGGGCCGCGGCGGCGGCGAACTGGCTGCGCCCGTCGTCGAGCAGGCGCTGCCAGACCGCGGGCTGCTCGGCCACCTCGGCGGTCATCAGCGCGCCGGGCGCGGCGGTCCGGTCGGCCGGGGTCGGCTGACCGGGGGATGCGGCAGCGATCATGGTCGCGCTCAGGGGCGGGGCAGGCCGAGGTGGTCCCGCAGGGTGGGGCCGGAGTAGTCGGTGCGGTAGCTGCCCAGATCCTGCAGCTCCGGGATCACCGTGTCCACGAACTCGTCCAGCCCGCCCGGCACCAGGTGCGGGACCAGGATGAAGCCGTCGCTGGCGTCCTGCTGCACGTAGTCGTCCAGCTGCCGGGCCACCTGCTTCGGGGTGCCGACGAACGACTGCCGCGCGGTGGTCTCGATGATCAGCTCCCGGATCGACAGCCCGCCCTTGGCCGCGGCCAGCTCCCGCCAGCGGGTGGCCACGGCCATCGTGTCCTTCTCGTGCCGCACCCGGCCGCGGGTGATCGAGGCGCCCTCCGGGTCCGGGTCGACGTCGGGCAGCGGGCCGTCCGGGTCGTAGCCGGACAGGTCGCGGCCCCACACCTGCTCCAGAAAGGCGATCGCGGTCTGCGGGCTGACCTGGGCCCGCCGGATCCGCTCGGCGTTCTCGGTCGCCTCCTCGGCGGTGTCACCGAGCGCGAACGTCGTCGCCGGCAGGATGGTCACGTCCCGGTCGGTGCGCCCGTAGCGCGGCAGCCGGTCCTTCAGGTTGCGGTAGAACGCCTGGCCCGACTCCAGCGAACCGTGCCGGGAGAAGATCGCGTCCGCGGTGGCCGCGCCGAACTCGCGGCCCTCGTCGGAGTCCCCGGACTGGATCAGCACCGGGTGTCCCTGCGGCGAGCGCGGCAGCGGGAACCGACCCACGACGTCGAACTGCTCCCCGTGGTGTTCGACCGGACGGCCGTCGGAGAGCCACAGCGCCTTGGCGACGTCGAGGATCTCCTGGGCGCGCGCGTAGCGCTGCTCGGGGCGCAGGAAGCCGCCGCGCCGGAAGTTCTCCCCGGTGAACGTGTCGGAGCTGGTGACCAGGTTCCAGGCGGCCCGGCCGCCGGAGAGGTGATCCAGCGACGCGAGCTGGCGGGCCAGCTCGTAGGGCTCGTTGAACGTCGTGTTCAGGGTTCCGCCGAGGCCGAGGGAGGTGGTGACGGCCGCGATGGCGTTCAGCACGGTGAGGGTGTCCGGCCGGCCGACGACGTCCAGGTCGTGGATCGCGCCGCGGTGCTCGCGCAGGCGCAGCCCCTCGGCCAGGAAGAGGAAGTCGAACAGCCCCCGCTCGGCGGTCTGCGCGAAGTGCACGAACGAGGAGAAGTCGGTCTGGCTGCCGGACTCGGGGTCGCTCCACACCGTCGTGTTGTTGACGCCCGGGAAGTGGGCGGCCAGGTGGATCTGCTTCTTCGCGCCGCTCATGAGACCGCTCCGGCGGTGAAGTCGCCGCTGGTGAAGTAGTTGTCCGCGCGCGGCAGCCCGAACCGGTCGCGCAGCGTCGGGCCGGCCGGGTCGGGCTCGCGCAGGCCGGCGGCCAGCAGCCGGGGCACCACCTCGTCGGCGACCACGTCCAGTGCGGCGGCATCGGGTCCAGGGATCAGCGTCACCCCGTCCATCGACGCGTCCCGCACCGCGGCGCCGACCGCGTCGACCAGCACCTCCGGCGCCCGGTCCGCGCGGATGTCGAGGAGTACGGCCACCGCGTCCGGATCCCGCCCGGCCGCCGCGACCGCGGCGCGCACCCGCTCCCGGGCGTCGGTGGTGGCCACCCGGACGACGTCCGCCCAGGCCGCCGCGACCGGCAGCGCCTCCGGTTCGTCACCGCGCAGCACGATCAGCGGGTGCCCCTGCGGCGAGCGCGGCGTGATCGCCGGGCCCTTCACGGAGAAGAACTCGCCGACGAAGTCGATGTAGTGCAGCTTGTCGCGGTCGACGTAGCGGCCGGTCGCGGCGTCCCGGATCACCGCGTCGTCCTCCCAGGAGTCCCACAGCCGCACCACGACCTCGATCGCCTCGGCGGCCTCCCGCCACAGCTCGGGCGCCGCCGCGGCGGGTTTGCGACCGAACAGCGCCGCCTCCCGCGCGGTCCGGGAGACCGCCGGCTGCCAGCCGGCCCGGCCGCCGGACACCAGGTCCAGGGTGGCGATCGCCTTGGACACGTGGAACGGCTCGGTGTGGGTGACGGTCACGGTCGGGGCCAGCCCGATCCGCGGCACCACCGGCGCGACCCTGGCGGCCACCGCGACCGCGTCCAGCGCCGGGGCCGAGGGGTCATCGGGGGCCCCGAACGAGTCGGGGAACAGCAGCAGGTCGGCGCCGGTCCGGGCCGCCGCCGCCGCGACCCGTAGGTGGTGCGCCGGATCCAGCCAGGGGTCGGCGGGCCCCGTCGACCCGGGAGGTCCGGCACCGGCCGCCTCGATGGCCAGAAAGCTCGTCTGCCGCCGCATAACCGCTGCGAACACCACCCGCACCCCTGCCATTCCCGCTGGGCGCGCCGAGGGCGCGCGCGGGCACGATCATCCCGGCAGAATGACCGACCGGTCGACGAACCAGGAGCGCGCATGAGCAACGACACCGCAGACCTGACGGTGCTGATCCCCACCACCGTCGGGATGCCCGACACACCGCCCGACGGCACCCGGTACGTCCGCTACGACCCGAACACCCCGCTGCCCGACGATCTGCTGGACGCCGAGGTGCTGGTGGTGTGGGGCAACCCGGACGGGACGCTGGCCGATGCGGCGAAGCGGCTGCGCCGGCTGCGCCTCGTGCAGCTGATGTCGGCCGGCAGCGACAACGCCGACCGCGCCGGGTTCGCGCCGGACGTGGTCGTCGCGAGCGGGCGCGGGCTGCACGACCGGCCGGTCGCCGAGCACGCGCTCACCCTCGTCCTGGCCGCGGCGCGGCGACTGCACCGGGCGTTCCGCGCGCAGCGGGACCACGTGTGGGACACCGAGATCGGCGGCCTGCAGCCCGAGCCCAGCCCGGGGCTGTTCTCCACGCTGCGCGGGGCGCGGGTGCTGATCTGGGGTTACGGCAGCATCGGCCGCACCCTGGAGCCGCATCTGACCGCGCTCGGCGCCACCGTGACCGGGGCCGGCCGCACGGCCCGCACCGAGGGCGACGTCACGGTCGTCGACCAGGAGCACATCCTGGACCACCTGGCCGAGACCGATGTGCTGATCATGATCCTGCCGTCCACACCGGACACCCGGGGCGTGGTGGACGCGAGGACGCTCGGCGCGCTCCCGAAGCACGCCTGGGTGATCAACGTGGGGCGCGGGGATGCGGTCGACGAGGACGCACTGGTCACAGCCCTCGAATCAGGCGAGATCGCCGGGGCGGCGCTGGACGTGACGGTGGTCGAGCCGCTGCCCGCGGACTCACCGCTGTGGGACGCGCCGAACCTGATCCTCACCCCGCACGCGGCGGGTGGGCGCCCGCTGGGCGGGCTGGACCTGCTCGCGGAGAACCTGGCGGCGCTGCGGGCCGACCGGCCACTGCGCAACGTCGTCTCCCGCTGACCCGGGCGGCGCCCCGCCGGCCGCCTCGGCCGGCCCGGACACGTGGTGCGCCGCACCCTCGACGTCCGGCCGGAAGGAACGACGCACCCGCCGGCAAATCGGTGGCCGCCCGGCGAGCCGGCGGCTACCGTGGTCGTCATGCGCAGCTGAGCGAGGGTCGCCACGACCCCACGGCGACGAGTCCGTCGCCCTCGTCCCCAGCCATCCGGCCGGCCCTCGTCCCGGTCCCCGGATCAGTCGGCGCCGGCCCTGTTCCGTCAGGAGGCCCTCATGCGTGCATCGTCGTCCGATTCGAACCAGCATCCCCCCACCGGTGATCCGGTGCGGCCCAACCGGGCCGCCCGGCGCGGCACCGCCCGCAAGGGCGGCTCCGCCGCCGCACCCGATCACGCGTTCGGTGGTCGAGCTCGGCCCGCGCAGGGCCGACGGGTCATCCCGATCCGCCGCACGGGTTGATCCGCGCGGTGTCGCCACCCGCGTCCACGGGTGGCGACACCGCGGCCGCCCCGGGCGTGTGACGATGGCGGGATGCCGGCCCAGCGATCCTGCCGGGTCTTCTGGGCCGGGCCCGTCGACCCGGACACCGCGCCCGGACTGCACGCCCTGCTCGACGTCCACGAACGGGAGCGGCTGGACCGCCTCCGGCGCGCCGCGGACCGGGCCCGCTACCTCACCGCGCACGCCCTCGTCCGGCTGGTGCTGGCCCCGCTCGTCGGCCGCCCGGCCGCCCAGCTGCGCTTCGCGCGCCGCTGCCGGTGCGGCGCCGAACACGGGAAGCCCACCCATCCCGGCGGACCCGCCTTCTCCCTCACCCACGGCGGTGACCTGGTCGGCGTCGCGGTGCAGCTCGACGGTGACGGGCCGATCGGGCTCGACGTCGAGCCGGTGCGGGCGCTGACCGACCTGGCCGGCATGGTCCGCCACGTCGGCTCCGCCGCCGAGCTGGCCCGCAGGCCGGAGTGGAGCCCGGACGCCTTCTTCCGGACGTGGACCCGAAAGGAAGCACTGCTCAAGGCCACCGGTGACGGCCTGACAGAGCCGATGGCCGCGATCACCCTCGGCCCGGACGGCGTCGAGGACTGGTCCGGCGCGGGTGCCCCGGCCGGCCCCGTGTGGCTGCGCGACCTGCAGCCGCGACCCGGCTACCGGGCGGCGGTCGCCGGGCTCGGTCCGCCGCCCGCCACGGTCGTGGAGACCGAGGCCGAACCCCTGCTGGCCGCGCACCGGGGCGCCCCCGTGCGCTGACCCGGACGGGCCGGAAGAACTGTCGGGGGTCAGCGGGAGGATGGCGGCGTGGCCGGAGTCCGGTGGGTGCTGCACCTCGACATGGACGCGTTCTTCGCCTCCGTCGAGCAGCTCGCCCGACCCACCCTCCGGGACCGACCGGTGCTGGTCGGCGGGCTCGGGCCGCGCGCCGTGGTGGCCGGGGCCAGCTACCAGGCCCGGGTGTTCGGCGCCCGCTCGGCGATGCCGATGGGGCAGGCCCGGCGGCTCTGCCCGCACGCGGTGGTCCTGCCGCCCCGGTTCGCGCTCTACCAGGCGGTGAGCGAGCGGGTGATGGCGGTGCTGGCCGAGGCGGCGCCGGTGCTGGAGCCGGTGTCGCTCGACGAGGCCTTCCTCGAACCACCGGCCCTGGTCGACGCGACCGCGGACGTGGTGCGCCGGTTCGGCACCGACCTGCGGGCCGCGGTGCGGGCCGCCACCGGACTGCCCGCCTCGGTCGGTGCCGGATCCGGCAAGCAGCTCGCCAAGATCGCCTCCGAGCTGGCCAAGCCGGACGGGCTGCGGGTGGTCACCCGCGAGGAGCAGCAGGACGTCCTGGACCCGTTGCCGGTCCGCGCGCTCTGGGGGGTCGGCCCGGTGGCCGAAGCGGGACTGCGCCGACTCGGCGTGCACACCGTCGGGCAGCTGGCCGCGATGGACCTCCGGGAGGCCACCGACCTGCTGGGCAGCGCGGTCGGCGCCGAGCTGCACCGGTTGGCCCGCGGCATCGACGACCGGGCGGTGGCACCACGCGGGGCGGCCAAGCAGGTCAGCGCCGAGACCACGTTCGACGCGGACCTCACCGCCATGGCCGACGTGCACGACGCGATCGCCCGGATCACCGAATCCGCACATCGCCGGCTGGTGGGCTCCGGGCGAGCGGCCCGGACCGTCACGGTGAAGGTGCGCAGCGCCGCGTTCACCACGGCGACGCGGTCCGAGACGGCCGGGGTGGCCAGCACCGATCTCGGCGAGCTGACGGCGGTGGCGCAGCGGCTGGCCCGGGCCGCGGTCCCGGAGGGCGGGGTGCGGTTGATCGGGGTGTCGCTGGCCGGGCTGGTCGACACGCCGGACCCGACGCTGTTCGGACCCGACGACGGCGGGCCCGCTGCGGCCGTGCCGAACGGCAGCACCGGGATCCAGGCCACTCCGGAGGCCGTCGGAGCGAACGACGGCGCATCGCACGGCGCCGCACCGAACGAACCCGCGCCGGCCAGGGCCACCGCGCCGACCGACGCCGGGCCACCGGCCTCGGCCCCGGCCACCCCGGCCCCGGCCACGGCCCCGTCGCCCCTGGTCCGGCCGCCCGCGGCCGCCGACCTGCGCCGTCCGTGGCGTCCCGGCGACGACGTGCGGCACCGGGAACGCGGGCACGGCTGGGTGCAGGGCGCCGGGCACGGCCGGGTCACCGTGCGTTTCGAGACCCGCAGCAGCGGGCCCGGCCGCGCGCACACGTTCGCCGTCGACGATCCCGACCTGGAGCCGGCCGACCCGCTGGTCAGCCTCGAATGATCCGGATCGGTCGCCGCGCCGAATGCCCCGACGTGCCCGTCCCGCCGACACCGATCCGGGTCGCCACCTGGAACGTGCGGCACGGGCTCGACCTGCGCACCGGGCGGGTCGACCTGGCCGCCGTGGCCGCGGTGATCGACGCGCTGCAGGTCGACGTGGTGGCTTTGCAGGAGGTGGACCGCGAGCAGCCGCGCAGCGGCGGCGCCGACCAGGTGGCCGCGCTGGCCACGGCGCTGGGCTGGCACGGGGTGTTCGCGCCCACGCTGTTCGGGACACCCGGCGGCCGCTGGCGGCCCGGGCCTGGTACCGCCGTGGACCCCGGGGGCCAGGCCTACGGGATCGGGCTGCTCAGCCGGCACCCGCTGCGCGCGGTGACCCGCCGGGCGCTGCCCGGTACCGCGCGGGGCGATCGCTGGCGGCGGTCAGCCCCCTGGGACAACGAGCCGCGGGTGCTGTTGCGCGCCGAGGTGGGCGCCACCGGCGTGGTGGTCAGCTCGACCCACCTGTCCTACCTGCCGTGGCGCGGGTTGCGGCAGCTCCGGGTCGCGATGGGTGTCGCGGCGGCGGCGGCCGGCGCCGCGGTGCTGATGGGGGACCTGAACCTGCCGCGCCGGCTGCTGCGCCCGGCGCTGGGCCGGGCACCGTGGCACACCGTGCACGCCGGCCCCACCTTCCCGACCTGGCGCCCCGGCCTGGCCCTGGACCACATCCTGACCCGGTGCTGCCGGTTGCGGGAGGTACGGGTGGGCACGGGCGGCCCGAGCGACCACCTACCGGTGGTCGGGCTGCTCGAGCCCGGCTGACCCCGGGATCGGACCGGGCGCGGCCTTTCTCTCAGCCTCCGTCGGGCTGCGGCGACCGCTCGGACACGCCGGCCCCGTCGAACGTCGCCACCTCGTGCATGATCTGCGCGGCGCTCTGCACGATGGGCAGGGCGAGCAGCGCACCGGTGCCCTCGCCGAGCCGCATGTCCAGGTCCAGCAGCGGGGTCAGCCCGAGGTGGGACAGGGCGAGCCGGTGCCCCGGTTCCGCGGAGCGGTGCCCGGCCAGGCAGTACCCCATCGCCTCCGGGGCCAGCGCCGCGGCGACCAGTGCCGCCGCCCCCGCGTTCACCCCGTCCAGCAGCACCGGGACGCGGCGCACCGCCGCCCCGAGCACGAAGCCGGCGATCCCCGCGTGCTCCAGCCCGCCGAACGCGGCCAGCACGCCGATCGGATCTGCCGGATCGGGGCGGTGGCGGGCCAACGCCGCGCCGATCACGTCGATCTTGCGGGCCAGTGTGGCGTCGTCGATCCCGGTGCCGCGACCGGTCGCCGCGGCAGCGTCGGCGCCGGTGAAGGCGCAGATCAGCGCGGCCGCGGCGGTCGTGTTGGCGATGCCCATGTCGCCGGTGAGCAGGCAGCGGTACCCGGCGTCGACGAGCTCGTCCGCGGTGGCCACGCCGGCCTCGAGCGCGGCGGTGGCCTGCTCCCGGGCCAGCGCCGGTCCGGCGCTCAGGTCGGCGGTGCCGGCGGCGACCCGGCGTGACACCAACCCGGGCGCGGGGGCCAGTGTCGCGGCCACCCCGACGTCGACCACGCACACGGTGGCCCCGACCCGCCGCGCGAAGGCGTTGACCACCGCCCCGCCGGCGCAGAAGTTTGCCACCATCTGGGCGGTGACCTCCTGCGGCCACGGGGTCACACCCTGCCCGTGCACGCCGTGGTCACCGGCGAACACCGCCACCGCCGCCGGCTCGGGCAGCGGCGGCGGGCAGGCCGCGGCGATCCCGGCCAGGGCCACCGCGACGTCCTCCACCCGCCCCAGCGACCCCGGCGGCTTGGTCATCCGGTCCAGCCGCCGGCGCGCCGCGTCCGCTGCCGCCGCGTCCAGGGGTGCGATCCGGGCCACCACCTGCGCGATCGCCCCCGACCGTCGGTTCACAGGGCGTGACCGCGCCCGGTCCGGGCCGGCGGCACGATCAACGTCGACAGGTACGGGCCGGGCTGATCCGGGTCCAGCTCGGCCGCCGGACGGACCTGCTCCCCCGGCATCCCCAGCCCGGCGCCGTAGACCGCGCCGTCCAGCCGGCCCGTCTCCCGCAGCGCCGCGAGCGCCGCCGGGAGCATGCGGCCGAACTTGTAGGCGACCACGGCGTCGCCGCGGCGCAGCGCATCGGTGAACCGGTCGGCGCCCGCGGTCATCGGGAACAGCGCCAGCGTCTCCCGGCCCTCGACGAGCGGGGTGCGGCTGCGGGCCGCGAGATCCTGCATCGCGGTGATGCCCGGCACCACCTGGATCTCCAGCTCCCCGAGCAGCTCCCGGACCCCGTCCGCGAGGTAACTGAAGGTCGAGTAGATGCTCGGGTCGCCGATGGTGGCGAACGCGGCGGTGCCGCCCGGATGCTCGACGAACCAGCGGGCGACCTGCGTGGCGGCGTCGCCCCAGGCCCGCTCCCGGTCCTCGAGGCCGTGCTCGCGCTCGCCGCCGCGGTCGAGCCGGGTCAGCGCGAACACCACCCGCTCCACCCGCCAGGCCTCGGCGTAGAACAGCACGGTGCGCTCGGCGCGCCCGGTCTCCCCGGAGTCGGCGACGGGCACGAACACCACGTCGGCCTTGGCCAGCAGGGCGGCCGCCCGCACCGTGACCAGATCCGGATCACCGGGGCCGACCCCGACGCCGACCAGAACGTTGCTCACTCCGCTCCCTCCAGGTCGCCCTCGAGCTCCAGGTAGGTCTGTCGCAACCGCTCCAGCACGGCGTCCTCCGGCTTCGCCCACATGCCCCGGTCGGCCGCTTCCAACAGCCGCTCGGTGATCCCGCGCAGTGCCCACGGGTTCGACCTCTCCAGGAACTGCCGGTTGCCCGGATCGAACACGTAGCTCTCCGCGAGCTGGCCGTACATCCAGTCGTCCACCACCCCCGCGGTGGCGTCGTAACCGAAGAGGTAGTCCACAGTGGCCGCGAGCTCGAACGCTCCCTTGTAGCCGTGCCGCTGCATCGCGGAGATCCACTTCGGATTCACCACCCGGGCCCGGAACACCCGCTTGGTCTCCTCGGCGAGTGTCCTGGTCCGCACCGCGTCGGTCACCGCGGAGTCGCCCACGTAGGCCGCCGGGGAGCTGCCGGTCAGCGCGCGGACGGTGGCCACCATGCCGCCGTGGTACTGGAAGTAGTCGTCGGAGTCGACGATGTCGTGCTCACGGGTGTCCTGGTTCTTGGCCGCCACCGCGATCCGGCGGAACGAGGCCTCCATGTCCGCGCGCGCCTCCCGGCCGTCCAGCCCGCGACCGTAGGCGTAGCCGCCCCAGACCGCGTACACCTCGGCCAGGTCGGCGTCGCTGCGCCAGTTCCGCGCGTCGATCAGCGGCAGCAGGCCGGCCCCGTACGCGCCCGGCTTCGAGCCGAAGATCCGGGAGGTGGCCCGCCGCCGGTCCCCGTGCCCGGCCGCGTCCTGGTCGACGTGCGCGCGCAGGTAGTTCTGCTCGGCGGGCTCGTCGAGGTCGGCCACCGCTCGAATCGCGTCGTCCAGCAGCGCGATGACGTGCGGGAACGCGTCCCGGAAGAAGCCGGAGATGCGCACCGTGACATCGATCCGCGGCCGACCGAGCTCGGCGAGCGGGATGATGTCGAACCCGGTGACCCGCCGCGAGGCCTCGTCCCACACCGGGCGGCAGCCGAGCAGCGCCAGGATCTCGGCCAGGTCGTCGCCCTGGGTGCGCATCGCGGCGGTGCCCCAGACGGTGAGCCCGACCGAGCGCGGATACGTCCCGGTGTCGCTCAGGTGCCGGGCCAGCAACGAGTCGGCCAACGCGCGGCCGATCTCCCACGCGCTGTGCGACGGGATCGCCTTCGGATCGACGGAGTAGAAGTTGCGCCCGGTCGGCAGCACGTTGACCAGGCCGCGGGTCGGGGATCCGGACGGGCCGGCCGGCACGTAGCCGCCGTCCAGGGCGTGCAGCACGTTGCCGATCTCGTCCGTGGTGCGGGCCAGCCGGGGTACCAGCTCGGCACAGCCGAACTCCAGCACCGCGACGACATCCGCGATCTCCTCGCCCAGCAGCTCGCACACCACCGTGGCCGACCCGGTCCACCCGCGCGCCTGCACGCCGGCGACCAGCGCCCGGGCCACCCCCTCCAGCACGTCGACCAGGTCCGCCCCGGTCACCGCCGGTCCCCCGGCCACCGCGACGAGCCGCGCCCGCCGCGCCGCCGCCCCCGCCTGCCCCGGTATCCCCGCCTGCCCCGGTGCCCCCAGTGCCCCCGGTGCCCCCGCCCCAACCGAACGAACGGCACTTTCGCTCGAACCTATCGTGCGAAAGTGCCGTTCGTTCAGCTCGGCGGCGGGGGGGAGCGGGGCGGGGGTGGTGCTCGGGGCGGGGGTGCTCGGGGCGGGGGTGCTCGGGGCGGGGGCGAGCGGGGCGGGGGTGATCGGGGCGCCGGGGGCGGCGAGCAGCGCCTGCTCGTCGAGGCCGGCCCACGCGGCCAGGGCGGCCCGCAGCCCGGGCAGCGCCCGGCGCCCACCCCACACCTGGGTCGCCCGCAGCACCGCCAGCACCAGGTTCAGCTGCGCCTCGGCGGCCGGCACCGCACCGAGCACGTGCAGCCCGTCGCGGATCTGCACGTCCTTGACCTCGCACAGGTAGCCGTCGATGTGCAGCACGAAGTCGTCGAACTCGGCCTCCTCGGGGGCCGTGTCGACGTGCAGGTCGTGGTGCAGCTGCGCGGTGGTGACCAGTTCCCAGATCCGGGACCGCAGCGCCGGCAGCTTCGCCGGGTCCAGCGCCTGCACCGTCGCGTACTCGTCGAGCAGCTGCTCCAGCTTGGCCATCTCGCCGTAGCTGTCGGCGCGGGCCATCGGCGGCACCAGGTGGTCGACGACCACCGCGTGCCCGCGGCGCTTGGCCTGGGTGCCCTCACCCGGGTCGTTGACGATGAACGGGTAGACCAGCGGCAGCTCGCCGAGCACCGCGTCCGGCGCGCACTCCGCGGACAGCCCCAACCCCTTGCCGGGCAACCACTCCAGCGTGCCGTGCTTGCCCAGGTGGATCACCGCGTCAACGCCGAAGCCCTGCTGATCTTCTGGGGTGTCGAGCCAGCGGTAGGCGGCCAGGTAGTGGTGCGACGGCGGCAGGTCCGGGTCGTGGTAGATGGCCACCGGGTTCTCGCCGAACCCGCGCGGCGGCTGGATCATCAGCAGCACGTTGCCGAAGCGCAGCGAGGCCAGCACGATGTCGTCGCCGTCGACGTAGAGCCGGCCCGGCGGCTCCCCCCAGTGCGAGCGGACGCTCGCGGTGAGCGCCTCCGGCAGCGCGTCGAACCAGCGCCGGTAGTCGGCCGGCCGCACCCGGGCCGGCGCGGCGGCGAGCTGATCCTCGGTCAGCCACTCCACGTCGTGCCCGCCGGTCGCGATCAGCGAGTGGATCAGCTCGTCGGAGTCCTCCGGGAAGTCGCCCACGGTGTAGCCGGCCGCGCGCAGCGCGCGCAGCAGCACCACGGCCGACGCCGGGGTGTCCAGACCGACCGCATTGCCCACCCGCGAGTGCTTGGTCGGGTAGCTGGAGAGCACCACGGCGATCCGGCGCTGCGCCACCGGCAGCGCCCGCAGCCGGGCGTGCCGCACCGCCAACCCGGCCAGCCGGGCCGTGCGCTCCGGGTCGGCCCAATAGACCGGGATGTCACCGCCCGCACCGGCCTCCTTGAAGGAGAACGGCACCGCGACCAGCCGGCCGTCGAACTCGGGGATGGCCACCTGCATCGCCGCGTCCATCGGGGCGAGGCCCGCGTCGGCGTCCGTCCAGACCGCCCGCGACGTGGTCAGGCACAGCCCCTGCAGCACCGGGACGTCCAGGGCCGCCAGCGCGCCGGCGTCCCAGGAGTCCTCGACGCCGCCCGCGCTCGCATCCGCCGCGGTGCTGCCGCCCGCCGCGAGCACGGTGGCGACCAGCGCGTCGGCCCGCCCGAGCAGCTCCATCAGCGCCGGCTCGGCGCCGCGCAGCGACGCGCAGAAGACCGGCAGCGCGTTCGCCCCGCGCTCGGTGATCGCCGCGCAGAGCGTGTCCACGAACGAGGTGTTGCCCGCCAGCTCGTGCGCCCGGTAGAAGACCACGCCCACCGTCGGCCGCGCCGGATCGTGTGCGGGCGTGCCGTGCACCCCGAACTCCGGCATCGGCACCGGCGCGCCGAACCCCTCGCCGGTGAGCAGCACGGTGTCGGACAGGAACCGGTGCAGCTCGCGCAGGTTGGCCACGCCGCCGGCGGCCAGGTAGCCCAGCGCCCCGGAGACCAGCCCGGCCGGCACCGTCGAGGCGGCCATCAGCTCGGCGTCCGGGGCCGGCTCGCCGCCCAGCAGCAGCACCGGCAGGCCGGAAGCCAGCAGCGCGTCGACGCCCGCCGGCCACGCCCGCCGGCCACCCAGCAGCCGCAGCACCACCAGCGACACCCCGTCCAGCAGGTCCGGCAGCCCGGCCGGGTCGATGCGGGCCGGGTTGCCGGTGCGGTAGGGCGCACCGGAACTGCGCGCCGCCAGCAGCTCGGTGTCCGCTGTGGACAGAAGCAGCACGGGCCGGCTCATCGTCGCTCCTCCTCGAGGGTCCGCGCCCTCGCGTTCGGGTTCCACGACGGCGCCGAGTCTCCTGGCTCCCGGATCGACACGCGGCACCCGACCTTCCCGCTCGCGCAGTGGTCGTTGCGGTGGGCGCACGCTCCCCGGTGACAGTGGCGGGACCGCGCCGGATTCGCACCGGCTTCCTCGACTGCCGTCGACAGGAACTGGAGCACACGGCGAGCAGGCGGGTCAAACCCGGCTCGCCCGGCCGCCGCCACCCTGACGGCGTAATCCCGACTGCGGAGGGGCACGCCATGATGCTCGTGGGTGACAGGGGACGGGAGGGGTCACGAGACCGATGGACGGACGGCGCGCCCTCGCTCACGCGATCATGAGCGTGCCGGTGCCCGGCGCCCCGCCCCGGCTGCCAGACGACGGCGCCGCCATCGGGCTGTCCTTCCTGGACTCAGCGCTGCGGCTGGGGCACGTCCGGCGGCTGACCGAGCGGCTCACGGTGACCGACCACCGGGTGGCCCGCCGGGTCACCGAGGTCGACGTCAGCCTGCGGATGCTGGAGCGCCGGCAGCGCCGGGCCAGCCTGCTGGCTCAGGAGCTGCGCGGCCAGGACGGTGACGACGAGTACGGCGAGACGGTGAGCCGCACGTCCATGTGGGTGCCGGTGGCCCGGATCTCGCGGGCCAGCGCCGCCCCGGTGGACATCCGCGACGCCGCCGGGGTGCGGCTGCCGCTGCTGACCCCGCACGAGACCGGTGACCTGCTCGCGTCCGGGCTGTACCGGCTGCTGCGCGGCATCCTGGACACGCTGCCGGACGCGGCCACCGACTCCGACCTGGGCCGGCTGCTGCGGGGCGCGCACGAGGCCGAGTGGCTGATCCAGCTGGCCATGCAGCGGCTGCTCACCGAGCGGCGCAGCCCCCAGCCGGTGCCGGTGGACACCCCCACCGACGGCACGGTCGAGGGTCAGGGCGCCCGGCACCGGTCGTTGGCGTTGCGGGTGCTGGGCAAGTACGCCGAGGACCTCACCGACTACTTCGAGCTGTTCGACATCGCGCTGGACAACGACCTGCTGATCGTCGCCCTGGACGCGGAGCAGGACGAGCACCTGCTGACCTATGAGACGCCGATGCACATCGACCCCGACCTGCCGCCGCGGCGGCGGCTGTCGCGGGTGCTGGGCGCCGGGGCCGACGGCTACCACCTGGAGTACCGCAGCCACCTGCCGCCCGGCATCCCCGCCTACCACCTGGTGGTGGAGACCGAGCCGGGCGTCGACATCCGACGCATGTACCTGAGCACCGACTGCGACGCCCGCACCGCCGCCACCCTGCACGCCGACCTGACCGTGCTGGCCGAACGGCTGGCCACCGAGCGGCGGTCGCCCGGCGACCGCGGCGCCAACAAGATCCTCGAGCTGCAGATGCAGACCACGCTGCGCGACCTCGCGGAGCTGGTGCGGCGGCGGCGCTGGGAGTGCGCCCAGGCCGGTTTTCCGGCGCCCGACGAGCGGATGCTGGCCTGCAGCACCCTGAGCCGGATCGCGGTCAGCGGGGACGGCGTGCGCGGCCCGGACGGCACCGTGGACAGCTCCATCCTGGTCCACCCGCGGCTGGCTCCGGAGGCGTTGCGGCAGGCGGCCGAGGAGCTCTACGCCGAGGAGCTGTTCGTCGATCTCGCGCTGGAGAACGACCCGACCACGAGCCGCGCCCACGCGACCTGGCGGGGCGCCGCCGGCTCGGCGAGCAACGGGGCGCCCATCGAGGTCCGGGCCGGGATGGCGCTGCACGACTCCACGACCACCGGGCCGCGCAGCGTGCGCAGCTACGCGCTGGCCGTGGCCGGGGCCGGCTACCTGCTGGCCGTGTTCCTCACCGACCGGCCGTGGCCGTTCGACAGCGCCGGCGCCGCGGCGATGTCCGGTATCGCCAACGCCGACGCGGTGATCGCGGTGCTGCTGCTGGTGCCCGGCTTCCTCTACACCCGGCTCACCCTGCCCGACCCGCACTCCGTGGCCGGGCACCTGCGGGCGTTGCCGCGGCTGGTCGCCAACGGCTGCATCGCCACCGTCGCGCTGGTCGCCGCAGTGGTGGCCGCCGGGCTGCCCGGGCCGCTGGTGCAGCTCGCGTTCGCCGCGATGATTCTCGGACCGGTGCTGGGCGCGCTGCTGCTGCGCTACCGGCGCCGGATGCTGGACGACACCGGCGAGCTGGTGCGCCTCGGGGCCCCGCGCTGGCTCAGCCCGCAGCGGGTGCAGCGGCCGGAACCGGACGTGCGGTTCTTCTCCCCGCTGGGCGGCTCCCGATGAGCGCGGCCTGATGAGCGCAGCCCGATGAGCGCGGCCCGATGAGTGGCGCCTGGCCGACCGGGCAGCCCCCGCTGCGCCCGCCCGCGGCGACCGCGCGAGCGCTGGCCGATCTGGCCCGCGCCGGCTACCAGGTGCTGGACGAGCCGTCGATGCAGGTCGAGTACGAGATACGGCACGGGGTCGACCGGCCGCGCTCGCTGGCCGCCACCGTCGAGCAGCTGCCGGACGAGGCCATGTTCGCCGCGGCGCTGGCCAGCACCGCCCACGGCTCCGGCCTGATCGTGGGGACCCGGGTGGGCGACTCGCGGCCACCCGGGCCGGCCGGCGGCTACCGCTCCTGGCTGCGGGTGCTGGAGTGCACCGACTACCGGGCGTCCTTCCGCGGATCGGACCGGCCCAACCTGACGTTCCGCCACGAGTCGGCCGAGGAGTTCGAGGGCATCATCTGCGTCGAGGACGAGCCGCGGAAGATGCTGCTGCGCCACGGCCTGGCCCTGCTCGACACGCTGCGCTACATCGCCGAGACGGGCCTGCACGCCGACGCGCCGCTGCTCAACCTGCAGTGCCCGGCCCAGCTGCCGCCCAACACGTTCACCGACATCGGCTCGCACAGCGGCCGCTCGGCCGGGCCGGCGCGCTCGTCCTCGATCGCCGTCCGGTTCACCTTCGCCCTGGACCGCCCCAGCGCCGACCTACGGCTGCAGATCGCGGACCGGCTGGCCCGCTACTGCGCCGAGCGCGGGCTGGGGCTGTGGCTGCGCGACACCCGCTCCGGCTACCGCTCCGGCAACTGGTTCCTGGTCACCCCGCACGACACCACGGTGGCCCGCCGCTGCTACCCGCGGGCCGCCGACCACCACGGGGCCAGCAACGCCGCCCAGGGCTGCCTGCCCATCACGTTCGTCGGTCCGGCCCGGCCCGGGGCGACGCACGCGATCCTGTCCTTCCTCGCCCAGTTCCCGCAGCTGGGCGCGCTGGGCTGCACGATGAAGCCGCTCAACGAGCTGACCTTCCTGCACCTGCAGCTGGCGGTGAACGGAGCAACCCGGCCCCGGATCACCGCGGTGAACCAGGCGTTGACGCAGATCCGGTCCGAGGACGGCGACCTCGACGCCACGCTGCGGGCCCTGGTGCCGCACCTGCTGCGCGAGGAGGAGTCCGGGCAGGCCCGGCGCGAGCAGGTCGAGCACCTGATCGGCCGGGCCGGTGACTACCGGACCGCGGTCGGGCCGGCACTGACCGTCGTCGCCGACCACGTGACCCGCCGGGTGCCGATCTGGCTGTCCTGGCGGCTGCCCTACGACGAGTCCCGGCTGCGGCTGCCGCTGGTCTGCCTGCAGCGTGCGGTCGACCGGCTCGATCTCGTCGACGCCGACGCCGCCGTCCCGCCGCGGGCGGCCGGACGCACCGAGCATGCGCAGCAGATGCCGAGCGTCGAGTACCTCAGCTGCCGCGGCATCGGCAAGTCGCTGCTGTGGGGCAAGGCCAAGCTCTCGGTGCCGAAGAACGTGGTGGAGCGGCGGTTCGCGGGCCCGAACGCGACGGCGCAGCTGTCGGCGGAACTGCAACGCGCCTGGACGGCGGAGCTGGGGCAGGCCGGGCATGTGGGCCGTCCGGGCGAGTTGTCGGTCTCCCCGCACGAATCCTGGCTCGCTCACGGTGCTCCGCTCGGCTGAATGCCGAGGTCGTGGGGAAACTCGGGGTTTGGCGCCAATACCCGATCGGGAACTGCGATGTCAAAGGCTCACTCGCTCGAGCGGGCTGACACCCACACAGAGAGGTGGTGTCCGGTGGACTCCACCGTGATCATCCTGATCGTCGTCATCGTGGTGCTTCTGCTCGGGTTGGGCGCGGCGGGCGTCATGCTGTCCCGCCGGCGCCGCAGCGAGCAGCTGCAGGAGCACTACGGACCCGAGTACGAGCGCAGCGTCCGCGAGACCGGGGACCGCAAGGCGGCCGAGGCCGAGCTGACCAGCCGCGAGCGGCGCGTCGAGCAGCTCGACATCCGCGATCTGCGGCCGGAGGAGCGCGAGCAGTACCGCAGCTCCTGGAACGACATCCAGCGCGGCTTCGTCGACGACCCGATCCGCTCGGTGCACGCCGCCGACCGGCTGGTCGTCGACATCATGCGCACCCGCGGCTACCCGGTGGACGACTTCGACCGGCGCGCCGAGGACATCTCGGTGTCGCACCCCGACGTGGTCCAGCACTACCGGGATGCGCGCGCCGTCCGCGACTCCACCGACAGCGGTGAGGTGGACACCGACCAGCAGCGCCGCGCGGTCACGTCCTACCGGGCGCTGGTGGACGCGCTGATCGGCAAGGAGTCGCGGACCGACGCGGACCGTGACGCCACCGAGAGCCGCGACACCGACCAGCGCCACCCGACCGGGAACGGACACCTCGACCGGGCCGCCGACACGCGCTACGCCGACGACCGGACGTCCGATCCGCGACACACCGATGACCGGACCGGCGGGAGCCGCCACCGCGACGACCGACCCGCAGCGGCCGACGACAACCGCCCGCAGACCGAGGAGCACACCCGATGAGCACATCCGAGCAGCAGACCGGCGTCACCCGCCACGACCCGCTCGCCCCCCAGTCCGGCACCGATCGCTACGCCGAGTCCGGCACCGATCGCTACGCCGAGGACCGGGAGGTCGGCCGCCCCGAGTTCACCGAGGCCGGCGATCGCTCCGCCACCGTCGACGACCCGATGCTGTCCCGTCGCGACGAGGACACCTCCGCGACCGACACCCGGTCCGACGCGGACACCAGGTCCGACGCGGGCGATCCGGCCGTGGCCGGAGTCGCGGCCCCGGCGACGACCGGATCGACGGACGCGGCGGCCGGTGACGCCTTCGACCGCGACACCCGCGACCGTGACCGCGACGCCCTCGAGCGCGACGCCCGGGCCGGCACCGATCCGTCGGGGACCGAGGACGGGGGCCGTGCGGGCGGGATGACCGAGACCAGGATCGCGGCCGGCACCGGCGCGGCCGTCCCCTCCGCGGGCTCCGAAGCCGGCGCCGCCGGCTCCGGAGGGACCGAGGGGCACAACCCGCTGGTTCCCCGGGACCGCGCCGACGCGTACGCGGCGCGCTGGAACGAGGTGAAGGGCATGTTCGTCGACGAGCCCCGGCAGGCAGTGCAGCAGGCCGACGTGCTGGTCGGTGAGCTGCTGGCCGACCTGGAGCGGTTGTTCACCGAGCAGCGGCAGGACATCGAGCGCGGCCTGGACACCGACGACACCTCCACCGAGGACCTGCGGATGGCCCTGCACCGCTACCGCAGCTTCTTCGACCGGCTGCTGTCGCTCTGACCCGGACACCGATCGGGTACTGATCTCCCACGACGCTCCGCCGGCCTGGTCCGGCGGGGCGTCGCCGCATGTCGGGCCCCTCCGACCCGCGATCGGCGCACTCCTACACTCGGGCCGGTGAGCTCCCCGCTCGGCATCCCCGGCCTGCAGCAGCCGGAGGTGATCGGACGCGGCGGCTTCGGGACCGTCTACCGGGTGACCGAACCGGAGTTCGGCCGGGACGTCGCCGTCAAGGTCATCCAGGACCGGCTCGAGGACGAGGACGTGCGCCGGGCGTTCGTCCGCGAGTGCCGGGCCATGGGGACGCTGTCCGGGCATCCGCACATCGTGACGGTGCACCGGGGCGGCACCACCGACCACGGCGAGCCCTACATCGTGATGGACCTGATGGCGGCCGGGTCGCTGGCCGACCGGCTGGCCGAGCAGGGTGTGCTGCCCTGGACCGAGGTGCTGGACATCGGGGTCGCGGTGGCCGGCGCCCTGGAGACCGCGCACCGGGCCGGGATCCTGCACCTGGACGTCAAGCCGGCGAACGTGCTGATGTCGCGCTACGGCGAGCCGAAGCTCGCCGACTTCGGCATCTCCCGGCTGCCGGGCGTGACCGCGACCACCGACGGCCGGATCCGGGCCAGTATCGCCTACGCCGCCCCGGAGCGGCTGCTGGACGGCACCGCGTTGCCGGCCTCGGACCTGTACGCACTGGGCGCCACCCTGTACACGCTGCTGAGCGGGCACGCCGCGTTCGCCACCCGGTCCGGAGAGGACCTGATGGGCGCCATCGCGCGGATCGTCCGCGAGCCGGTGCCCGACCTGCGCGAGCAGGGGGTGCCGGACGCGCTGGCGCACGTGGTCGAGCGGCTGATGGCCAAGTCGCCGCTCGACCGGTTCGCCACCGCGTCCGACGCCGCGTTCGCCCTGCAGGCCGCGCAGCGGGCCACCGGGCGCCCGGTGACGAAGGCGGTGGTCGAGGGCGCGGCGCCGAGTCGCGCTGACGCCACCACCGGGCAGCTGGTGCCACCCGGGCGCTGGGTGCTCGGGACGGCCGCGCCGCCGGAACGGATGCCGCGCCCGTCGTACGTGCCGCAGCGGCGGCAGCCGACCCCGACCCGGGTGCAGACCCCGCCCGGAGCGCCATGGCTCGATCCCGCGGGCGCGGCCAGTGCCGCGGAGCCTGCCGGGGCCGGCCGCTGGACACCCGACAACCGGTCCGCGCGACCCGCGGGCGCCGAGGCGACGCTCGTCGACCGGGTTACGCCCGCACCGCCGGTCCTGCCGTCCCGGCCGGGGACCCCCGATCGCCCGCTCGCGCCGGATCACCGGGAATCGCCGGACCATCGGGGCACGCCTGCCCGCCCGGCCGTGCCCGACGGGCTCCCCCCGCCCGGGCCGCCCGCCGGGCGGACGCTGGTCGCGGAGCCGGGTTCGATGCCGAGCTCCGCCCCGGCGCCGGCGCGGCGCCGCGGCCGGCTGCTGGCCGGCGCGGCCATCGTCACGGTGCTGGCGCTGGGCGCCGGCGGCGGGGCGCTGCTGGTCGACCGGTCGGCCGCCCCGCCCGACCCCGATCCCCCGGTGCCCACCGCGGCCGGCCCCGCCACCCCCACCCCCACCTCGACGACGACCGCCAGCCCGCCGCCGCTCCCGGTGGCCGACGGCGTGACCCACCCCGAGCGGGACGCGATCGCCGCCCGTCTGGGCAGCTACTTCCAGGCGATCAACGACCACGACTTCGAGAAGGCCTTCGGCTACTTCAGCCCCGACTCGGCGGTGGTGGGCAACGGCTACGACACCTTCCGCGAGGGCAACTCGACCACCGTCGTGCAGCGGCAGCGCATCCTGGCGATCACCGATCTGCCCGGGGACGCGGTCACGGCCACGGTGACCTACCGCAGCACGCAGGACGCCGAGTTCGGACCCAGCGGGGAGACCTGCACGAACTGGCGGTTGAGCTACGAGATGGTCGGGCCGGACCGGCTGATCCGGCGGGCCCGCGTACTCGCCGACCCGCAGGCCTGCTGAGCGGCGGCCGCACCTCAGTGATCGACGATCCGGTCCACCGGGTCGCGGGCCAGCCCGGCCACCGCACCGACCACGATCACCGCAGGCGGTGCGATGTCCTGCTCCCGCATCACGTCGGCCACCGTGGCCAGGGTGGCCCGCGCCGAGCGCTGGATGCGCATCGTGCCGTCCTGCACGACCGCGACCGGGGTGTCGGGCGGTCGCCCGCCGGCCATCAGCGCGGCGGCGAACGCGGCCATCCGCTCGACCGCCATCAGCAGCACCACGGTGCCGCGCAGCCGCCCCAGCGCCGCCCAGTCGACCAGGCTGCGCGGGTCGTCCGGCGCCACGTGCCCGGAGACGACCACGATCTCGTGCGCCACCCCGCGGTGCGACACCGGCACGTCGGCCACAGCGGGGGCGGCGAACGCGCTGGTCACCCCGGGCACGACGGTGACCGGCACCCCGGCCTCGGCGCACGCCAACACCTCCTCGAAGCCGCGGCCGAAGACGTACGGGTCACCGCCCTTGAGCCGCACCACGAACCGCCCGGCCCGCGCGTGCCCGATCAGCAGCTCGTTGATCCGGGCCTGGTTCATGGCCCGCCCGTAGGGGATCTTCGAGGCGTCGATGACCTCGACGTGCGAGCCGAGCGAGTCCAGCAGGTCCCGCGGGCCGAGCCGATCGGTGACCACGACGTCGGCCCGGGCCAGTAGCCGGCGGCCGCGCACCGTGATCAGCTCCGGATCCCCGGGGCCGCCGCCGACCAGCGCCACTCCGGGGTGCACCGGCTCCGCCGAGTCGTCCACCAGACCGGCCTGCAGCGCCTCGACCAGTGCGGTGCGCACCGCGGCCGAACGCCGCGGCGCCCGCCCGGCGAGCACCCCGACCGTCAGCCCGTCGTGCCGGCCCACGGCCGGGGTCACCGCGCTGCCGGCCGGGGCGTCGTCGGCGCGCACGCAGAACACCCGCGCCCGCTCCGCCTCGGCGCCCACCGCGGCGTTGGCCTCCGGGTCGGAGGTACAGGCGATCGCGTACCAGGCGCCGCCGAGGTCGCCGTCGCGATAGCCGCGGGCGGTCCACGTCAGCTCCCCCGCCGCGGCCATCGCCTCGACGGCGGGCGTCACCTGCGGCGCGACCACGTACACGTCGGCACCGGCCGCGAGCAACCCGCTGACCCGGCGTTGGGCCACGGTCCCGCCGCCGACCACCACCACCCGGCGCCCGCGCAGGTCCAGCCCGACCAGGTACGGATCCACCTCAGTCGCCCGCCGCCGCGTGTCCGTGCCCGTGGCCGTGCCCGTGGGTCGGGTCGTCGGGGTGGTGGTGCGGGGTCTGCGGAGCGCCGAGCTTGTCCTCGAAGCCGGGCAGCAGCACCCGGTAGGCGCAGGTGTCGCAGTTCATCCGGATGTCGCCGTGCAACGCCTCCCGGTAGCGCTCGACGACCAGGCCGGCCAGCTCGTCGCAGTCGCCCAGGTAGCCGGCCGTGCGCACGTCCAGCTCCGGGTGCTCCGCACCGAACGCCCCGGCCTGGGCCAGCACCCGGCGGGGCAGCACCCCGTCGAACAGGAAGTAGGGCGCGACCACGATCCGGCGTGCGCCGAGCGCGCGGCAGCGGTGCAGCCCGGCGGTGACGTCCGGGCGGGCCAGCGACACGAACGCCGGCTCCACCCCGGCGTACGGCCGGCCCTCCTGCAGCAGCCGGGCGACCTTGCACACCTCGGCGTTGGCGTCCGGGTCGGTGGAGCCGCGCCCGACCAGCAGCACGACGGTCTCCGCGACGGCGGCCGGGTCGGCCACGGCGTCGATGCGGGCGGCCAGCAGGTCCTGCAGCACCGGGTGCGGGCCGAGCGGGCGGCCGAAGGCATACCCGCTGCCCGGTGCGCGCAGCACCTCGCGCTGCAGCGCTGCGGGGATGTCGCCCTTGGCGTGCCCGGCCCCGACCAGCACCATCGGGACGGCGGCCAGCCGCCGGTGCCCGCGCCCGATCAGCGCGGTCCACGCCTCGTGCACGGTCGGCTGGGACAGCTCGATGAACCCGCCGTCGACATCCACGCCGTCGGCGGCCAGCCACGACCGCATGCGCCGGGTGAACGCCACGAACTCGGCCACTCCGGTGGCGTCCACCGTGCCGTGCCCGACCAGCAGCAGGGGCGGGCTCACCGCACTCCCTCGCTGCGCTCGGTCAGCGCTTCGCGGAGGCGCTGTGACATTGATTCGCTCGCAAGCTCGCTCATGACGCGTCCTGCGCGTACAGCAGCGCGTTGCACACGGCGGCGGCGGCCGCGGCGCCGCCCCGCTCGGAGCGGTTGGACACCGCCGGCAGCCCCCCGGCCCGCAGCGTGGCCTTGGCCGCCACCGCGCCCACGAACCCGACCGGCAGCCCGATCACCAGCGGGCTGGACACCAGCCCGGCCGCGGCACAGCGGCACAGCTCGGCCAGCGCGGTCGGCGCGTTCCCGATCACCCACACCGCGCCGACCGGGTGCCGCCGGGCGGCGGCCCTGATCCCGGCGGCCGACCGGGTCCCGGCCGCGTGGACGTCGGCGTCGGTCGCCAGGTCCAGCGCGACCGTGCACGGGCGGCTCGTGATGCCGGCGGCCACCATCCGGACGTCGGCGATCACCTCGGCGCCGGCGAGCAGCGCGGCGCGCCCGGCGGCCAGTGCCTCCTCGTCGCACACCAGATCACCGGCCCAGCCCGGGTCGGCGCTGGTGTGCACCACCCGCTCGACCACCGCGCGGGTCAGCGGGGGCAGGTCGGTGGTGTCCAACCGGGCGCGCAGGATGGCGTACGACTCGGTCTCGATCGGGTGCGGCACCCGGGTGCCGGAAGCGGGTGTGCCAGGGCCGCGCGGGCCCGCCGGCTCGCTCAACGGGTTGCTCCTCCCCGGGTCCGCGCCCGGACGGTGTGGTGGTCCGGCCACGACGCGGGGTCTGACTCGTCCGTCCGCGGGGTGCCGCGACGGACTCACAGTGGCGGGACCGCCCCGGCTTTCCACCGGGTTCCCGCGCCGCCGCCCGGCGGCGAGCATACCGCCGGTGGCCGGCGCCCGATCACGATCACGATCTGGGGTGGCACGGGTCTCACCCGGCCCGGTCCGGCCGGTCCGGGCCGGCCGGGACGACCGGCGGCACCGGCTCCAGGAGTGCCGCGGCCACCTCCCACCCGGTGTCCTCCCACGTCAGCGCCTCGACGGCGATGATGAGCTGCATCCGCACGATGCCGGCTGCTGGCCGCTGCTCAGGGCGCCACCAGGCGCGGACCCGGTCCGCGGTGTGCTGCAGCGGCACCCAGTCGACGGGGACGAGGTCACCGGCGACCTCGGCGAAGAGCTCCGTGGCGGTGTCGTCCTGCTCCCCCATCCCGACGATGCACAGCTTCCCCCACCGGGCGGCCCTGCCGAGCGCCGCCACCGGCCCGGCTCAGCCGTCGCTCCAGCGGTAGCCACGGGGGGTCACCATGCGGCCGGCGACCATGCGGGTCGCGCTGGATCCGACCACCACCGTGGTCAGCATGTCCACCTCGGCCGGGTCGAACCCGGACAGCGGGGCGGACCACACCCGCTGGCCGGCCCGCCCGGCCTGGCGCACGGCGCCCACCGGGGTGTCCGGCGGACGGTGCGCGCGCAGGGCCTCGAGGGCGGCGCCGAGCTGCCAGTGCCGGTCCCGGCTGCGCGGGTTGTAGAAGCAGGTGACCAGGTCGGCCGCGGCCGCCGCGGCGACCCGACGCTCGATCACCGGCCACGGCGTGTGCAGGTCGGACAGCGAGATGAGCACGTGGTCGTGTCCCAGCGGGGCCCCGAGCAGCGCGGCGGCGGCCAGCGCCGCGGTCACCCCGGGCACGCCGACCACCTCGATGTCCGCGCCGGCCTGCTGCAGGGCAGGGCTGGCCATGGCGTAGATCCCGGCGTCGCCGGAGCCGACCAGCGCGACCGCGTACCCCTTGGCCGCCAGCGCGACCGCGTCGGCGGCGCGCTGTTCCTCCTCGCCCAGCCCGCTGGTCCGGATCTCGGTGCCGGGCCGCAGCAGGTGTGCCACCTGATCGACGTACTGGTCCAGGCCGACAAGGATCGACGCGCGGCGCAGCTCGGCGTCGGCCCGCGGCACCCGCAGGTCGGCGGCCCCGGGCCCGAGCCCGATGACGGCGAGCCGGCCCCGGGGGCGGATCCGGGCGGCGGCCACGGTCACGTTGTCGCCCTTGCGCTTCTGCGCGACCAGCTCGACCGGGGCACCGCCGGCCAGCTCGGCCGCGGCGTGCAGGGCCGCAGCCTCGGCCACGCTCGGGGTGCCCACCTCGGCGCGCACCACCTCGCTCGGGTTCGGCACCGGGACCGCGGCCAGCACGGCCGCGGGGTAGGTGCGCAGCGGCTCCGGGGCGATGGCGGCGAGGATGCCGGGCTCGTCCGCCTTGAGGTCGACGCTGGCGTAGCCGCGGATCGCCAGCGGGTCCAGGTCGTGCTCGGTCAGCAGCCGGCGAAGGGCCTGCTCGACGGCCGCGGCCGGCACGCCCCGGGCGCTGCCGATGCCGATCACCAGCGTGGGCGGTACCAGGCGGGTGCGGGCGGAACCCGCCTCCGCCGGGTCGGTCCGGTCGGTGATGGCGATGGTGTGCCGCGGCTCGGGACCCGGCGGCGGCAGCGGCGGCAACGGGAAGCCCAGCGGGTTGTGCACGCGGGCGGCCCCGTCGAGCAGCGCCGTCCCGGCCGCTGCCGGATCGCCGTCGACGTGCGCACCGAGCAGCGCGGCCAGCTCGTCGAGGCCGGTCCGGCCGGCGGCGTCGGACCCGGTGGTGATCACCGGTTCGGCGCCGAGCAGCTCGGCCACCCGGGTGGCCAGCGCGTTCGCCCCGCCCTCGTGGCCGCCGGTCAGCGCGACGGCGAACCGGCGGGCCTCGTCGACGCAGACCACCGCGGGGTCGGTGTGCTTGTCGGCCAGCAGCGGCGCCACCAGCCGCACGGTGGCCCCGGTGGCCAGGAAGAACACCGCCGCGTCCAGCCGCGGCCAGAGCTGCGCCAGCTCGGCCAGCTCGCGGCGCTCCGCGCCGAGAGCCCCGGCGACCTGGTCGGCGGCGTACCGCCCGGTCGCGGTGACGGCGAACAGAGCGATCAACGGTTCCCCCAGAGCAACGTGATCGGGTTCACCGCGGCCAGCCGGACCGCGCCGTCGGGTAGCGGCACCAGCCGGGACGCCGCCAGCTGCGTCCCGTCGACGGTGAAACCGGCGGCCAGCAGCGCGGAGCGGGTGGGCGCGATCCGGTCCAGGGCGGCCAGTGCGACGGCGAACCGCGTCGGGCCGGCGGCGGCCGCCGCGGCCACCACATCCGGGCCGCCGCCGCCGACGAACACCGCGTCCGGGCACGGCAGCCCGGCCAGTGCCGCCGGCGCGTCGCCCTGCACCACCCGCACGTCCACGCCGTGCGCCGCGGCGTTGGACCGGATGCGGTCGGCGTCGTCGGGGCGGCGCTCGACGGCGAGCGCGGCCGCGCCCAGGCGCGCGGACTCCACCGCGACCGACCCGGAGCCGGCGCCGACGTCCCAGACCAGGCAGCCCGGCCGCGGCCCCAGCCGGGCCAGCGCCAGCGCCCGCACCTCGGCCTTGGTGATCATTCCGGCGCGGTGGGTGAACGCGTCGTCGGGCAGCGCCCAGCCACCCTCCGGCGGCACCGGCTCCCCGCCGGCCAGCCAGCCCCGGTCCGGAACCGCGTCCGGATCCCGCAGGCAGAGCACGACGTTCAGCGGATCCCACTGCCGGCTGGCCGCCTCGGCCGCCGGCACCGTGCTCACCCGCTCCGCCGGCCCGCCCAGATCCTCGGCGACGACCAGGGTGCGGGGCCAGCCGTGCAGCGCCTCGCCGATCTCCGCGGGCCCGGCGCCGGGCGCGGTGAGCACCGCGACGGCCGCCCGCGCCCGGCACACGTTGATCGCGGGCTGCAGTGACCGGCCGTGCGCGCTGACCACGGCCACGTCGTCCCAGCTGCGGCCGAGCCGGGCCAGCAGCAGCGCCACACTGGACCGCGCCGGCAGCACGAGCGGCCGGTGCCCGCGCTCGCGCAGCAGCCGCACGATTCCGAAGAAGCCGGGGTCGCCGCTGGCCAGTAGTACCGCCCGGCGGTCGTCGAGGGCGTCCAGCGCCGGGCCGACCGCGCCCAGCTCGACGCGCTGAGCTCCGGGCGGCAGCGCCACGGCGGCGAGGTGTCGCGGCGCCCCGACCACCACCTCGGCCGCGGCCAGCGCCTCCCGGGCCGGGTCGGTCAGCGCGCTGCCGTCCACGCCGAGCACCGTCAGCTGCGCGGTCACCGGCGGCGGCTCACGGGGAGGTGCGGCGGGCGCGCAGCGCGCGGCGGGCCGCCGGGTCGGGCTTGCGGAAGGTATGGAAGTGACCGGGGTGATAGAGGTGGCTGCGGGTGCCGCCGGCGTCCAGCGCCGGCCCGACCAGGAACAGGGTCTGCCGCCACAGCTTGCGCTGCTTGCACTCCGCCTCGACCTCGTCGAGGCGGCAGCGCACGGTCAGCTCGTCGGGCCAGCTGGTGCGGTACGCGATGACCACCGGGGTGTCCGGCGGGTAGCCGCCGGCCAGCAGCTCCGCGACCAGCTGCGACGTCCGGGCGGCGGACAGGAACACGGCCATCGTCGTCCGGTGCCGGGCGAACTCGCGCAGCCGCTCCCGCTCCGGCATCGGGGTCTTGCCGCCCTCCAGCCGGGTGAGCACCACCGACTGCGCCACCTCGGGAATGGTCAGCTCGCGGCCGGCGGCCGCGGCCGCCGCGCCGAACGCGGACACCCCCGGCACGATCTCCACCTCCAGCTCCAGGGCCGCCGCGGCGTCGTACTGCTCCTGCACTGCGCCCCACAGCGACGGGTCCCCGGAGTGCACCCTGGCCACCCGCAACCCGTCCGCGGCGGCCCGGTCGAAGATCGTCAGCACGTCCTCGTGCGCGATCTGCGAGGAGTCGACCAGCTCGGCGTCCGGGCGGGCGTGCTCGGTGACGCACTCGGCCATGACCAGGCTGGCCGCCCAGATCACCACGTCGGCCTCGGCGATCCGGCGGGCCCCGCGCAACGTGATCAGATCCGGGGCCCCCGGCCCGGCCCCGACGAACGACACTCTGCCTCGGCTCACGCCGCACAGTCTGTGCCGCCCGCCCGGCCCCGTCCAACCCGTCCCCCGCGCGGGCGGGAGGCACCTAGACTCGACGGGATGGTCCGGGTGCTGGCGGTCGCCGACGAGGTCAGCGAGGCGTTGTGGCGCCCGCAGGTCGCCGCGCTGGCCCCCGACCTGGTGCTGTCCGCCGGTGACCTGCCGTGGGACTACCTGGAGTTCCTGGCCTCCACGCTGAACCGGCCGGTGGTGTTCGTGCCCGGCAACCACGATCCGGCGGTGAGCGCGGCCCGCCTGCACCGCTCCGGCCAGTTCCTGCACGCCGGGATGCCCTGCGAGCCACCGCGCCCGGCGGGCTGCCTGAACGCCGACGGCACCGTGCTGGACGTGGGCGGCCTGCGGATCGCCGGGTTGGGCGGCTGCGTGCGCTACCGGCCCGGGCCCAACCAGTACAGCCAGCACGAGTACCGCCGGCGGGCCGGCCGGCTGCTGCGCCGGGTCCGGCGGCTGCAGCGCCGGGCGCCGGCGACGGTGGACGTCCTGCTCACGCACGCGCCGCCGCGCGGCCTCGGCGACGGCAGCGACCGCCCGCACGTCGGGATCGACGCGCTGCACCCGGTGCTCGCCCGGCTGCACCCGAGCTGGCACCTGCACGGACACATCCATCCGTACGGCCACCCACGGCCGGACCGGGTCGTCGGCGGCACTACCCTTCGCAACGTGATCCCCTATCGAATGATCGAGATCACACCGGCCGCCGGAGCCCGCCGTGCTCCGTGACACCGGCTCGCCCCGGGCCGACGCCGAGGCCGACTTCCTGCGCGCCCGCCGCCACCAGGTGCTGTCCGGGCTCGCCGCGCGGATGCTCGGCAAGGACAACGAGGACCGCAGCGCGCTGTCGTTCTCCGACGTGGTCGGCGCGCTCGGCCTGGTGAACGAGGTGGCGCTCGGCCTGCAGGTCATCCCGGTCGACCAGATCGTCGGCTCGGTCGACAGGGTGCGGGACTTCGACCCGCAGTTCCGCCCGCGCAGCGGCCGCAGCCGGCAGCGCTGGGAACGCATCGCCGAGGCCGCCCGCCGCGGGGAGGAGCTGCCCCCGATCGACGCCTACCAGATCGGCGAGATGTACTTCGTGCGCGACGGGCATCACCGGGTGTCGGTGTTCCGGGCGCTGGGGCTGCCGTCCATCGAGGCCGACGTGCGGCTGGTGCGCACCCTGGTCGAGCCGGACGACGTGCACTCCCACTCCGACCTGTCCGCGCGGGAGCTGCGCCGGCTGTTCATGCAGCGGGTGCCGCTGGGCAAGACCTGCCGGCGCAATCTCGTCCTCAGCGACGCCCAGGGCTACCCGGTGCTGGCCGAGATGGTCGAGGCCTGGGCGGCCCGGCTGATGTTCGTCGAGGGTCGGGTGCTCACCCGCCCGGAGGCGGCCAGCCGGTGGTACGAGGAGGAGTTCGCCCCGGTCACCGGCATGATCCAGGAGGGCAACCTGCTGGAGAAGGGCGAAACCCCCGCGGATGCCTACATGCACGCGGCCGGCGAGCGCTACTCGATCTTCCACAACCACGCCTGGAGCACGGACGTGATCACCGAACTCGGCCAGCGCCGGCACTGACCGCCCACGCCTTCACGAACGAACGGCACTTTCGCACGAACCTACCGTGCGAAAGTGCCGTTCGTTCGGATCGGGCGGGTGACAGTCAGTCCAGGTCGCCGGGGACCAGGTTGGCGCCACCGTCGGCGTCGAACACCTGGACCTTGGACGTGTCATACCAGAGCCGGGCGGGCTTGCCCCGCTCCACCCGCGAGGCGGCGTCGAGCCGGGCCGTCACCGGGACGCCGTCGGCGTGCAGGTCGTTGCCGGCGTCCTTGGCCAGGTCTTCGAGGTCGGCCGAGTGCGCCTCCTCACCCTTCATCAGGAAGTACGCGTAGACGTCCGACCCCATCGACTCGACGATGTCGATCGGGGCGTCGAACGCGGCGCCCTGCTTGTCGCCCGGGATCAGCGATGCGTCCTCGAAGTGCTCGGGGCGGATGCCGAGGATGATCGAACCGCTGGTCTTGGACTTGTCCAGGGCCTGGCGTACCCGGTCCGGCAGCCGGGCCTCGCCAAGCGCCGTCACCACGATGCCGTCGCCCTTGAGCTGCCCGGGCAGGAAGTTCATCGACGGGCTGCCGATGAAGCCGGCCACGAACAGGTTCTTCGGGTGCTCGTACAGGTAGGCCGGCGACCCGACCTGCTGAACCACGCCGCCGCGCATGACCACGACCCGGTCGCCGAGCGTCATCGCCTCGGTCTGGTCGTGCGTGACGTAGAGGGTGGTGGTGCCCAGGCTCTTCTGGATCCGGGACACCTGGGTACGCATCTGCACCCGCAGCTTGGCGTCCAGGTTGGACAGTGGCTCGTCCATCAGGAACGCCTTGGGCTGGCGCACGATTGCCCGGCCCATGGCGACCCGCTGGCGCTGCCCACCGGACAGGTTGGACGGCTTGCGGTCCAGATGCTGGGTCAGCTCCAGCATCTCGGCCGCCTCGTTGACCTTGCGCTGGATGGTGCCCTTGTCCACGCCGGCCAGCTTGAGCGGGAAGCCCATGTTCTCGCCGACGGACATGTGCGGGTACAGCGCGTAGGACTGGAACACCATGGCGATGTCCCGGTCCTTGGGCGCCTTGTCGTTGACCACCTCGCCGTCGATGAGCAGCTTGCCGGCGGTGATGTCCTCCAGCCCGGCCACCATGTTGAGGGCGGTCGATTTCCCGCAGCCCGATGGGCCGACCAGGATGATGAACTCGCCGTCGGCGATCTTCAGATTGAAGTTGTTGACGGCGAGGGCGCCGTCCGGGTAGCGCTTGACCACGTTGTCCAGAACGATCTCAGCCACTTCGGCTCCTCGAGTATGAAGTCGTGAGGGGGTTAACCGGGTCAGCCCTTGACGGCACCCGAGGTCAGGCCGGCGACGATGCGCCGCTGGAACAGCAACACCATGATCACGAGCGGGACGGTGATGACCACGGCGGCCGCCGCGATCGGCCCGGTCGGCTTCTCGAACGTGGTGGCACCGGTGAAGTAGCTCATCGCCGCCGGCACCGTGCGTGCGTTCGAGGTCGACGTGAGCGACAGCGCGAACAGGAAGTCGTTCCAGCAGGAGATGAACACCAGGATGGCCGTGGTGAACACGCCGGGCATGGCCAGCGGCGTGATCACCTGGCGGAACGCCTGGTAGGGGGTGGCTCCGTCCATCTTCGCCGCCTTCTCCAGGTCCCACGGGATCTCCCGGAAGAACGCGGAGAGGGTGTAGATGGCCAGCGGCAGCGCGAACGTGATGTAAGGAATGATCAGGCCGGGCCAGGTGTCGAACAGCCCCAGCGCGGTCTCGATCTTGAACAGCGGGGTCACCAGCGCGATCTGCGGGAACATCGAGATCAGCAGGGACACCGCGACGATGGTCACCTTGCCCGGGAAGTCGAGCCGGGCGATGGCGTAGGCCGCCATCGTGCCGAACACGATGGCCACGAAGGTGGCGATCGCGCAGATGCCGATGGAGTTGGCCAGCGCCCGCAGGAAGTCCGGGTTGGAGAAGATCGCGGCGTAGCTCTCCCCGCTCGGCGAGGACGGCAGGTAGTTGCCGTCGTTGAGCGTCGCGTCGTCCTTGAGGGACAGGGAGATGATCCACACCACCGGGACGAAGGCGTAGAGCAGGACGAGGATGTTGACGCCCCACCACATGAGCTTGCGTTGCGTGGTTTCGGTCTGCATGACTACTTCCGCCCTCCAGAGTCAGATCCGGGCGCGGCCGCCCCGAAGGCCTTGATGAAGAGGAAGGCGATGATCCCCGTGGTGATGAAGATCAGGACGGCCATCGTCGACCCGATGCCGAGGTTCAGCCCGCGGATCAGGTTGCTGTAGGCCACCATCGACACCGAGCTGGTCTCGTTCGCCCCGCTGGTCAGGATGAAGATGTTGTCGAACACCCGGAACGCGTCCAGGGTGCGGAACAGCAGCGCCACCAGGATCGCCGGCTTGATCAGCGGCACGGTGATCGCCCAGAACCGCTTCCAGGCGTTGGCTCCGTCCATCGAGGCCGCCTTGAGCAGGTCCTCGGGGACCAGGGCCAGCCCGGCCATCAGCAGCAGGGCCATGAACGGGATGGTCTTCCAGACCTCGGCCAGGATGATGATCCAGATCGACGGCCAGAACTCGGTGAGCGGGGCCGCCCCGCTGGGCGTCAGGTAGCCGAGGTCCGAGGTCCAGGCGAACCGCCAGGAGAACGCGGCCACCACGGTGACGATCGAGTAGGGCACCAGCGCCGAGGTCCGCACCAGCCCGCGCCCGACGATCGTGCGGTGCATGACGATGGCCAGGATCATCCCGAACACGAGCTCGAGGAACGCGCTGACGATCGTGATGAACATGGTCACGCCGAACGAGGTCCACCAGATCGAGCTGGAGAGCACCGTCACGTAGTTGTCGAGGAAGACGAACTCGTTGGCGTCGGGTCTGCGCAGGTCGGCCTTCTGCAGCGAGAGCCAGAACGCGTAGAGGATCGGGTAGGCGGCCACCGCGAGCATGATCGTCACGGCCGGCGCGACGAGCAGCAGCCCGAGCTTGCGCTCGGCCTTCTTCGCGTCGGTGTGCCGCTGCAGTGCGATCTGGGCGGTACCGTCGTCGGCGGTGTCGGTCGCCGCGGCAGCTGGTGTGGGCGTCTGGGTCACGGCAGGATCCCCTTGCCATCAATGGCGTCCTGGATGGAGTCGCGCAGCTCGTCGGCCGCCGCCTGCGGGTTGATCTCGCTCGGCGGGGACAGCGTGGTCGACAGGACGGTCGAGATGTTCTGGTACACCGGCGACGGCGGCCGCGGCACCGCATTCTCCAGCTCGACCAGCATCTCCTTGTACATCGGGTAGTCCTGCTGGAACTGCGGCTGGTCGAACACGCTGCGCAGCACCGGAGCGGTACCGGCGTCGAGCGCGGCCATCAGCTGGTTGTCCGGGTTGCGCATGCACATCGCCGCCTCGAACGTCTCGTCCGGGTGCCGGCTGTAGGTGCTGATCGCGTAGTTCATCCCGCCCAGGGTCACCCGCGGGGTGTCTCCCTTGTTCACCGTCGGGTACGGGGCGTAGCCGAGGTCGTCGACGATGTCCGGGTTGGCTTCGCGCATGCTGCTGAGCACGTAGGGCCAGTTGAGCGAGAAGGCCGACCGCCCGGCCTGCAGGTCGGCGAACACCTCGGGCTCCTGCGCGTTGGACAGCGACGAGCTGGTCAGCCCGGAGGTGGCCAGGCGCTGCAGCAGGGTCAGCGCCTGCACGGTCTTGTCGTCGATCGTCGGCGCCGTGCTGTCCTCGTTGACGATCGTGCCGCCGTAGGCCGTGATCAAATTGTTGATGTTCACCACGTAGCCCTCGTACTGCGCCGCGGTGAAGCCGATCTCGTGCGGCTTGCCCTGCGCCTTCAGCTGCTCCGACATCGACATCATCTCGTCGAACGTGGTCGGCGGGGTCGGCACCAGCGACTTGCGGTACCAGAGCAGCTGCACGTTGGTGTGCTTGGCGATGCCGTACTGCTTGTCCTCCCAGGTCGCCGAGCGGATCGGCGGCTCCAGGGTGTCGACGTTGGCCGTCGCCATCTGCTCCGGGGTGAGCTCCCGGATCCAGCCCGCCTCGGCGAACTCGGCCGTCCACGTCACGTCCATGCCGAGCAGGTCCATGCTGGCGTCCTGGGCGGCGAGCCGGCGCACGAACTGGTCGCGCTGGCCGTCGGCGTCGCTGGGCAGCAGGTTGCCGACGATGGTGTAGCGGCCGCCCGCCTGCTCGTTGCAGGCGGCGATGATCTTGTCGAAACCCAGCTCGCTGGCTCCGCCGTAGAGGTTGATGACGATTCCCGGTGGGCCGCTGGAGCAGGCGCCCAGCGAGGCCACCAATGCGGTGGCGCCCAGCACGGCCGCCCACCAGGACGGTCGCCGTGGCGCCCCCCGCTGACGTGACATCCTCATCGATCCTCCGTCGCGTAAACGCTTTCGTACGTGGCCCAGGCCACAGACCTCGCACGGAACAGTGCCAGAAGTTCCCGTGAAGGGCGAGACTTGACGACCGCCCGGGAGATCACGGTTTCTTCACGCTCGTCCGGTCCGTGCGGGCGTTTCCGCAGCACGGGAGCGTGTGCCCGGAGTAGCTGCACGGCGGGGCGGCAGCGCGCGGGGCGGGCGCGGAGAGCTCAGTCGGGCGATGGCCGCCCGGCCGCGCGGGCGTGCACCGCGGCCGCGGCCACGAACCGCGCCACCGCATCCGGAGCGCCGGCCGGATGGGTGTGCAGGAACGAGGCGTGCACCCCGGCCCGGACCCAGCCCTCGGGTGCACCGCCGCGCCACCGCCAGGCCGCAGCGCCGTCGGACCCGCTGCCCGGCTGACCCGGGACGGGTGCCGCCGGGGTCACCGCGCAGCGGTGGAACTCGTGGCCGGCGACCCGGGCGCCGACCGGGAACAGCGCGGAGTCGGCCAGCGCCACCGCATCCCGGTAGCCGAGGGTCAGCTGTCCGGTCATCTCCGCCCGGGCCGGCAGCACGCCGCACATCGGTTGCCCGTCCAGCTCCCGGCAGAGATAGAGCAGCCCACCGCACTCGGCATGCACCGGCGCCCCCGAGCGGGCCAGCGCGGCCACGGCGGTGCGCAGCGGCGCGTTCGCGGCAAGCGCGGCCACGTGCTCCTCGGGGAAGCCGCCGGGCAGCACCAGGGCCGAGATCCCGGCGGGCAGAGCCTCGTCGCGCACCGGGTCGACCATGGCCACCTCGGCGCCGGCAGCACGCAGCAGCTCGACATGCTCCGCGTAGCCGAAGGTGAACGCCGGCCCGGAGAAATAGCCCGTGAGTGCTCCGCCGTGTTCTAACACGGCGGAGCACTCACGACCGGGATCCCAGGGCGGGCCGGGCGGCAACGGCGCCGCGAGCCGGGTCACCGCCTCCAGGTCGGTGTGCCCCCCGACCAGCTCGGCCATCGCGTCCACCGCGGCGGTCGCCGCGGCGCCGTGCTCGGCCGCGGTGATCAGCCCGAGGTGCCGGGACGGGACGGCCAGCGCGTCGCGGCGGGGCAGCGCACCCAGTACCGGCAGTCCGGCCTCGGCGGCCGCGGCCCGCAGCACCTGCTCGTGGCGCGCGCTGCCGACCCGGTTGAGGATCACCCCGGCCAGCCGGACCGGACCGGACCCCGCGTCGAAGGTCCGGAAGCCGTGCAGCAGCGCGGCCAGGCTGCGGGACAGCCCGCGGACGTCCACGACCAGCACCACCGGCGCCCCGAGCAGCGCCGCGACCTGTGCCGTGCTGCCCGTGCCGTCGGCCAGCCGCCCGTCGAACAGGCCCATCACGCCCTCGACCACCGCCAGCTCGGCGCCGGCCGCGCCGTGCCGGGCCAGCGGGGCGATCCGGTCCGCGCCGACGAGCACCGGGTCGAGGTTGCGCCCGGCCCGCCCGGCGGCCAGCGTGTGGTAGCCGGGGTCGATGTAGTCCGGTCCGACCTTGAACGGGGCGACCGCGGTGCCGCGCCGGCGCAGGGCCGCCATCAGCCCGGTGGCCACCGTGGTCTTGCCGCTGCCGGAGGCCGGCGCGGCGATGACGACCGCGCGCGGGCTCAATGCCCCAGCACGGGGTGCGGGACGTAGGGCGCCTCCAGCGCGGCGATCTCCTCGTCGGACAGCGCGATGTCCACCGCGGCCACCGCGTCCTCCATGTGGCCCGGCTTGGTCGCGCCGACGATCGGCGCCGTGAGCACCGGCTGGTGCAGCAGCCAGGCCAACGCGATCTGCGCGGGCGGCAGGCCGCGCGCTTCGGCCACCCCGCGCACCGCGTCGACCACGGCGAAGTCGTCGTCGGTGTAGAGCCGGTCGGCGATGGTGTCGGAGCGGGAGCGGGTGGTGGCCCGATCGTCCCGGGACCGGGTGCCGGCCAGCATCCCGCGGGCCAGCGGGCTCCACGGGATCACCCCGACGCCCATCTCCAGGCAGAGCGGGTGCATCTCCCGCTCCTCCTCGCGGTAGATCAGGTTGTAGTGGTCCTGCATGGACACGAACCGGGTCCACCCGTTGAGGTCGGCGGTGTACTGGGCGGTGGCGAACTGCCAGGCGTACATGCTGGACGCGCCGAGGTAGCGGGCCTTGCCGGCGCGCACCACGTCGTGCAGCGCCTCCATGGTCTCCTCGATCGGGGTCTCCGGGTCCCAGCGGTGGATCTGGTAGAGGTCCACGTGGTCGGTGCCCAGCCGGCGCAGCGACGCGTCGATGCCGGCCATGATGTGCTTGCGGGACAGGCCCTTGTCGTTCGGGCCGTCCCCCATCGGGTTGAAGACCTTGGTGGCCAGCACGTAGTCGTCGCGGTCGGCGAACAGCTCGCGCAGCAGCACGCCGGTGACCTCCTCGCTGGCGCCCGCCGAGTACATGTCGGCGGTGTCGAAGAAGGTGATGCCGGCCTCGACGGCGGCGCGCACCAGCGGGCGCGAGCTGTCGATGTCGAGCACCCAGTCCCGCCACTGCGGGGAGCCGTAGCTCATCATGCCCAGGCAGATCCGGGACACCTGAAGGCCGGTCGAGCCGAGTCGTCTGTACTCCATGCCGGCCATCCTGCTACCACTGGGCGGCCGGCCGCCGCTACCACTCGATGCCGCGCTGGCCCTTCTGCCCGGCGTCCATCGGGTGTTTGATCTTCGTGGTCTGCATGACCAGGTCGGCCGCCTCGACCAGCTCGGGAGCGGCGTCCCGGCCGGTGATGACCACGTGCTGGCGGCCCTGCCGGCGGGCCAGGACCTCGACCACCTCGGCGACGTCGACCCAGCCCCACTTCATCGGGTAGGTGAACTCGTCGAGCACGTACACGTCGTGGGCCTGCGCCTCGATTCGGCGCCGGATCTCGGACCACCCCTCGCGGGCGTGCCCGGCGTGATCGTCGGAGCTGCCCTGCTTGCGGGTCCACGACCACCCCTCACCCATCTTGTGCCACTCCACCGGGCCGCCCTCGCCGGTCTCGGCGTGCACCCGCCCGAGCGTGCGGAAGGCCTGCTCCTCCCCGACCTTCCACCTGGCCGATTTGACGAACTGGAACACCGCGATCGACCAGCCCTGGCTCCAGCCGCGCAGCGCCAGCCCGAACGCCGCGGTGGACTTGCCCTTCATCTCGCCGGTGTGCACCACCACCAGCGGCCGGTTCCGCCGCTGCCGGGTCGTCAGCCCGTCCTCGGGGATCGTGGTCGGCTGCCCCTGCGGCATGTCGGCATGCCCTCCTTCGTCGGGCTCGTGAGTGCTCAGCCGTGTTCTAGCACGGCCACGCACTCACAGGCGGCCGTCAGGCCGCCCAAGCCCCATACACAACCCCGGTGACCAACGCTGCGGACAACTGGTCGACGGGGACCAGCCCCCCGCCCGCGGCCGCGGCGACCCGGGCGGCCAACCCGAGCCGAACCGGGCCGGACTCGCAGTCGACGACCACGGTGGCCACCCCGTCGGCGGCGAGCAGGGCGGCGGCCCGGCAGGCGTCGTGCACCGGGTCGCCGCCGGCGCGGGCGGCGACGGTGGCCCGGCCGTCGGTGAGCAGCACCAGCAGCGGGCGGCGCCGGGGGTCGCGCAGCCGTTCCACCCGCAGCACCTCGCGGGAGCGCAGCAACCCGCCGGCCAGCGGCGTGCGGCCACCGGTGCGCAGCCCGGCCAGCCGGGCCTGGGCGGCCGGCACGCTCGACGTCGGCGGCAGCACCAGCTCCGCGCCCCCGGCCCGGAAGCTGACCAACCCCACCTTGTCCCGGCGCTGGTAGGCGTCCCGCAGCAGGGACAGCACCGAGCCGGTGACCGCGGCCATCCGGGTCTTGGCGGCCATCGACCCCGACGCGTCGACCACGAACAGCACCAGGTTGCCCTCGCGCCCCTCGCGCTCGGCGGCACGCAGGTCGTCGGGGTGCAGCCGCAACCCCGGCCGGCTGCGACCGCGGGCCAGCTGGTGCGGGGCGGCCGCGGCGAGGGTGGCCGGCAGGTGCAGGTCGGCAGCGCGACGCGGGGCGGTGGTGGCCGCGCGGACCACGCGGCCGGTGTCGGTGCGGGCGCGTGAGCGGCGGCCGGGGGCGCCGGCGCCGAGGCCGGGCACCCGCAGCTCCCGCACGCGGAAGGGGTCACCGAGCGGCACCTCGCGGGTCGCCCCGCTCGGGCGGGCCTCGCCGTGCTGCTCGGGGGACCGCTCGTGCGCAGGGTCCTGCTGGCTCGGGCCCGGTAGCTCACGGTCGCCGCCGGAGTTCGCGTCGTCGCCCGAGATCGTGGCGGTGTCGGAGGTCGCGTCGTCGTCGGAGCCGGGCCGGGATCCGCCGCCCCCACCCGGGTCGGGATCGGGCTCCGGGTCCGGCTCGGCGCTGCGCAGGGCGTCGTCGAGCGCGGCCTCGTCGACGCCCGGCTCGTCGAACGGATCCCGCCGGCGCCGGTGCGGCAGCGCCAGGCGGGCGGCGACCCGCACGTCCTGCTCGGTCACCGCGTCCGCCCCGCGCCACGCCGCGTGCGCCAGCGCGGCCCGGGCGATCACCAGGTCGGCCCGCATCCCGTCGACGTCGAACGCGGCGCAGACCGCGGCGATCCGGCGCAGCTCGGGCTCGGGGAGCCGCACCGCGCCCAGCCGCGCCTGCGCCGCCGCGATCCGCTCCGCCGTCGCCGCTTCCGCGCCGGCCCAGGAGCCGGCGAACCCGGCCGGGTCCGCCTCGAACGCCATCCGGCGCCGCACCACCTCGACCCGGGTGTCCACGTCCCGTGCCGCCCGCACCTCCACGGCCAGCCCGAAGCGGTCCAGCAGCTGCGGGCGCAGCTCCCCCTCCTCCGGGTTCATGGTGCCGACCAGCAGGAACCGGGCCGCGTGCGACACCGACACGCCATCCCGCTCGACGTGCGCGCGACCCATCGCGGCCGCGTCCAGCAGCAGGTCGACCAGGTGGTCGTGCAGCAGGTTGACCTCGTCGACGTACAGCACCCCGCGATGGGCGTCGGCCAGCAGCCCCGGCTGGTAGGCGCGCACCCCCTCGGCCAGCGCCCGCTCCAGGTCGAGCGAGCCGACCAGGCGGTCCTCGGTCGCCCCCACCGGCAGCTCGACCAGCCGCGCCGGGCGGTGCTCGGCGGGCCCCGGCCCGTGCGGCCCGTCCGGGCACTCCGGGTCGGGATCGTCGGGCGCGCACCCGAAGCGGCAACCGGGTACCACGGCCAGCGCGGGCAGCAGGGTGGCCAGCGCCCGCACGGCGGTGGACTTGGCGGTGCCCTTCTCGCCCCGGACGAGCACTCCCCCGATCCCCGGGTGCACCGCGTTGAGCAGCAGCGCGAGCCGCAGGTCGTCGTGCCCGACGACGGCGGAGAACGGGAATCCCGACGACCGGGCGGCGAGCGTGCTCACGGCGGCGAGCCTGCCAGACGCGAGGTCAGCACGGGCAGCCCCGGCGGCGCCCCGTGACGGATCACATCCTGCAGCGCGGTGGTGTCCAGGTGCTCGGCCACGAGGTCGCCGAGCAGGTCCAGCTGGCGGTCCCGCTCGGCGGCGAAGTCGGTGTCCGCGGCGGCGACGAACCCGCGCCGGCCGGCCTGCTCGGCCACCCGGCGCAGCAGCGCCCGCCGGAACCCGTCGTTCTCCAGCAGCCCGTGCCAGTGCGTGCCCAGCACGGTGCCGGAGTCGGCGCCCTCGGCCGGCAGGATCAACGGTGGGTCGCCGGCGCGGGTGACCCGGCCGTGGTGGATCTCGTAGCCGCGCACCGGCTCGCCCCACGCGGTGCCGGTCGGGTTGCCGAGGTGCTTGTCGACGTCGAACGCCACCTGCACGTCCAGCAGCCCCAGCCCGTCCGCGTCGCCGCCCTCGACCCGGTGCGGATCCGCGATGGTCCGCCCGAGCATCTGGTAGCCGCCGCAGATCCCGAGCACCGGACGGCCGGCGCGGGCGTGCTCGACGACGGCGGCGGCCAGGCCGGTGCGCCGCAGCCAGTCCAGGTCGCTGACCGTGGCCTTGGACCCGGGCAGCACGATCAGGTCCACGTCGTGGCACCGGGATGGTTCGGTCACGTAGCGCACCGCGACGCCCGGCTCGCAGGCCAGCGCCTCGGCGTCGGTGGCGTTGGAGATCCGCGGCAGCCGGATGACCGCGACCCGCAGCCACTGCGACCCGGCCGGGGCGGCCGGCCGGCCGAGCACCCCGTCGGCCACCGCGGACAGCGAGTCCTCGGCGTCCAGCCAGAGCCGGTCCGACCAGGGCACCACGCCCAGGGTCGGGCGGCCGGTGAGGGCGCGCAGCCGGTCCAGCCCGGGCGCGAGCAGGGCCGGGTCCCCGCGGAACTTGTTGATCACGAAGCCGGCGATGCGCGCCTGGTCGGCCGGATCCAGCACGGCCAGGGTGCCGAACAGGTGGGCCAGCACCCCTCCGCGGTCGATGTCGCCGACCACCAGCACCGGCAGGTCGGCGGCCTGGGCCAGCCCCATGTTGGCGATGTCGGTGGCCCGCAGGTTGATCTCCGCCGGGGATCCGGCGCCCTCGCAGACGACCACGTCGTAGCGGGTCCGCAGGCCGGCCAGGGTGTCGGTGACCACGTCCAGCAGGGCCGCCTTGCGGTGCTGGTAGGACGCCGCGCTGACGGTGCCGTCGGCCCGCCCGAGCACGACCACCTGCGAGCTGCGGTCGCTGCCCGGCTTGAGCAGCACCGGGTTGAACGCGACGCTCGGCGCCACGCCACACGCCCTGGCCTGCATCGCCTGCGCCCGGCCGATCTCGCCGCCGTCGCCGGTGACCACCGAGTTGTTGGACATGTTCTGCGCCTTGAACGGGGCCACCGCGACACCCAGCCGGGCCAGGTACCGGCAGATCCCGGCGACCAGCGCGCTCTTGCCCGCATCCGACGTGGTGCCGGCCACCAGCAGCGCTCCCCGCACGGGCCCAGTATCACGCCACCGATCACCACGGCCGCCGTCGCAGCGCCTAACGTGGAGGGGTGCGCTTCCTGCTCCGGCCCGGCTGGCTCGCGCTTCTCACGGTCGCGGTGGGCTTCGCGGTGGCCTGCTACACGCTGCTGGCGCCGTGGCAGTTCGGGCGCGAGGAGCAGCGGGAGGCCCAGCAGCGGGCGATCGACGCCTCGTTCCGCACCGCGCCGGTGCCGCTGGCCGAGCTGTCCGCGCCCGGCTCCGGGGCGCGCGGCGAGGTCGAGTGGCGCCAGGTCACCGTGTCCGGAAGCTACCTGCCCACCGGCGAGGCGCTGGTGCGGCTGCGGGTGTTCGACGGCAAGCCGGCGTTCGAGGTGCTCACCCCGCTGCGCACGGACGACGGGCGGTTGCTGCTGGTCGACCGTGGTTTCGTGACCGCCGAGTCCGGCGCCGTAGTGCCGGCCTTCGCGCCGGCACCGGCCGGCCCGGTGACGCTGGTGGGGCGGTTGCGGGTCGACGAGAACAACCCGCCGGACCGGCCGCTGTTCGAGGCCGACGGCACCCGCCAGCTCTACGCCGCGGACTCCCGGCCGATCGCCGCCGCCACCGGGCTGGCGCTGGAGCCCGGCCGGCTGCAGCTCGACGCCGAGCAGCCGGGCGTGCTCGCGCCGGTGCCGGTGACCCCGAACACCGGTGCCGCGCCGTTCACCAACTTCTCCTACGCCCTGCAGTGGCTCACGTTCGGCGCGATCGCCCTGTTCGCGGCGGCCTACTTCGTGCGCCTGGAGCTGCTGCAGCGCCGCGGCGGGAGCGGCCGGGCCGCCGAACGGTCGGCCGTTCGCCGGGCGCTGGCCGGTGACGACGACACGGAGCGTCAGGGACCGTAGCGCCTCCCGGCTTGCCCGGCGGCCGCGGCGGACTCGAGGCGCACCCGACGCGCGACGATCCGGGACCGGTCGGCTGCGGCAGCTCATTCGACGGCCGAGGTGAACGTGGTGGCTGCCGGGCCGCCGCTCGACAGCCACCAGGTTCATCTCGAGCGCGGGCGGCCGGCGCCGGTCTGCGACGGTCCGTTGCTCGGTTCGAGGGTCACCGCCGCACCCAGGCGACCGCCGCGGCGAGCAGCGCGGTGGCCGCACCCACCCGTCGCGACAGCTGCGCGGCCCGACGCAGGTCGTGCGGGGTGGGTGGTGGTCCGCAGCCCAGCCGCGGGCGCTGCTCCACG
>DATMDS010000257.1:0-17269 GCA_035557575.1 Pseudonocardia sp. | reverse complement strand
GTGATCGTCACCTCCGGGATCGACCTGTCCATCGGCTCGGTGATGGTGTTCTCCGGGGTGGTCGCGGCCACCGTGATGCAGGCCCAGGGGGGCGACGGCTGGGGCACCGCGTTCCTGGGCATCCTGATCTCGGTCCTGGTCGGGCTGACGTGGGGCATCGTCAACGGCGTCCTGATCGCCAAGGCCAAGATCCCGCCGCTGATCGTCACCCTGGGCTCGCTCGGGATGGCGCTGGGGCTGGCCCAGATCCTGACCGGCGGCGTGGACATCCGCGCCGTCCCGTCGGTCATGCAGGACTCCATCGGCTACGGCAACATCATCGGCCAGGTCCCGGTGCTGACCGTCATCGCGCTCATCGTGGTCATCATCGGTGGCGTGGTGCTGCACAGCACCCGCTTCGGCCGCTACACGTTCGCGGTCGGGTCCAACGAGGAGTCCGCGCGCCGGGTCGGGGTCCGGGTGGACCGCCACCTGATCATGGTCTACGCGCTCTCCGGGCTGCTCGCCGGTTTCGCCGGGGTGCTGTCGCTGGCCCAGTTCGGCACCACGGCCATCGCCGGCCAGACCCAGACCAACCTGAACGTCATCGCCGCCGTGGTGATCGGTGGGACGTCACTCTTCGGTGGCGTCGGGACGATCATCGGTACGGTGATCGGCCTGTTCATCCCGGCGGTGCTGCAGAACGGCTTCGTGATCGTCGGCGTGCAGCCGTTCTGGCAGCAGGTCGCGGTGGGGGCGGTGCTGATCGCCGCCGTGTACATCGATCAACGTCGCCGCGCCGCGGCGGCGCGTGGGGGAAAACGGTCATCGCTCCGGTTCCGGAGCGCTGGAAAGGCCTCGCCCGAGGCTCGAGGAGGAGAATCGTGAGGTCCATGAAGCGCAACCTGACCGCCGTCGCGGCGGCGGTCCTGGCCACCGGGATGCTGGCGGCCTGCGGGGCGGCCGAGCAGGCCACCCCGGCCGGCGGCAGCGGCGGCTCGACGGCCGGCGGTGCCGCTCCCCGCAGCATGGTGTTCGTGCAGGGTGTTGCCGGCGACGAGTTCTACATCTCCATGCAGTGCGGCATCCAGGAAGCGGCCGCGGCCGCGAACATCACCGTCGACGTGCAGGGCCCGGAGAAGTTCGACCCGACCCTGCAGAAGCCGATCGTCGACTCGGTGGTGGCCCGCAAGCCCGACGCGCTGCTGGTGGCGCCGACCGACGTGACGGCCATGCAGGCTCCCCTGAAGGCAGCCGCCGACGCCGGCATCAAGGTCGTGCTGGTGGACACCACGCTGGACGACCCGTCCATCGCGGTCTCCGAGATCGCCTCCGACAACGCCGGCGGTGGCAAGGCGGCGTTCGACGCGCTCAAGCAGCTCAACCCGAACGGCGGCAAGGTGCTGGTGATCTCGGTGACGCCGGGCATCTCGACGACCGACGCCCGGGTCAAGGGCTTCGAGGACGCGGTGAACGCGGACCCGAGCTTCCAGTACGTGGGCGTGCAGTTCAGCAACAACGAACCGTCGCTGGCCGCTCAACTGGTCACCGCCGCGCTGCAGAAGGACCCCGACATCGTGGGCATCTTCGCCACCAACCTGTTCTCGGCCGAGGGATCGGCCACCGGGCTCCGGCAGGCCGGCAAGCAGGAACAGGTCAAGATCGTCGGTTTCGACGCCGGTCCGGCCCAGGTCAAGGCGCTGAAGGAAGGCACGGTGCAGGCACTCATCGCCCAGCAGCCGGCCACGATCGGCAAGGACGGGGTGGCGCAGGCCGTCGCGGCGCTGGACGGCCAGCCGACCGAGAAGAAGATCCAGACCGGGTTCTCCATCATCACCCAGCAGAACGTCGACACCGACGGCAAGGACGCCCTCTACAAGTCCAGCTGCTGACCGCGCTTCGCGCCCGTGAGTGCTGCGCCGTGTTCTAACACGGCGCAGCACTCACGAGGTGACGGAGACTGGTGGGCGTGGCTGACGCTCCGCTGATCGGCACCGACGACGTCGAGACGCCCAGCTGGGCCGAGGGCTACGACCGGGTCGCCAAGGCCTCGCTGCGGGACGTGACCCGCGGCGTGCCCGGCACCGTCGGCACGCTGCTGACCTGGTCCTGGCGTGCCTCCCCCCGGTTGACGCTGCTGGCCGGCGCGGTGCAGCTGCTGGCCGGCTGCGTGACCGCGTTCGGGTTCCTGGCCACCGCCGACGTGTTCACCTCACTGCTCGCGAACGAGTTCGATGCCCGCTCACCGTGACGGCCGGGCGGGACCCCCGGCGGTGAGCAGGCCGGCGAGCAGCTGCGGCACGGCGGAGCTGCAGTCGTGCGCGGCGGCCAGGTCGACGTCGGCGCCGTAGCCGTCGGCGACCAGCTCCCGCCCCGAGGAGACGGTGGCCAGCACCCGCGGCAAGCCCCGCTGCCGCGCCGCCTCGAACTGGGCCAAGGCCAGCTCGGCCTCCGGTGACCGGTCCGGGCCCAGCGCCGCGACGACCGCCCCGGCGCCGACCGCGTCCTCCACGGCCACCCGCAGCGTCCCGTCCGGCCACCGCTCGCCGGCCGGCACCACGCCGATCGGGCCGCCCACGGCCAGCGCCGCGGCGGCGACGGCCGAGGCGTTGCGCAGGCAACCGGCGAACACCTCGGCTCCGCTGCCGGCCGCGGCGGCACACAGGGTGCCGCCGTTCGGTGAGGGCAGAGCCAGCCGGGTGCCGGCGGGCAGCGCCAGCAGCGACGACGGTCGCAACGAGGGGCCGGATCCGGAGCGCGGTCCGGCCGGGGCGGCCGCGTGCCGGTGGGCGTCGCGGGCGGCGGTCCGCGGGTCGCCCCAGCGCTGCGGAAGCACCTCGGCCCCGCGCCCGACCGCGATGTCGACCGACGTGCAGAACGACAGCACATCGACGACGATCACGGCCGCGCAGTCACCGGCCAGCACCTGCACGCCGACCGGTCCCCACTCCAGCCGCACCCGGTGGAGGCGCTGGCGGTGCTCGGCCCGCGCCTGTGCCATCGCCCGACGCTACCGCCGGTCGCCGGGTGGGCCGGCCCGCGGGCAACGGCGAGCGCACACCCCGTGCGGGGGGCACGCCCCGGGGGGCGGCGGCTCGGGGCCGCTCCGCGCCGGATCCGGGTCCGCCGACGGGCGATGATCTCCGCAACTGCGCCTACCGTGCCGGTCATGACGGTGCAGCAGGTCGAGGGCCGGGTCGGGCTGCCGATGCCGGTCGCCGAACTGGCCGCCCGCCGGTGGGACGCGGTGGTGGTCGGCGGCGGGCACAACGGCCTGACCGCGGCCGCCTACCTGGCCCGGGCCGGCCGCTCGGTGCTGGTCCTCGAAGCCCGCGAGCAACTCGGTGGGGCGGCCACACTGGATCGTCCCTTCACCGATCCGCGCTACCTGATCAGCCCCTGCGCCTACGTGGTCGGGCTGCTGCACCCGCTGGTCGTCGACGAGCTGGAGCTCCGCCGGCACGGCTTCGACCTGGTGCTGCTGGACCCGAGCCTGTGGTGCCCGTTCCCGGACGGCACGTCCGCGGCGCTGTGGTCGGCTGTGGACCGAACGGTCGCGTCGATCGAGGCGTTGTCGCCGTCCGACGTGGAGGGTTATCTGGCCTACGAGGGGTTGTTCGAGCGGATCCGGCGGGCGCTGCGGCTGGGCGCCAGGGACACCTGGCTGGGCGACAGTCCGGATCGAGCCGAGCTGGCGCAGCTGCTGGCCGGCGACACCGAGGCGCTGGAGGTGCTGCTGGAACGCTCGATCGCCGACGTGGTGTGCGAGTACGTCCGCGACGAGCGGTTGCGCTCGCTGCTGCACGGCCAGGGCGTGATCGGCACCTGGGCCGGGCCCCGCGACGCGGGCACCGCCGGGGTGCACGCCCTGCACGCCATGGGCACGCTGGCCGGCGGCGGTTGGGGTTATGTCCGCGGCGGCACCGGGCGGGTGTCGTTCGCGCTGGCCGACGCGGCGATCGAGCACGGCGCCGTGCTGGCGAGCGGGGTAGAGGTCGCGGCGATCGAGCCGGGTACCGGGGTGCGGCTGGGCGGCGGCGAGCTGATCCGCGCCGCGGCCGTGCTGTCCAACGCCGACCCGATCCGCACGACGGCGCTGTGCGCGGGCGAGGTGCCGGCGCCCTGGCGCGAGCGGGTGGCCGACTGGGGCAGCAGCAGCCCCGTGCTGAAGCTGAACTGCGCGCTGCGGCGGCTGCCCCGCTTTTCCGCCGCGGCCGGTTCGCAGCTGCCCTACCGGTCGATGGTGACCGTCACCACGGGCATTGACGCGACCCAGCGCGGGTTCGAGCTGGCCCGGGCCGGTCGGCCCGGCCCGGCGTGGGCGGAGGTCTACTTCCCGTCGTACTACGACCCGTCGGTGGCGCCGCCCGGCCGGCACGTGATGAGCGTCTTCGCCCAGTACGTGCCGTACACGCTGGCCGATGGCAGCTGGCCGGCCCGCCGCGACGAGATCGCCGACGCCGCGCTGGCCGAGCTGGCCCGCTTCGCCCCGGACGTCATGGACTGCATCGAGGAGCGCGAGGTGCTCTCGCCACCGGACGTCGAGGCCCGCGTCGGCCTCACCGGGGGCCACATCTTCCAGGGCGACTGCCTGCCGGACCAGATGTGGGAGCGCCGGTTCGGCCCGCGCACCCCGATCCCCGGGGTGTACCTGTGCGGGGCCGCTACACACCCGGGCGGCAGCGTCATCGGGGCCAATGGGCGGAACGCCGCCATGGCCCTGTTGGCCGATTGCGAGAGCAAATGATCCACTCAGCGACTCGCGGGAGCGAGGCCTGACAAGCCCATCGGCGCAGCTCGGACGGTGTACGCCCGGCCGGTGTATGCGCAAAGTTGTGGATACGTCACACTACGTCACGCGTCGCTCCCCGATCGAGAGGACCCTCCGATGGCTGCCCCGCCGGACCTGGTGCGTGAAGTCAGTGCTGGATCGGTTCGTCCGACCGAACGGTGACGAAGGAACTGGCGAGCGGTCCGGCGTTGCCCCGCCCGGGGGCACCGGTGGTACGGGCCCGCGTGCCCGAGCGGAAGTCGGCGCCGCCGGAGTCGGCGGAGCTTCCCGAGCAGCTGGTCATGTTGGCGATGACCGGGGACCGGGCGGCCGTCGCGGAGGTGATCGCCACGATCCGACCGCTGGTCGTGCGCTACTGCCGGGCGCGGTTGGGTCGCTTCGACCGTTCCTCGGTGTCGGCGGACGACGTCGCGCAGGAGGTGTGCCTGGCCGTGCTGACGGCATTGCCTGGCTACCGGGTGCAGGGCCGCCCGTTCCTGGCTTTCGTCTACGGCATCGCGTCGCACAAGGTGATCGACGCGCACCGGGCGGCCACCCGGAATCGGGCGGAGTCGATGTCGGATGTGCCGGACCGGGTGGAGTCGGCGGACGGACCCGAGCAGCACGCGCTGCGGGTGGAGCTGTCGGAGGAGATGGGCCGGTTGCTGGATCGGCTTCCGGAGAAGCAGCGCGAGATCGTGGTGCTGCGGGTGGTCGTGGGGCTGTCCGCCGAGGAGACGGCGGAGGCCGTGGGTTCGACCCCGGGTGCGGTGCGGGTGGCACAGCACCGCGCACTCGTCCGGTTGCGCACGGTCCTGCCCGACGAGCTGGCCAGCTGATCGGGATCGGCCGCCGCGCCGCGCCGGGCTGTGTGCGGCCCGGCCCCGCCCGGCTGCTCGCTCAGCCGACCGCCGCCAGCGGTTCATCGGTGGGCTGGTCGAACTGGGTGCGGTGCAGCTCGGCGTAGCGCCCGTCGCGGGCCAGCAGCTCCAGGTGGTTGCCGCGCTCCACGATCCTGCCCGCCTCCAGGACCAGGATCTGGTCGGCCGCGCGGATTGTGGAGAGCCGGTGCGCGATGACCAACGCCGTTCGTCCCTCCAGGGCCTCGGCCAGCGCCTCCTGCACGGCCGCCTCCGAGGTGGAGTCGAGGTGGGCGGTGGCCTCGTCGAGTACGACCACCCGCGGGCGCACCAACAGCAGCCGGGCGATGGTGAGCCGCTGCCGCTCCCCGCCGGAGAGCCGGTAGCCGCGCTCGCCGACCACGGTGTCCAGCCCGTCGGGCAGCGCGGTCACGAGATCACCGAGCCGGGCCCGGCGCAGCGCCTCCCAGAGCTCGTCGTCGGTCGCCTCCGGCCGGGCCAGCAGCAGGTTGGTCCGGATCGACTCGTGGAACAGGTGTCCGTCCTGCGTGACCAGGCCGAGCGCCCCCCGGATGGTGTCGAACGACAGATCACGGACGTCGATCCCTCCGATGCGCACCGCTCCGGCGTCGACGTCGTAGAGCCGGGGCAGCAGCTGCGCGATGGTGGACTTCCCCGCGCCGGAGGAGCCGACCAGCGCGATCAACTGACCCGGCTCGGCTCGGAACGACACCTCGTGCAGCACCCGCTCACCGGCCCGGCTGTCGAGCTGGGCGACCTCCTCCAGCGATGCCAGCGACACCGCGTCGGCGGCCGGATAGCCGAAGTCGACCTGGTCGAACTCCACCGAAAGCGGCCCGTCCGGCAGTGGCCACGGCTCGGCCGGCTCGGTGATCAGCGGCGGCAGGTCGAGCACCTCGAACACCCGCTCGAAGCTGACCAGTGCGCTCATCACGTCGACCCGGGCGCTGGCCAGTGCGGTGAGCGGGGCGTAGAGCCGGGTGAGCAGCAGCGCGAGCGTGACCACGTCACCGGCGGCCATCCCGCCGGTCAGCGCGAGGTAGCCGCCGAGGCCGTAGACCAGCGCCAGGGCCAGCGCCGAGACCAGGGTCAGCGCGGAGACGAAGACCCACTGCACCATCGCGGTGCGCACCCCGATGTCACGCACCCGAGCCGCGCGGGCGACGAACTCGCGGGTCTCGTCGGCCGGTCGCCCGAACAGCTTGACCAGCGTTGCGCCCGGGGCGGAGAACCGTTCGGTCATCTGGGTGCCCATGGCGGCGTCGTGCGCGGCGGCTTCGCGCTGCAGTTGGGCCAGCCGACGGCCGATCCGCCGGGCCGGGATCACGAACGCCGGCAGCAACACCAGCGCCAACACGGTGACCTGCCAGGACAGCCCGATCATCACGATCAGCGTGAGGGTGAGCGTGACCAGGTTGCCGACGACGCCGGACAGCGTGTCGCTGAACGCGCGCTGGGCGCCGATGACGTCGTTGTTCAGCCGGCTGACCAGGGCCCCCGTCCGGGTGCGGGTGAAGAAGGCGATCGGCTGGCGCTGCACGTGGTCGAACACGGCCGCGCGCAGGTCGAGGATCAGGTTCTCCCCCAGGTTGGCCGACAGCCATCGCTGCACGATGCCGCTGAGCGACTCGGCCACCGCGATGCCCGCGATCAGCACGGCGAGCCAGATCACGAGGCTCAGCGGCCCACCGCTCACGATCGCGTCGATGATCCGGCCGGCGAGCACCGGCGTCGCCACCGCCAGTGCCGCGCCGAGGACGCTGATCACGAGGAAGGCGATCAGCCGGGATCGGTGCGGCCGGGCGAACACCGCGATCCGGCGCAGCGTCGCCCTCGAGAACGGGCGTTGCTCCTGCGTGCCGTGCGCGGCGTTGTACATCGCACTCCACGCCACCATCTCCATGCTCATGTGCGCTCTCCCTCGCTCCGGCGCCAGTGTGCCGCGGGGCACCGACAGTTTCGTCCCGGTTGCGCCGGGAGGACTCGATCGAGACCGTAGAAGTTGAACTGCACTCGAGGTCAAGGCCCGGGGTCGGGGTGACCCTGCGCGCTCGCCGGTCGACGATCGGTGGGGTTGGGGAAGGGATGGTGGGGCACTCTCGGCAGAATGGCGGGTCGCGACCCACCCCGCCCATCAGCAGAGGAGATCTTGTGACGTCGAGCGACCAGCCGATCCGCGGCCGCGGGACCGCCATCGGCGAGGGCGTGACGTGGGTGGCCCGATGGAGCCTGCGGCTGGCGATGGTGGCGGCCGGTGCCGTGCTGTGCTGGTGGCTGGTCGGCTACCTGTGGTCGATCGTGCTGCCGGTGGTGCTCGGGGTGATCCTGGCGACCGTGCTGTGGCCGCCCACCGCCTGGCTGCGCCGCCACGGCGTCTCACCGGCGCTGGCCGCGACCATCGTGCTGCTCGGCGGGATGATCACGCTGGCCGCGCTCATCGCGCTGATCGTCACCTCGGTGGCGGGCAGCGTCGGCGAGATCACCACCAGCGCGCTGCAGGGGTTGCAGGCGATCCAGGACTGGCTCGCCGGGCCGCCGCTGAACCTGCAGCAGACCCAGCTCGACGCCGGCCTCGAACAGGTGACGACCCAGCTCCAGCGCAGTGTCTCGACGATCACCAGCAGCGTGCTGACCGGTGTCGGCAGCGTCGCCTCCGGAGTGGTGACGGCGCTGCTCACGCTGATCCTGGCCTTCTACTTCGTCAAGGACGGGCCGCGCTTCCTGCCGTGGCTGCGCGACGTCGCCGGGGCCGGTGCGGGCGGGCACATCGCCGAGGTGCTGCGGCGGGTGTGGAAGACGCTGGGCGACTTCATCCGCACCCAGGCCATCGTCAGTCTGGTCGACGCCGTGCTGATCGGCATCGGCCTGCTCGTCCTCGGAGTGCCGCTGGCGTTGCCGCTGGCCGTGCTGACCTTCCTCGGCGGGTTCATCCCGATCGTCGGGGCCGTGGTGGCCGGGGTGCTGGGGGTGCTGGTCGCGCTGGTCAGCAACGGGTTCACCACCGCGATGATCGTGCTGGCGATCATCGTCGCGGTGCAGCAGCTGGAGGGCAACGTGCTGCAGCCGATGCTGCAGTCGCGCAGCCTGGGGTTGCACGCGGTCGTGGTGCTGCTCGCGGTGGCCGCCGGCAGCACGCTGTACGGCATCGCCGGCGCGTTCCTCGCGGTCCCGGTGGTGGCGGGCGGCGCGGTGGTGCTGCGCTACCTGAGCGAGCGGATCGACGACCGCGCGGCCGGCGGTGCGGCCCCGCGGGTCGACCCGCCGCTGGAGACCGTGCAGACCGTCATCTCCACCCCCGGCGCGCCCGGTCCGGACGCGACCCGCGCGGACCCCGAAGCCGAGCGGTCGAGCGGACGGGCCACCTACACCGAGGACGACACCGCACCCGAGGACGACCCCGCAGCCCGGAGGGACACCGCGCCCCGGAAGGACACCGCGCCCCGGAAGGACACCGCGCCGGTGGACGGCACCGACTGGGAGGACGAGCCGGACCGGCGCCTCTGACCGGACAGGTGTTTCGACGCCGTCGGGCGGGATGATCCCTGGTCTAGGCTGCGATGTCGTCACCAGGACGGTGGCCGGGACGTGGGGGAGAGGGCGGGCGATGAGCGCAGTCGACGAGATCCTGTCGCAGATTCCGATGCATCAGCTGGCCGGCCAGCTCGGGGTCGACGAGGCCACGGCGGAGCAGGCGAGCCGGCAGGCGCTGCCGGCGCTGCTGGGCGGGATCCAGGCCAACACCGACGATCCCGGTGGTGCGTCGTCCTTCGCGCGCGCGGTCGAGCAGCACGACGGTTCGCTCGTCGAGGGCGGTGTCGACCTGGACCAGGTGAACACCGCCGACGGTGACAAGATCGTCAGCCACGTGTTCGGGCCGCAGCGCGACCAGGTGGTCGACAAGCTCGGCGCGCTCGGGGGCAGCAACGGGCAGGACCTGATCGCCAAGTTGCTGCCGATCCTGGCGCCGATCGTGATGGCCTGGCTGTCCAAGAAGCTGTCCGGTGCGACGGCCGGCTCCGGTGCGGGCGCCGACTCACCCTTCGGCGGGGCCGGTTCGCCGTTCGGCGGCGGGTCCGGGGCAGGCGGTGGGGGGCTCGGTGACCTGCTCGGCCCGATCCTGGGCAGCGTGCTGGGGGGCGCCGCCGGCGGCCCCGCAGGCTCCCGCGGTGGCGATCCGCTCGGTGATCTCCTGGGCGGCCTGCTCGGCGGCGGCCGGCGCTGACCTGACAGCCCGGCACAGCGGCAGAGCGAGAGAGAAAGCCGCCGTCGTTTCTCAGACGGCGATGCACATCCGACGCCCGCGGGCGTCCCGCCCGGGGCCGAGCTCGTCCGCGTCGCCGCGGGCCCAGCGGGCAGCGGACCAGGCCGCGGCCAGCGCGTCCAGGGCGTCGTCGAGCCCGGCCGCGGGCGGAAGGTCGGCCAGCTCGAGGGCCGGTCCGAACCGGCCCGTGAGCTCCGCGATCCGCTGGCCCGCGCCGCGCGCCGACTTCTTGCCGGCGAACGCGACGGTCGGGGCCAGCCGCCGGAAGCTCAGCTCCGGGTGCACCTCGACGACGTGCCCCGGGCGATCGACGCCGCGCTCCCAGTCGAGGATCTTGGCTCCGAGCCGGAAGGTCTGGATGCTGATCGCCTTGCCGGTCAGCCGGCGGGCGATCGCGCACGCCTCGGCGTGCGTCGTCGCCTCCAGCACCTCCAGCGGTGGGGTGAGGAACACCGAGGAGCGGGCCGGACCGAGGGCGACCCTGGCGGCCAGGTCGCAGGCCCGGCGCCCGGCGCCGACCGGCAGGCCGAGCGGGATGTCGACGCCCACCGCAGCGCAGCCCGAGGTCGCGGCCAGCACGCCGGCGGCGTCGGGCGGCACCGACCAGAGAATCCGATCTGGCTCGACCCGGGCCACGACCCAGCCGGCGCCGCACCCGTCCACCCCGGCCACCGGGGCAGTAGGGCAGGATCGTGCATCGTGCGCGTCTACCTCGGCTCCGATCACGCCGGCTTCGAGCTCAAGGCCCATCTGGTCGCGCACCTGACCAGTCTGGGCCACGAGGCGATCGACGTCGGTCCCGCTCACTACGACGCGGACGACGACTACCCGCCGTTCTGCATCGAGGCCGCCAGCCGGGTGCTGGCCGACCCCGGAAGCCTGGGCATCGTGATCGGTGGCTCCGGTAACGGGGAGCAGATGGCGGCGAACAAGGTGCCAGGGGTGCGGGCCGGGCTGGCCTGGAGCGTCGAGACCGCGACCCTGACCCGGCAGCACAACGATGCCCACGTCTGCGCCATCGGTGCCCGGATGCACACCGCGGACGAGGCGTCGGAGATCGTCGCCGCGTTCGTGGCCACCCCGTTCTCCGGCGACGCCCGCCACCAGCGGCGGATCGACATCATGACCGAGTACCAGCGCACGGGGGTGCCGCCGGCGCTGCCGCCGGGCCAGATCCCCTGATGCCGGAAGGCCACACCCTGCACCGGCTGGCCCGGCTGCACCGCCGCCGGTACGCCGGTCGACCGGTCGCGGTGACCAGCCCGCAGGGCCGGTTCGCCACGTCCGCCGAGATCGTCGACGGGCGGGTCCTGGAGAGCACCGAGGCCTACGGCAAGCACCTGTTCCACCACTACGGCCCCGATCTGGTCGTGCACGTCCACCTGGGGCTCTACGGGAAGTTCGGCAACCTGGCGCTGCCGGCGGACGAGCCGCGCGGGCTGGTCCGGATGCGGATGGTCGGCGAGACGCACTACGCCGACCTGCGCGGGCCGACGGCCTGCGAGCTGATCACCGACGCCGAGGCGGCGGCGATCCGGGCCCGGCTGGGCGCCGACCCGCTGCGCCGCGACGCCGATCCGGACCGGGCCTGGGCCCGGATCTCGCGCTCCCGGGCGCCACTGGCCACCCTGCTGATGGACCAGACCGTGATCGCCGGGGTGGGCAACGTGTACCGCGCCGAGGCGCTGTTCCGACACGGCCTCGACCCGCAGCTGCCCGGCCGCCGGCTGGGCCGCGAGCGGTGGGTCGTGCTGTGGGCCGACCTGGTCGCGCTGCTGCAGGACGGCGTCAGGCGCGGCAAGATCGAGACGTTGCGGCCCGAGCACGACCCCCGGCTGCTCTCCCCGCCGGACCGGGGTGCGGTGTGCGCGCGGCTGGTCTACGCCTACCGGCGCACCGGCGACCCCTGCCTGGTGTGCGGGACGCCGATCGCGCACGAGGTGCACCTGGCCCGCAACCTGTTCTGGTGCCCTACCTGCCAGCCCGCGGTGAGCGCCTGACGATCGGCCCGGACCGATGACTCCGGCGCGCGCGGACCGTCACACGGACCAGTGCCGATCCGAGGAGGAGAACGACATGCGCACGCTGGTGGTCACCGAGAACGTCACGCTGGACGGTGTGATGGACATGTCCGGCGGCTGGTTCGACCCGCTGGACACCGAGGTCGACCAGTCCGACCTCGCCGCCGCCACCGCCGAGCACAGCGCCGCCGCGGACGCGCTGCTGGTCGGCCGCAACACCTTCGAGGCCTTCCGCGGCTTCTGGCCGCAGCAGACCGACGACCCGACCGGCGTCTCGGACTACCTGAACCGGGTGCAGAAGTACGTGGTCTCGCGCACCCTGGGGGAGCCGGAGTGGGCGAACTCGACGGTGCTGCGGGGACCGCTGGTCCAGGAGGTGCAGGCGCTGAAGCAGGCGCCGGGCAAGGACATCGTGGCCACCGGGAGCACCCGGCTGGTGCACGGCCTGATCGAGGCCGGGCTGGTCGACGAGTACCGGCTGTTCGTCTTCCCGGTCGTCGCCGGGCGTGGGGCCCGGCTGTTCGAGGGCGCCGAGGGTGCGCTGCGGCTGCTGGAGACCAGGCCGTTCCGCTCGGGTGCGGTGCTGCTGCGCTACGCGCCCGCGAAGTAACCGGGCTCTCCACGCCCGCCGGTGGCCTCACCGAACGCGACGTGACGCGGGTCCGGAGCTGGGTCACGTCGCCCTCGGCGCGATCACCCGAGGAGCAGGGCCGCCAGCTCCCGGGGTGCGGTGACCATCGCGTCGTGGCCGCTGGCCAGCGTGTCGAAGCGGATCGTCGGGTCGTCGCGGGCGGCCGCGGCGAACCCGGCGAAGCTGTCCCCGGCCGGCTTGTCGGTGCAGTGCAGGAAGCGCCGGGCCAGTGCCGGTCGCGGCGAGTCGGGTAGCGGGTCGGCCAGCGCCCGCACCGGGTGCGGCCGCAGCCGCGGCCGCACCCACTCGCGGTCCGCCGGGTCGCGCACGGCCCAGCCGTCCATCGCCGCATCCGGGTCGAGCACGATCCGGCCGCGCTCGTCGACCAGCCGCCGGAAGTGGTCGCGGCGGGCCGGCGGCAGCAGGTCGAACACCGACTGCCCCGGCTGGGCCACGAACGCGTCCAGGTGCACGACCTCCCGCAGCCGGGACGGGCACCGCTGCGCGACGCCGTCCACCACCACGCCGGCGGAGCTGTGTCCGACCAGCACGACGTCGCGCAGGTCGTCGAGCTCGAGCACGGCGAGCACGTCGGCCACGTGGCTGTCCAGCCCGGTGTCCGGGGTGCCCAGGTGCTCCCGGTCGCCGGTGCCGGTCAGGGTCGGGGTGTGCACGTCGTGGCCGGCCGCGGCCAGCAGCGGCGTGAGCCGGCGCCAGCACCAGCCACCGTGCCAGCCGCCGTGCACCAGGACGAACGTGCTCACTGCCGGCGGGGGTCGGTGGGCGGGTAGTCGGCGTGCCGGTGCACGACCCACCACTCCCCGTCGATGCGACGCAGCACGTGCGTGACCCGCAGGACCATCGGGCCCGGCTCGCCCCCGTCCACCCGCAGCGTGGCTCGCTCCCGGCCCACGGTGACGGCGAGGTCCCCGTCGACGTGCACCACCTCGTGCTCGGGGACGATCGGCCCGCCGGAGAAGCGGCTGGCCACCCAGTTGAACGTCCGGGTCACGTCGGCGTGGCCGCGTTCGGTCGGCCCCCAGGCCCCGAACAGGGTGACGTCCTCCCTGTCCGGCCAGAGCGCCGCGTACGGCGCGGGGTCGCCGGAACCGATCGCGGCCAGCGCCTCGGTCAGCCGGTCGAGCGCGAGCTGCAGGTCGGCGGGCACCGTGGTCACATCCGCCTTCATGATCACCCTCCTCCGTCACACCGCACCGGGAGCGCGGCGAGTCCGTTCATGAGCAGCCCGGGCAGCCGCCGCAGCTGGTCGGCCGGCACTGCGAGCTGCAGTCGGGGGAAGCGGTCGAGCAGGCTGCCGATGGCGATCCGGGCCTCCAACCGGGCCAGCGGCGCGCCCAGGCAGTGGTGGATCCCGTGCCCGAACGCCAGGTGTGGCGCCGCGGCCCGGCGCAGGTCGACGGCATCCGCGGCGTCCATGCGGCCCGGGTCGCGGTTGGCCGCGAGCAGCGAGACGACCAGGATCTCGCCGGCCGGGATCGTCACCTCGCCGATCTGCACCGGCGTGCTCGTGATCGCCGGGATGGCCGACTGCAGGGGGCCGTCGAAACGCAGCAGCTCCTCGACGGCCGCCGTGATGCGCTCCGGTTCCGCGCGCAGCAGGCTCAGCTGCTCGGGGTGGGTCAGCAGGGCGCGGACCCCGTTCCCGATCAGGTTCACCGTGGTCTCGTGACCGGCCAGCAGCAGCAGGTAGACCATCGAGGTCAGCTCGTCCTCGCTGAGCCGGTCGCTGCCGTCGCGCACCCCGACCAGCGCCGAGAGCAGGTCGTCGGCCGGTTCGGCGCGCTTGCGGGCCAGCAGGGTGCGGGTGTAGTCCACCAGCGCGGTCGCCGCGGCGGAGTACGCGGCGAAGCCGGCCATCGCCCCGGCGACCAGCGGCGCGGTCCAGGCCCGGAACTCGGTGCGGTCGGACTCCGGGATGCCGAGCAGCTCGCAGATCACGGTGATCGGCAACGGGTAGGCGAACTCGCTGATCAGATCCAGCTCGCCGCGGCCGGCGAGGCCGTCCAGCAGCTGGTCGGTGATCGCCTGGATGCGCGGGGCGAGCTGCTCGGAGCGGCGTCGGGTGAACGCCGCGGACACCAGCCGGCGCAGGCGGGTGTGGTCGGGCGGGTCGAGGTTGAGCATGTGCCGGTCGATGGCCGCGGCGACGTCCGGGGCCAGCTCGGCGATGTAGGGTCCGTGTCCCGGTCCACCCTTCACCACGCGCGCGTCGGCCAGCACCGCGCGCGCCGCGGCGTAGCTGGTGATCAACCAGCCGAGCTGGCCGCTGGGCAGCGGGATCCGGTGCACCGGTCCGGCGGCCACGAGCGCGTCGTAGATGGCGTGCCGGTCGCCGTCGCTGGTGGCGGTGAACGGGTCGGCGGCGGCGGTCGGGACGGTCACGGTCATCTGAACAACAGCTCCTCCCGGGCCAGGAAACGCGGCTCGAAGATCCTCAGCAGCACCCGGGCCGGCCAGCCCGCGTGCGCAAGCAGGACGGCCCGCTCCTGTTCCGATGCGTGCCGGAACGTCCACGGTAGAAGGAACGGCATCAGAGACATACTGAGGTCGGCCTGGAAGTGGCGCTGCAGCCGCTGGTAGTCGCCCACCCGGACGAACGCGGTGATCAGGGGGAAGACGTCGCGCTCCTCCGTGGCGATGTGCCGGACCAGCAGATCGCTGACCTCCCGCAGCACCATGACCAGCTCCGGGGTGGCCTCCCGGCGGGCGGCCAGCACGGCCGCCCGGTGCAGCAGCGGGTCGAGCTGGTCGTGGTCGTCGGTCAGCGCGGACAGTGCGGTGTGCGCCCCGGCCACCGCGGCCAGGAACGGCCAGACGTGCTCGTCCTCGACGCGGTGGTGGCTGGCGATCTCGGAGGACACCGCCCGCAGGTAGTGTCGCAGCGCGGCCATCCGCGCCGGGTGCGGGTGCTCGACGAGCTCGGCGGCCGCGGTGGCGAGCCGGTGCAGATCGACCGTCATGGCCCGGTGCACGACGCGGTAGTCGGTCAGCTCGGGTGCTGGCTCGCCGGATGGGCGGCGGATCAGCGTGGTCTCGGTCATGGTGGAGATTGCACCGCAGGTATTCGCGCCCGGAATCGGTGACGGTTACCGAGAAACGTCGGCGCGGCAGCATTCGAGCACGGACACCCCGGCCGCGGTCGGGATGATCCGGTTCAGGGCGAGCCCGGCCGCGGCCAGCAGCGCGGTGTACTCGGCGGCGGTCCGTTCCCGCCCGCCCAGCAGGGCCAGCATGTGCAGGTCCATCCGTATCGCCTCCGGGTCGTCCACCGCGCGGACCGGGAGCACGGCCTCCACCAGCAGCAGCGTCGCGTGCTGCGGCATGGCGCGCCGGCAGCAGGACAGCACCGCGACCGCGTCGTCGTCGTTCCAGTCGTGGATCACCCGGGAGAGCAGGTAGGCGTCTGCACCGGCCGGTACCGCGTCGAAGAAGTCGCCGCCGACGGCGGGTAGGGACGCGCCCGTGACCACCTCCGGGCGGTCGAACAGCAGCCCGTCGAGCGTCGGGTGAGCGTCCAGGACGGCCCGCAGCAGCACGCCGGGGCCACCACCCACATCGACCAGCCGCGAGAACCCTCCGAAGTCGTAGGCCTCGACGACCGCGCCCGCCTCGCGCTGCGACCGGACCGCCATCGAGGCCCGGAACGCGGCCGCCTCGTCCGGTCGGCCGGCCAGGTGCGCGAAGAAGGGCCTGCCGTGCACGAGCTCGAAGGGGGTGCCACCGTCGCGGATCGCCGGCAGCAACTCGCCGGCCGCGGTGTAGTAGAGCCGGCCGCGGGCCAGCACGGCACCGCGCATCGAGCCGGGAACGTCGGTCACCAGCAGCGCCCCGGTCGAGCTGAGGCCGAACCGGCCCTCGGGCAGCTCGTCCAGCACGCCGTCGGCGGCCAGTCCGCGCAGCACCCGCAGCAGCGGATCCGGCCGGGCGCCGACGGCGGCCGCCACCTCGTTGGCCGTGGCCGGCCCGGTCACCAGCGCGTCGGCGATGCCGAGCTCCGCAGCGACGTAGAGCAGCTGGGTGGACAGGAAGCCGTCGGTCAACCTGGCCAGCGTGCGGGCCGGCTCGGTCATGGCCGGACGTTGCGCCGGGCCCGACGCGTCGCCAGCATCATCCGGATCAGGTACCGCGGTGACGGCGGCATCCAGCCGAGCTGGCTGCCGGTGCCGAGGTCGTCCCGGTTCGCCCAGTGCTCGATCACCCGGCCGTCGGCGATCCGGAGCCAGTGCGTCTGCGTGGTGGCGAACCTGCGACCGGTCGCCGGGAACGCCTGCGTGGGCCGGCCGTCCGCGTCGTAGGAGATCATGGTGCCGGTCTGCCGGCCGGACATGGTGCAGTGCACGACCACGAGGTCGCCGTCGGAGACCGTGTCGTGGATCTCCCAGTTCAGGTCCGAGAAGGCGCGGCGCAGCCAGAGCGCGGTGGCATAGAAGGCCGCCGGTCCGCGGCCGCGGCACGCCGGCGGTTCGGCGACCGCCTCCCGGTTGCGGGCGTCCGGGTGCACGACGTCCTCGAAGTCGGCCGGCGTGCCGTCGACCATGATCTGCATGGAGCGTACGGCCAGCCGCTGCTGGTCCGATCGGGTTGTGGTCATGGCTCGCAGTTCTACGCCCCTGTGGGCCGTGTGCTCATCGGTAACGGCCACCCAGTTCTGTGCTCAGAAGTCCCCGCCGCCGAAGTCGCCGCCCCCGAAGTCCCCGCCGCCGG
>DATMDS010000256.1:0-2688 GCA_035557575.1 Pseudonocardia sp. | reverse complement strand
CCGTGACCGCGATCATCGCTGCCGTCCTGTTCGGTCTCGCGCTGCTGTTCCAGCTGGCCAACATCAGCCTCTCCATCATCACCGCGGAGGTCCTCGTCACCGCGGGCCTGCTCTGCGTCGCGCTGCACCTCGCCGGCGTCGGCAACTCGGTGCGGGTACGGGGCTACACCCGCCGCCGCTAGGGAGTGTCTGGTGGATCTTCGATCGCGGTCTCCGGGCCCAGATCGGCCCTGGCGGCGTTGCCGGCCGGCCCGAGTACGCCCGGTACGAGGGCCGGCCGGCGCCTTGCCAGGCCCGATCTGGATCCCGAAGCCCATCGATCAAGATCCACCAGACACTCCCTAGCCGCACCCGGCCGGCGTGCGGGGTGCCGAACTGGAACGGCGCCGCACGCCGGCGGAAGTCGGGTGCGACATGGCCACATTGCCGTGGCCCGCGTCGGCAACGGCGCGATCAGCCCAGCTGCACGGTGGTGCGCTCGGTCTCGGCGCGCCGCGGCAGCGCGGCCGGATCCGGGTTGCGGCACTGCACCAGCGAGGCGCGGGCAGCCAGCACCGCGAGCAGCCCGTCGAGCAGCCCGTCGACGCTGCCCCACTCCAGGGTCGAGAGCACCCGGTCGCTCGGGCCGAGGTGCAGGGCGGCCGCCCGCTCGTGGGCGGCGGAGAGCACCTGCGCCACGACCAGCCCGGCGAGCGCCGGAGCGTCGTCGGCCACCGGCCCCCACGGCACGAACTCGTCGCCGTGCAACCGCACCTCGGTCGCGAAGTCGATCACCCCGGCCGGCAGCCCGGGCAGGCCCTTTCCGAACGCGTCCAGCGACAGCGCCAGCACCCCACCGGCCGGCTCGGCGGCCAGCGCCAGGTCGACGCGCGCACCGTCGCACAGCACCCAGTCCGCGTCCAGCGGGTCCGTGACCACCTCGGCGCCGCACCACCAGCCGGCCAGCAGCACCGCGGCGGTCTGCCAGTGCGCCGGCAGCAGCAACGCGATCCGCGCGCCGGGCTCCACATCGCCCTCGTCGCGCAGCAGGTTCGCCGCTTTCGCCGCCCAGTTCGCGGTGGTCACCGCGGACAGCTCGACGCGCTCGCCGGTGGCGTCGTCGTAGAAGGTGATCAGCGGGCGAGCCGCGCCGGGGCCGGCCAGCAGCGGGTCGAGCAGGGCAGCGGTGACGGTCATGATGCCGTCTCCGCGGAAGGAAGCACATCGACGGTCACGACACCGGAGGGTAGGTCAGTCCACGCAGGGCACACCGGCGGCGGTGATGTTGTCGGGGTCCGGCGCCACCGCCGGGGTCGGCTCGCGGTTCAACCCGGGCACCGGGCCCGGGTCGAAGTCGGACCCGAGCATCACCATCAGGTGGCCCGGTGTGATCTCGTCGTCGTCCTGCACCCCGATGTCGCCCAGCTGCACGGCCAGTGCCTCGGCGGCGTCCCCGTCGGACCCGGTGTAGCGGACCACCGACTCCTCGACCGGCGCCGAGTTGTCCACCGTCCCGCGGACGAAACCCAGGTCGCGGGCGTGGTCGGCGACCGCGCCGGCCAGCCCGACCGCGTCCGAGGCGTTCCGCACGTCGACCACGTACCGTTCCGCGATCACCCCGGAGAACGGGGGCGGCGGCTTCGGGGCGTCCCGCGCGGCTTCCAGTGCGGCCTGCTGCTCGGCCACCGTGCGCTCGATGAAGGCCTGCACCTCGCCCCGGTCCACCAGCATCACGTCACCGCGGGCGTTCGTCTCCGGGCCGCGGGTGGGGATGGTGAGGAATCTCAGGTTGCCGGCGGCGATGTCGGAGGCCTGCTGCGCGAAGGCGAGCAGGTCCCAGTCGGAGTCGATCACCAGCGAGGCCTGCACGGCGTCCACCAGGCCGGAGAGTCGTACCGGATCGGTGAGCGTGCGGCTGGAGAGGATCTTGTCCGCGACCGCGGCCAGGAAGACCTGCTGGCGGCGGATCCGGGAGAGGTCACCGTCGGGCAGCCCGTGCCGCTGCCGGACGAACGCCAGCGCGTCGGCGCCCGTGACGATCTGTGGCCCGGCGGCGAGGCGGGCTCCGGACAGCGGGTCGTCGACCGCCCCCTTCAGGCACACCTCCACCCCGCCGATCGCGGCGGTCAGGTTGTAGAAGCCCGCCAGGTTGAGCTCTGCGTAGTGGTCGATCGACAGCCCGGTCAGCTGCTGCACCGCACCGACCAGAGCCTGCCGCCCGGCCTCGGCGGACTCGGTGTCCACCAGGGCCGGATCGGCCTGGCCCGCGGCCACGAGCCGCTCGGCGACCTCGGCCTTCTTCGCCGGGTAGGCAGCGTTGATCTTGTCGCGGCGGTAGCCGGGGATGTCGACGTAGGCGTCGCGCGGGATCGAGAAGGCCACCGCGGCGCCGCCGTCGGACGGGACGTGCAGGACCATGATCGTGTCTGAGTTGATCACGCCGGTGTCCGGGCCGCTGTGCAGCTGGGCCAGCACCGACGCGGGCAGCGGCCGGCCGTGCGCGTCGGTGCGACTGTCCACACCGACCAGCAGGATGTTCTGATCGCCACCGCCCCAGCCGCCGGCGAGGATGCCGGTCGTGCTGATACCGCTCGTGACGTCCCGGTAGAGCCCCCACGCGGTGCCGGTGAGCGCGAAGGTGAGCGCGGACAGCAGCACGGTCGCCGTCCGCAGCCGGACGGCCAGCCGACTGCGTCGGCGCACCGGACG
>DATMDS010000255.1:0-2723 GCA_035557575.1 Pseudonocardia sp. | reverse complement strand
GTTCCGCCACCGCGCTGGCCCCGGCGTCGGACAGGGTGCACCACAGCGCGTCGTCCTCGAGCAGCGCCACCACTCGATCGGCGAACTCGGCGGCGTCTGCGGCCACCAGCACGTGCTGCCCGTCCACGAGTCGCATCCCCTCGACCGCCACCGGCGTGCACACCGTGGGCAGGCCTGCGGCCATGCTCTCGCCCACCTTGCCCTTCACGCCGGCCCCGAACCGCAGCGGCGCCACCGACAGCCGGCACCGCTGGTGCAACGGCACCAGATCAGGCACCCACCCGTGCACCTCGACGGTCTGATCGGCCAGCTCCAGCACGTCGGGCGACGGGTTGCTGCCCACCACGTGCAGCACAGCGCCGGGATGCCGGCGGTGCACCAGCGGCAGCACGTCATGGACCATCCAGGCCACCGCGTCCCGGTTGGGCAGGTGGTCGAAGCTGCCGACGAACAGCAACCCGGCGCGCCCGTGCGGCCCGGGCACCTCGCCGGCCGGGTGGTGCACGTTGGACAGCACCCGCACGTCGGCCTCCGGGACCAGGTCGCGCAGCAGGCGCTGCTCGTGCTCGGAGACCACCAAGGTGAGGTCGGCGGCCCGCACCAGCCCCAGCTCCAGCTCTCGCGACGCAGCCGCCTTGCCCGTCAGCCGTGCTGCACCCTCCTCATCGCCGGCCGAGGCGGCCAGGTCGGCCTGCCGCTGCAGGCGCAGGAAGTGCAGGTCCACGGTGTCGTAGCCGATCAGGCAGCGCGGCGCGAGCATCCGCAGCTCCTCCAGCAGCGTCCAGCCCACCTGCGGGCGGGACAGCACGGCCAGGGTGAGCGCCGCACCCGCCTCGCGCAGGAAGGTGGCCTGCCCGGCGGCGTCGGGGATCACGGTGATCCCGTGGCGCTGCAGCTCACCGGTGTAGGGCTGCAGGAGGGCACCGTTGGCGGGGAAGAACACCACCCGCTGGCCCAGCTCGGCCAGCTGCAGCAACAGCTGGTGCATGCGCATCGATCCGGAGTCGCGGTCGGGGGTGGGAACCTGGTGGTCGGCGACGAGCACCAGGCCACCCCGGTGCCCGGCGGGCCCCCGCTGCCGCCCCAGCCACACGGTGAGCTCACTGGCAGCCGGCAGGTGATCGGTCAAAGCCTGTGCCCACTTCTCCACGAACAGCGCGCGGTTGATCTCCTGGTACCGCTTGACGCCGGAGCCGACGTCGGTGCCGTGCGAGACACCCTCGTGGTGCATTACCACCGCGCGCGGCTCGACGATCGTGCGGTGTCCCGTCGCCCGGATCGCGAAGGCCAGGTCAGTGTCCTCGTAGTAGGCCGGCGCATACCGCTGGTCGAACCCCCCCACCTGCTCGAACAGGTCCCGGCGCACCAGGATCGCCGCGCCGGAGCAGTAGTCGACGTCGCGGCGCACCTGGAACTCAGGCGCGTCGGCGTCCCGGTCGCGCCCGTAGTTCCAGCCGGAACCGTCGGCCCAGACGATGCCGCCGCTTTCCTGCAGTCGCCCGTCCGGGTACACCAGCGTCGTGCCGACCAGGCCGATCCGCTCGTCCGAGTCGGCCGTGCTGACCAGCGCGTCCAGGGCGCCGGGCCGTACCTCGGTGTCGTTGTTGAGGAACAGCAGGTAGGCCCCGCGGGCGTGGCTCGCGCCGAGATTGCAGGCCCCCACGAACCCGACGTTGCGCTGGGTGCGCACCAGCCGCAGGCCCGGGCTGGCCGCCACCAGCTCGGCGGTGCGATCCGGTGAGGCATCGTCGACAACCAGCACCTCGAACGGCACCGCCGGGCGGTGCTGCTCGATGCTCGCCAGGCACGCCCGGGTGTACTCCCACTTGCCGTGCACCGGCACGACCACGCTGACCAGCGGTGACGTGCTGGTGTGCACTGTCACCGGCCCGGGCGTCGGCGGCGCCGGCGCCGGCTGCAGCCCGCGCCCCAGCGCGCGCTCGTAAAGGTCACGGCGCAACGTCCCGCGCGGCGCCGCACGCTCGATGGCGCCCCGGTAGCGGGAGATCAGCCGCTGTGCGGTGGCCGACTGCTCGGCCCGCAACGCCACCGCCTCCCGCTCCAGCTCGGTCGCTCGCCGCTCAGCGGCGCTGCCGATCTCCTGCTGCCAGGACGCCCGCGACTCCGCCCGCTGCGCCCGGCGCTGTGCGGTGGCCAGCTCGCCACGCAGCCGGTGCACCTCGCCGTCCAGCCGTTGCAGCCGTCGGGCAGCGGTGGCGCGATCGGCGACGGCCCGCTGTTGCTCGTCGGCCAGCTTGGTGGCGAGCTCGGCGGTCTGGTCTCGCTCGGCGGCCTGCGCGCGGTGCGCGTCGCGCACCAGGGTCAGGTCAGGATCGACCAGCGCGCTGAGTCCGGGCAGTCCCGGCAGCGCCGAATCTGAGGCGACGCCGAGCAGGTAGGTGTGCGGTAACTCCGGTTCCACCCGCCAGCCGCCGTCCGGTGTCCGCCGCAGGGATTGCGCCACGCTTGCACGAGCCTGCGCCTCGCCGGTGATGAGCGATCCGACGGCGACATTCTGGCGCAGGATCGCGACGTGACCGAAGGCGTCACCCAACAGCGCCTGGAACTCCGGTTCGGTGAGCTCCCGGACGTGGAAGGGGTTGTCGTTGCCGTGTTCGTGGCTGTACACGGCCACGTCCGGCGTGCTGGTCAGGAACAGTCCGCCCGGCGCGAGCAGTCTGCGTACCACCGCCACCAGCGTGTCCTGTTCCTCGACGTGTTCC
>DATMDS010000254.1:0-12364 GCA_035557575.1 Pseudonocardia sp. | reverse complement strand
CCAGCAGGAATGAGAGGAGAGTCACCGGCTGAGTCCAACCCGTAAGGAGCCTGCCGAGCACATCGAAGGCGTTCCCGATCGAGTCAGCCCTGAAGAAGACCCATCCCAGGCAAACGAGATGGAAGGTGACGATGCGCTGGCCAACAACGCCCTCGTCTTCCCCGGCCTCGGCCTCGGAGTCACAGTCGCCCGGGCCAGCCGAATCTCCAACCACATGATCGCCGCCGCCGCGGACGCCGTGGCCGAACTGTCCAACGCGACAACCCGCGGTGCGCCACTACTACCGGCAATCAACGACCTGCGATCAGTCTCCGCAGCAGTCGCGGTCGCCGTCACCAAAGCCGCGGCCGCGGAAGGACTGGCCCAGGTGCCCATCAACAACCCCATCCAACAGGTGCACGACGCCATGTGGCGACCCGACTATCCACGTGTCGAGATCGTGCCCGGCTGACGGGGCGGGAGCGGGCTGAGATGGCCGGCGGCCCGCTCCGGGTGCTGATCGTCGAGGACCAGGTCACCGCGGCGGAGGTGATGGCGACCTACGTCGAGCGGATCAGCGGGTTCGAGGTGGCCGGGCAGGCGACCAGCGGGGCCGACTGCCTCGCCCAGCTGGCCAAGGGCGACATCGACGTGATCCTGCTCGACATCTACCTGCCCGACATGTCGGGCCTGGAGGTGTTGCGCCGGATCCGGGCCGCCGGCTCGACGGTCGACGCCATCGCGGTCACCCGGGCCCGCGACCTCTCGGTGGTGCAGGCCGCGGTGTCGTTCGGGGCCATGCAGTACCTGGTCAAGCCGTTCACCTTCGCCGCAGTCCGACAGAAGCTGGAGCGCTACCAGGCCTACCGGGCGATGCTGGCCGAGAACAACCTGCTGCTGGCCCAGCAGGAGGTCGACCGGCTGATGCACACCCTGCGCGACACCGCGGCCGACGACCTGCCGAAGGGCATCAGCTCGGAGTCGTTGCAGGCCGTGGTGGCGGCGCTGCGCCAGTCGGGCGCCGGCGGCCTGTCCGCCGCGGAGGTGGCGACGACGTCGGGTGCTTCCCGGGTGACCGCGCGGCGTTACCTGGAGTACCTGGTCACGTCCGGGGTGGCGGTGCGCAGCGCGCGCTACCGCAGCGCGGGGCGGCCGGAGGTGGAGTACCGGCTGGTCCCGCGCAACCACCACGGACACCCGGCGACCTGAGCCGCATCCGGCCCGGGCGGCACGAAGGCCCAGCTGAGGCGACCGCCGATCCTTGCGCCGCGCCACGGAACAGGTCAACCTGGGCCGCGTGCGCGGTTTCGCGAGCAGGCACGGCCGCCTGAGCCCCGGGGCCTGGAGCCTGGCCACCCAGCTGTTCGCGATCCAGGCCGTCGTCATCCTGGTCGTGCTGCTCGGATGCGGGATCGCCGCCTACTCGCAGGCCGCCGCGGCCAACTCGGCCGCCGCGCAGGACGAGGTGCTGGGCGTCGCGCACGCGGTGGCCGCGGCCCCGAATGTGCCGGCCGGGCTGGCCGCACCGGACCCGAGCGCGGCGCTGCAGCCGTTCGCCGAGCAGGTGCGCCGCGACACCGGCACCGACTTCGTCGTCATCATGACGGTGGACGGACTCCGGTTCACCCACCCCACGCCCAGCGAGATCGGCGGCCGGTTCCGCGGAACCATCGCCCCGGCCGCCCGCGGCGAGTCGTTCACCGAGACCTTCACCGGGACGCTGGGTCCTTCGGTGCGGGCAGTGGTCCCGGTGCGGGTCGACGGGCAGGTCCGGGCGCTGGTCGCGGTGGGCCAGTCGGTGACCCGGGTCAGCGCCGAGCTGAGCCGGCAGGTGCCGATCCTGCTCGGCACCACCGTGGTCGCGCTGCTGCTGGCCGGACTGGGCTCGTGGCTGGCCAGCCGGTGGCTGCGGCGCACCACCCACGATCTGGGCCCCGCCGAGCTGAGCCGGATGTACGAGTTCTACGACGCCGTACTGCATGCCGTCCGTGAGGGCCTGCTGCTGCTGGACCGGGACGGGCGGCTGCGCCTGATCAACGACGAGGCCCGCCGGCTGCTCGGACTTTCCGACGCCATGCTCGGCCGCCGGATCGACGAGGTGGCCCTGCCCGAGGCGCTGGGCACGGCGCTGCTGGCCGGCGTCGAGCGGGCCGACGAGATCTTCCTGGCCGAGGACCGGATCGTCGTGGTCAACCAGGCCGCGGCCCGCTGGAACGGCCGGCGGCTGGGCACGGTGGTCACCCTGCGCGACCACACCGAGCTGCGCGCGCTGGTCAGCGAGCTGAAGACGATCCGCGGGTTCGCCGAGGCGCTCAGCGCGCAGGCCCACGAGTCGGCCAACCAGCTGCACACGGTGGTGTCGCTGATCGAGCTGGGCCGCCCGGAGCAGGCGCTGGCCTTCGCGACCACCGAGCTCGCCGTGACCCAACACCTCACCGACACCGTGGTCGGCGGGGTCGGGGAGCCCGAGGTGGCCGCCCTGGTGCTGGGCAAGGCGGCCGAGGCGGGCGAGCGCGGGGTCGACCTGATGGTGGCCGACGACGTCCAGCTGCCGGCCGGGCTCGCCGACCCGCGCGATCTGATCACAATCGTGGGCAACCTGCTGGACAACGCGATCGACGCAGCGCTGGACGGCGGCGAGCCACGGTGGGTCCGTTTCGGGGCCCGGGTGCTCCCCGCGGACTCCGAGCATGCCGAACCCGGCCTGCAGCTGCGGGTGGCCGACAGCGGGCCCGGCGTACCGCCCGAGGCCGCCCAGCGCCTGTTCCAGCGCGGTTACTCGACCAAGCCGACCGACCGGGTGCTGGGCCGCGGCATCGGGCTGGCGCTGGTGGCGCAGGCCGCGCACCGCTACGGCGGCTGCGTGGACGTGACCAACGAGGCGGGCGCGGTCTTCACGGTCTCCCTGCATCAGTCGACCGATCCGGCCGACGGTCGGGCCCGGCGCGCGATACCGGTCGCCGGGGACTGACCACCGACCCGCCGGCGCGCCGACCACCATCGAGTGTCACTGGTGTGAGTGAAAGCCGGTGGTCGACAGCGGCGCAGATGGCACGATGCCGCCGAGCGGGATTGCCACGCTCTGTAAACGGAGGTAACAGAAAGTGTCTAAATTTGATCCCGAGCCGGTCGGGACCCCCACCGACGACCCGCGCTACGACACCCCGATCTACGACGCCCTGCGCATCGTGGAGGCGACCGGCGATGAGAGCCTGTATGCGCTCGTGCTGGACCTGGCGTCGATCATCGATTTCCGCCGGGACCCGCTGGCCGCGCCCGTCCCCGCGCACGCGCTGGTCGAGCTGCCGCCGCCGGAACCGGCCCTCGAGGAGCCGCTGGCCCCGGCCGTCCGGATCCGGGGTCGTTCGATTCCGGTGCAGGCGATCCTGGACCAGGCCGCCGCGTCGAGCTCCGTTGCCGCCCGCACCACCGTTCGGACCGATGCCGGGCGAAACCTGCTGACCCGAATTCCGGCGCAGGCGGTCCCGGCGCAGGCCGATCCGCCGACCTCGAGGCACCGGTCGATCCCCACCCAGTCCCGCCGGAAGCCGACGTCGGCCGGGCTGCACGCGGTGATCGCCCTCCCGACTCAGGCCGGCCCCCCGGACGGGGATCCGAACTTCCCGGACTCCGTGCTCAGCACGCCGGCGATGTCCCGGATCCGGCCCTGGGAGCCCACACCCTAGGAAGGGCTACAGCAGCGGCAGCACCTCGCGGCAGAACCGGACCGGGTCCGGGGCGTAGGGGTTGCCGCCGCCCTCCTTGAGTGAGATCCGCTCCAGCCCGTAGGTCTCGGCTCGCTCCAGCAGCGCCTCGGCCATCCGGGCCGGGCTGCCGAACAGCAGGTACGGGCTGCGGTCCAGCTGCTGTCCCGGCAGGTCCGCCCACCGGGCGGCCAGCTCGGCCTCCGCGGCGCGGACCTGCTCGGCCGAGCCGTAGGCCGTGAACCAGATCTGGGTGGACACCGCGACCGCGTTCCGGTCCCGACCGGCCTGCTCGGCGGCGGCCCGCACGAGCTCGATCCGGGCGGCGAGATCGGTCACCGTGGTCAGTGCCCGCCGCCGCACGTCGCCGGCGGCGGCCTCGGCCATGGTCGCGCCGGCCACCCGCCCGTGCCGCGGGTCGCCGTGCAGATCCAGCACGTCGGCGTAGCGGCCGGCCATCGCCAGGACACGGTCGGATCCGCCGCCGACCAGCAGTCGCGGCGGGCGCTGCGGGCACGGCGACGGCGGCAGGTCGCGGGCGACGACGTGCTGCCCCTCGAAGGTCACCGGCCCGCCGTCGAACAGCCCGCGGGCCAGAGCGAGCACCTCGGCCAGCCGGTCCATGCGGGGCCGGAAGCGCGGCAGCGCCAGGCCGAGCGCCTCGAACTCCTCGGTGCTCCAGCCGGCACCCAGGCCCGCCGTCACGCGCTCGCCACCGACCAGCAGCGCGAGCTGGTTGAACTGGCGCAGCAGCAACGCCGGATGCAGCCATGCCGTGTTCATCACCACGGTCTGCAGCTCCAGCCGATCCGAGAGCCCGGCCACCGCGGCCAGTGTGGTCAGCGGATCACAGCCCGGCACCGCGCGCTCGGCCCGGCTGAATCCCGGCTGCGTGGCGAACAGGTGGTCGGACACGCTGACGCCGGTCGCGCCGACGTCGACCAGCCGGGTCACCGTGTCCCGCAGGTCCTTCCGGCTCGCCGTGGCGGCCCGCTCGGTGAGCTCGACGAAGACCTTCATCCGCGGGTGTCAGCGGTGACGTGGGCGCTCACCCGTGCTCGGCCTTCTCCTTGTCCGAGTTCGGTGTTCCGGTCTCGACCGCCGCCGCCGTCTTCTTCAGCGGCAGGACGGGAACGGGCCGGCCGGACGGCAGGTAGCCCTCGGTGAGGTCCTTGTTGGACGACTCGAAGGTGATGATGCGGTGCGCCCGGCTGTGCCCGAACCAGATCCCGCGCGCCCAGGTGTACATGGCGCCGATCCGGTTGCCCCAGCCGACCAGGTAGGCGATGTGGATGAACGCCCAGGTCAGGTAGCCGAGGAAGCCCGTCAGCTTGATCCCGAACGCGTCGGCTACCGCCGAGCGGTAGCCGATGGTGGCCATCGTGCCCTTGTCGAAGTAGCGGAAGGGCTCCACCGGCTGCCCGGCCAGCCGCGCCTTGATCACCTTGCCGACGTACTTGCCCTCCTGCATCGCCGGCTGCGCGATCCCGGGCAGCTTGTTCAGCGACACCATGTCGCCGATGGCGAAGATCTCGGGATGTCCGGGCAGGCTGCAGTCCGGTTCCACCGGGATCCGGCCGGCCCGGTCGGTCTCCACGCCGGCCTTCTCGGCCAGCAGTTTCGCCAGCGGTGAGGCGGCCACGCCGGCCGCCCAGATCCGCGTGCGGGTGCGGATCGTCTCCACCCCGTCCGGGCCCTTGACCGTGATCGACTCGTGGTCCATGTCGATGGCCAGCGTGTTCTCCCGGATCTCGACGCCCATCTCCTGCAGGCGCTTCTTCGTGTAGCGCTGCAGCTTCGCCGGGAACGGTGGCAGCACCGACGGTGCGCCCTCGAACAGGATGATCCGCGCTTCCTTGGTGTCGACGGAACGGTAGTCCCGCGGCAGCACCGTGTGCGCCAACTCGGCGATCTGCCCGGCCAGCTCCACCCCGGTCGGGCCGGCACCGATCACGACGAAGGTCAGCCACTCGGCCCGTTCCTTCGGGTCGGTGGCGATCTCGGCCATCTCGAACTTGGACAGGATCCCGTCCCGGATGTAGCGCGCGTCCTCGACGGTCTTCATGCCGGGGGCGAACTCCGCGAAATGGTCCTTGCCGAAGTAGGAGTGGGTGGCCCCGGCCGCCACGATCAGCGAGTCGTAGGGCAGGTCCACCTCGCGGCCGTCCGGGCCGTGCGCGTGGACGACCCGTTCGGCCAGGTCGATGTCGTAGACGTCGGCCAGCAGCGCCCTGGCGTTGCGCTGCTTCTTGATCACGCTGCGCAGCGCCGGTGCGATCAGCCCGGGCGACAGGATTCCGGCGGCCACCTGGTACAGCAGCGGCTGGAACAGGTGATGGTTCGTCCGGTCCACGATCGTCACGTCGACATCCGCGTCGGCCAGCGCTCGAGTGGCCGACAGGCCCCCGAAGCCGCCCCCGACGATCACGACCCGCTCACGACCCACGACTGTCCTCCAACGACGCCTTGTACTCGGCAATGGTCTGCTCACCCGGAGGGTAGTTGCCCCAGAGCGGCTCACCAGCATGGATCTTCGTGCTCACGTAGGCCTCGAGCCTCTCCTGCTCCCGTGAGGGCTCCGCTATCACTTCTGCCAACGCCCGCGGCACCACGACGATTCCGTCCCGGTCCGCGACCAGCACGTCCCCGGGATACACCGCGACCCCGGCACAGCCGATCGGTACCTGCAGGTCCGCCACGTGGTGCCACGCCGCACGGGTGGTGATGGTCACCGCAGCGGCGTAGGTCGGGAACGGCAGCTGTGAGAGCACGTGGCCGTCCCGCAACCCGCCGTCGGTGACGAAGCCGGCGGCCCCCCGCTTCCAGGCCCGGGTCATCAGCATGTCCCCGCCCGATGCCGCACTCGCATCGCCACGGCTGTCGACGACGATCACGTGCCCCGGCGGCACCTCCTCGATCGCCTCCCACTGCAGCGTGTTCCCGCTGCGGTACGGATCCGGCGAGTTCACGTCCTCCCTGGCCGGGATGAACCGCATGGTGAACGCCTCGGCCACGAACCCGTCCACGACGCTGCTCAGCGCTCGCACACCGATCAGCTGGGGCTGCCGATAGCCCAGCTTGAACAGCTGGGTGGCCACCGTGGACGTGCTCACCTCGCGCAATGCGTCCAGCACGCCGTCGGGGAGCGGATCGAGCTGCGGGCCGCGGGTCATGACTCCTCCTGGAGACGATCGGGTCAGGTGACGGGGCGCCCGGGCAGCGGCTGCGCGCCGTGCTTGGCGTCCCAGTCGGACTGCACGCGGTGCAGCACCCGCATCGCCGGCAGCACCGACCAGCCGGGTACTGCGGGCTCGCGCCCCTTGAGCACGGCGTTGACGAAGTCCGGGGCGATCAGCTCGGCGTTCTGCTGCTCGGAGGACACGGGGTGCTCGCCGTCGCGGGTGGTGATCGTGGAGCGGCGCTCGTCGGTGCGGTAGCTGTCGCGGTCGGTGACGATCAGGGTGTCGTAGAGGTACTCCCCCGAGTAGTAGGAGCCGGTGCACACGATCGTCTGGTCCTCGTGGGTCTCCACGACCAGCACCAGCTCCATCGGGATTCCGGTGCGCGGGTCGAGCGGTGGGTAGACGCTGTGGACGTGGCGGATCCTGTCCTCGACACCGCGCAGCTCGCCGCCGGACACCACCCACAACCCGAAGTCGATCAGATGCGTGGTGTGGTGCCAGAGCAGGTTGTCGGTCCAGCTGCGCTGCAGCCCGGTGGCGCCCACGTTGGCCAGCCGGTGGATGAAGAAGCGGCCCTGCACGTGGCTGACGTGCTCCTCGCCGGCGCCGATCCGCTCCACGACGGGCAGCCGCTCGGGCCGGTAGCGCATCGGGTGCACCACGCCGAGGGTGAGCCCGCGCTGCTCGGCCGCGGCCACCACCGCCTCGGCGCCCTCGAGGTTCATCGCGATCGGGATCTCCACCAGCACGTGCTTGCCGCGCTCCAGAGCGGCCAGCGACATCTCCGCGTGCGTCTCGCTCGGCCCCGCGATGATCACGATGTCGACCTCGTCGTCGGAGATCGCCTCGGTGAAGTCGGTGCTCCACTTGCGGTAGTTGTACTTCTCGGCGAACTGCTCGGTCGAGGCCGGCTTGCGGCCGGCGGCCGCCGTGGACTGCTCGGCGTCCGGCTTCCGCGGCCGGCCGACCACGGTGTGCAGCTGGCAGTGTTCGAGGTTGCGCAGCGCCTCGGAGTGCCAGATGCCCATCATCCCGTGGCCGACCATGCAGACGTTCAGTGTCATGTCCGGTCCTCCCGTCAGTTCGGATCGCGGTCAGCCGCGATAGCGGCCGATCGGCACGCCTGGTACGTCGACCGGGACCGCGAAGATCCCACCCGAGAGCGGCGTGGCCGCCAGCAGCTCCGGGTCCACGCCGTGCCGCAGCGAGGTGATGAAGATGGTGCGCAGGTCCGCACCGCCGAAGCAGGGCGCGGTCGGGCTGGAGCAGGGCAGCGGGATGGTGCGGTCCAGCCGGCCGTCCGGCGCCCACCGGTTCAGCACGCCAGCCGAGACCCCGGCGCTCCAGTAGTAGCCCTGCTCGTCGACGGCGGCCCCGTCCGGGCGGCCGACCCGGTCGGTCGGCCGAGTCAGCACCCGGCGGCCGGACGGCGTGCCGGTGTCCGGGTCGTAGTCGTAGGCCCAGACCACCTCGCCCTTGCTGTCGGAGTGGAACATGGTGCGCCCGTCCGCGCTCCAGCCCAACCCGTTGGACACGACCAGGCCGTCGACCACGCGGTGCATGCTGTGGTCGGCATCGAGCCGGTACAGCGCCGCGATCGGTCGGGTCATCGACTCCTCGTCCATGGTGCCGGCCCAGAACCGGCCCTCCGGCGACACCTTGCCGTCGTTGAACCGGATGCCCGGGGTGTGCTCGGGCCCGACCAAGAACGTCAGCGCACCGGTCGCGAAGTCGAGCAGGTGGAAACCGTCGACCAGGGCGACGACGGCACCGCCCGGTTCGCCTGCCCCGAACTCGCGCAGCCCGAACGAGCCGATGCGCGAGGGCATCGCCCAGCTGCGGGACTCTCCGCTCGCCGGGTCCAACCGGTACAGCGCCGGCGCGTGGATGTCGATCCAGTACAGGACCTGTTCCGGTATCGACCAGACCGGGCACTCGCCCAGCTGCGCCTGCGCATCCAGCACGCAGGTCACCTCGACACTCCTGTCGGGCGCGGTGGCCATCGGCTCAGCTGCCCAGCTCGGAGGTGACGCGCTCCAGCATCCGGCGGTGGATCGCGTCGGCGTCCTCCTCCCAACCGAACACGCAGACCGTGGCCACGCCGTCGAACTGCACGTCGCGCAGCGTGCCGAAGAACTCGTCCCAGTCCAGGTCGCCGTGACCGATCTCGTTGTGCTGGTGGATCCGGGCGTCCACCCCTGGCGGGTTGATGATGTAGCGGTTGCCCACGTTCGCCAGGTGGTTGTAGCAGTCGGCCACGTGCAGGTGCTTCAGCTTGCTGCCCGCGTACTCCATCATCCGGCGCACGTCGCCCGCACCCTGCGAGAGGTGGAAGGCGTGCGGGGCGCAGAAGACGTAGTTCACCCAGGGCCGGTTCAGCCCGCGGATGATCTGCACGGCGTCGTCGTTGGCCTCGGTGAAGTCGTACGGGTGCGCCTCCAGGTTGAGCGCGATGCCGTAGCGCTCGAAGACCGGGATCAGCTCCTCCATCGAGGCGTAGAAGGCGTGCTCGGACTGCAGCGGCCGGTTCGGGTCACCCGAGAGCTCGGACACGATCGTCGGGCACTCGACGGCGTCGGCGATCTCCAGCAGCCGCTTCCAGTTCCGTACCTGGGCCTGCCGCTCCTGCTCGTCCGGCGAGGACCAGTTGAACACCGGGACCAGCACCTCGATGTTCACCCCGGTCTCGGAGGCGGCCTTGCGCGTCTCGGCGATCAGCTCGTCGTCGGCCTTGGGGTAGCGGTGCCAAAAGAACCAGTCGGCGCGCGGTGAGAGCTCCAGGTGCTGGTAGCCCAGGTCGGCGGCCTTGCGCAGCTCGTCGGCCACGGAGTGGTCCACGTGGTACATGTGCGGGTCGAGCGCGATCTTGACCATCGCCGTCACTTCTCCAGGTAGAGGGCCGGTCGCTCGGGCAGCGACACCGGCGTCTTCCGGCCGGTGCGGTAGGCCTCCACGCACGCGTCGGTGACCACCGCGGCCGCGTAGCCGTCCCACGAGCTGGGGCCGGTCGAGCTGCCCGCGGCCACCGCGTTGATCCATTCCTGGAACTCGACGTCATAGGCGCGCAAGAAGCGCTCGCGCCAGTCCGCGGGCACCGACCCGGCGTGCCGGCCTTCCTTCTTGACCACGATCGGGCTGGACTCGGCCAGCTCGATGGTGCCGGTCTCGCCGAGCACCTCGCCGCGGATGTCGTAGCCGTAGTCGATGTTCACCGCGGCCTCGATCACGACCAGCATCTCGTTGGCCAGCTCCAGGTGCACCAGCACCGGGTCCTGCAGGCCCTCATTGGCGTGGCTGGACCGGCGCGGGCTGAACACCTGCACCGCGGTGACCTCGGAGTCGAACAGGTACCGGGACACGTCGATGTCGTGCACGCAGGTGTCGACGAGCACGCCGTCGGTGGTGCCGGACAGCACCGACGGGTTGCGGTGTCCGGAGTAGTAGACCAGCGGCGCGCCGACGTCCCCGGCGTCCAGCGCGGCCTTCATGGCGCGGTAGGCGTCGTCGTAGCGGCGCATGAACCCGACCATCACCCGCCGCTGGCCGGCCTTCTGCTCGGCGACGAGGATGTTCTCGCAGGCCTGCCTGGTCGTGGCCAGCGGCTTCTCGCAGAAGACCTGCTTGCCGGCGGCGATGCCGGCCAGCACGTACTCCTCGTGGGTACCGCCCCAGGAGGCGACGACGATCGCGTCCACGCCGTCGTCGTTGATCAGATCCGGGCCGGACTGGTGGACCTTGGCGTCCGACAGGTTCTCCGCCACGGACTTGGCCCGGTCCAGGTCGACGTCGGTGACCGCGGAGACCCGGGCCCCGCTCAACACGTGGGTGAGACGGCGGATGTGGTCCTGGCCGATCATGCCGACGCCGATCACGCCGATGTTCACAGTCACTGGTTGTGTCCTCTCAGGATGGTCAGCGGCGGTAGGGCCAGCGCCGGGCCGGGCCGAGTCCACAGGAGACGAAGTAGCCGGCGGTCCGGGCGGCGATGGGCAGCGGGACGTCCGGCTCGACCGGGTACAGGTCCTGCTCGATCACGCAGTACACGTCCCGGTCCAGCGCGGCCAGGGCGTCCAGCAGCGGCGGCATGGGCGGCTCGCCGTAGGGCGGCTCGACCATCACGCCGAGCTTCACCGCCTCGGACAGCGGCATGTTCTCCGCCACCGCGCGGTCCCGGATCTCCGGGTCGACCTGCTTGAGGTGCACGTAGGTGATCCGTTCGGGGAACCGCTCGACGATCTGCACGTTGTCGCCGTGGCAGTAGGAGATGTGCCCGGTGTCCAGGCACAGGTTCACGAACTGCGGGTCGGTGTCGGACAGGAACCGCTCGATCCGCTGCTGGGTGTCCACGTGGGTGTCCACGTGCGGGTGGAACACCAGGTCCACCCCGTACTGCTCCTTGATCACCCGGCCCAGCTCGTTGGTGCCGGACACCAGGTTCTGCCACTGCTCGGCGTCCAGGTCGGCGCCCTCGGTGGCCGCTCCGGAGTGCATGTCGGTGTACTGCTCCGGCAGGTGCACCAGGTACCTCGCGCCGACCGCGGACAGCAGCCGGGCCTCCCGGCCGAAGTCCTCGATCGCCTTGTCCAGGGCCTCCTTGCCCTTGTGCAGCCCGGCGAACACGGTGCCTCCGCTGACGGTGAGGCCGCGGGCCCCCAACTCGTCGTTGAGCTGGGCCGGATCCTGGGGCAGGAAGCCCTGCGGGCCGAGCTCGGTGTACAGGTAGCCGGCCTGGGCCACCTCGTCGAGGTACTGCTGCCAGCCCACCTGATGTGGGTCCTCGGGGAACCAGACACCCCACGAGTCGGGCGCGGTACCCAGTCGCAGCTGGGTGAGGTCGCTCATGAATCTGCCCTTTCGGCCGGGATGATCAGGTGCCGCTGCTCGGCCTTGTGTGCCTCGTAGGTCTTGCGCGCCGAGGTCGTGCTGTCCAGCGCGGCGACCTCGGAGACCGGCACATCCCACCAGGACTGCGAGGACGGCACCGGGGCCAGCGGGTCGGAGTCGATGTGCACGGCGGTGGTGCGGTCCGAGGCGCGGGCCCGGACCAGTGCGTCGCGGAACTCCTCGATGGTCGTGACCCGGATGACGTCGGCGCCCAGGCTCTCGGCGTTGGCGGCCAGGTCGATCGGCAGGGTGGCCCCGTCCAGCTGCCCGGTCTCGGAGTCGCGGTAGCGGTAGGACGTGCCGAAGCGCTGCGAGCCCAACGACTCCGAGAGCGCGCCGATCGAGGAGAACCCGTGGTTCTGCACGATCACGATGATGAGCTTGATCCCCTCCGAGACCGCGGTGACGATCTCCTGGGCCATCATCAGGTAGGAGCCGTCGCCGACCAGGGAGTAGACCTCGCGCTCGGGGGCGGCCATCTTGATCCCGAGCGCGCCGGCGATCTCGTAGCCCATGCAGGAGTAGGCGTACTCCACGTGGTACTGCTTGGGGTCCTCGGCCCGCCAGAGCATCTGCAGGTCACCGGGCATCGACCCGGCCGCCTGCACGACCACC
>DATMDS010000253.1:0-13680 GCA_035557575.1 Pseudonocardia sp. | reverse complement strand
GCGACAGCAACGGCGGTGGCGACAGCAACGGCGGTGGCGACAGCAACGGCGGCGACAGCAACGGCGGCGACAGCGACAACGGCGGCGGCGACAAGGGCGGTCAGGTCACGCAGATTCCAGTCGGAGCGGTGGACACCGGTGACGGCAGCACTGTCAGTGGTTGCGTCGCCGGCGTTGATCGCTTGCGCCCCTGACTGAGCCAGCACCCGATCCGCTGTAGCTCCGGGCCTGCCGCAGTTCTCCGACTGCCGCAGCTCGGAGCGGTGATCAGGCCTCGCCGGGCTCGCGCACCGCGTCCCGCATGAAGTCCAGGATCCTGTCCTGTTCCGGTGTCGTGGGGCGCGACGCGGCCCGGGAGATTCCGCCCTTGGTCACGTTCATGAGCAGCGGGATTTCGGTTTCGCCGTCGTCGGAGACCTTGGCCATCGCCCACCGGGAGAACACCCGGTCGGGCACCTGCTCGGCGAAGATCACCGTCACCCGGTCGTGCCGGCCGTCCTTGTAGATGTGGTCGTAGAGCCCGCGGACGGTGCTCTCGTCGCCCTCCAGGGCCTGCACGAACCAGCCCGATGGGTGAGCAGGGCGCCGGTCACGTCGCGCTTCTTGTTGCTGGACCGGGCCACGCTGAAGATCGCCCGAGCTCCGCCTTGCGGTCGTGCTCGGGGATCCGGTTGTGGCTGCGGTAGATCAGACGGAATGTCGGTGTGTTCCACGCTTCCCCCGGGGCAGGGCGAAAGAACCGCAGGCGACAGGCGAGTTTGCGACCCGGCGCAGGCCGCTAAGCCGGGTGGTCGCGCAGGTGGCGCAGGGTGAGTGCGAGCGCCAGCCGGCCGCGCCCGGCGGCCGTACGCGCGCAGAACCCCAGCTCCTCCTCCGCCCGCTGCAACCGGGCGGCCACCGAGCTGTGGTGCAGGTGCATCGCCGCGCCGGCGGTGCGGATGGAGTCGGTCATGCAGACCGCGTGCAGGGTGCCGATGATCAACCGCCCGCCGCGACCGGCGGCCAGCCGGTCCAGCGCCCGCACGTCGGCGACATCGGAGATCCCCTCCGGGGACACGTGGTCGGCGAGCGCGGCGTAGCCGCCCAGATCGTCCCAGCGGACCAGCGGGCCGCCGTGCAGCCACGGCCCGGTGCACAGCGCCGCGTCCTCGGCGAACCGCAGCGCGAGCCCCGCCTCCCGCCAGGATCGCCAGGCCTCGTCGGCCAGCACCACCGGCCCGGCGCCGACCCGGGTACCCGGCGGCACGACGGGGGCCGGCGGCGTGTCGCCAACCAGCAACGCCACGTGCCGGTCCTCGATCGGGGCGTGCCCGAGCAGGTCGCCGCACTGCGCCACGACCCGTCCCACGTTGCCGGCCACGGCCAGCGCCCGTACCCGGGTCGCCGGGCCGAGGCCCATCAGGTGCAGCGCCCGCGAGCGCTCCGGGGCGCCGGCGCTGTGGCTGATCGCCAGCTCGATCAGCGCCGGGTCGCCGAGCCGGGGCCCGCTGGACAGGGCCAGGCCGCGGATGATCGCGGCGGTGGCGGCGAACCGCTCCAGCACGATGTCGTCCAGGGCGAGCGGCCGGTCGAGCCGCTCCAGCCACACCTCCCCACCCCCGTCGACCGGGCAGGTGGCCACGAAGTCCGGACGCGGGCCGGGAAGCCGCCGGCCGTCGGGCGCACATCGCAGTGCGGTGCGGCCGGTGACGTCGCCGATGCCGACCGGGCACTCGGCCAGCTGTGCGGTGACCATGGCCAGCTGGGTCAGGCTGGCGTGCTGGCTGACGAGCGCGTCGAACACCGCGATCACCCGGACCGCACCCTCGGCCTCGGCGTCGAGTGCGGACAGGCGCAGCAGCAGCGTCCGCATGAGCCGAACCTACGACAGAGAAATTGAGCCCGAAACCGCCAGTTGGCGGGCTGACCGGCGAACTTTACCGCCAGTCGTCGGATGCTGCGCCCGCCGCCGCCGTGCACGATGGGACGATCACACGTTCTCGCAGGTCCGCGACGTATGACCGAACGGAGCTGAGGTGGATCCGGAGCTGGCCATCGCCGTCCCGCTCATCCCGAAGTTCCCGTTCAGCGAGCTGGCGCCGTCGCGTCGCACGGTCGACGAGCTGATCGCGGCCTTCCCGGTGGACCTGTCCGGGATCCGGGTGACCGACCGGCTGGTGCCCGGACCCGCGGGAGCGCCCGAGGTGTCGGTCCGGATCTTCACCCCGGACCGCCCCACCGGGGATGTGACCGCTGCCGCCGACCGGGCCGGCGTGCTCGACATCCACGGCGGCGGATTCGCGCTGGGCACGGTGGCGCTGGACGACGCGTCGAACGCGGCCATCGCGCGCGAGCTCGACGTGGTGGTGGTGTCGGTGGAGTACCGGTTGGCGCCCGAGCACCCGTTCCCCGCGCCGGCCGAGGACTGCTACGCCGCGCTGGTGTGGTTCGCCGCGCACGCCACCGAGCTGGGTGTCGACCCGGCCCGGATCGCCGTCCTCGGGGACAGCGCAGGCGGCGGGCTGGCCGCCACCACCGCGCTGCTGGCCCGCGACCGCGGCGGCCCGCCGCTGGCCATGCAGGTGCTGATCGAGCCCGAGCTGGACGACCGGCTGGACACCCACTCGATGCGCACCGGCGCCGACACGGTCGGCTGGGACAACGCCCAGGCGGTGCACAGCTGGCGCTACTACCTGGGGGATGCGCCGGCCACCCCGTACGCCGCGCCGGCCCGGATGGACGACCTGACCGGGCTGCCGCCGACCTTCCTGTCGGTCAACGAGCTGGACTGCCTGCGCGACGAGGGCCTGGCCTACGCCCAGCGGCTGCTGATCGCCGGTGTCCCCACCGAGCTGCACTGCTGGCCGGGCGCGTTCCACGGCTTCGCCACCCTGGTGCCGACCGCCGCGGTCGCGGTCCGGGCCACCGCGGTGCTGCACGACGCGCTGCGCCGCGGCCTCGGCGTTCCGGCCGTGGACGACCTGTCGGGGCTGCTCGCACCGGCCACCTGAGCTGCCGCAACGGACACGACGAGGAGGTTTCGACCATGGCGCTGGACGAGGCGACGACCGGGCTGCTGGCGGGCATGGCCGAGAGCGGGGCGAAGCCCATCCACGAGATGACGCCCGCCGAGGCCCGCGGCTTCGGCGCCATGCTGCGCGAGATGTACGGGCCCGGTCCGGAGGTCGCCTCGGTCACCGACGAGCAGGTCCCGATCCCCGGCGGCTCGATCGGGGTGCGGATCCTGGTGCCGGCGGGCACCCCCGCTCGGTGATCGTCTACTACCACGGCGGCGGCTGGGTCATCGGCGCGCTCGACGAGTTCGACACGCTGGGCCGCCAGCTCGCCGTGCGCACCGGCGCCGCCGTCGCCCTGGTGGACTACCGGCTCGCCCCCGAGCACCGCTACCCGGCGGCCGCCGAGGACGCCTGGGCCGCGCTGCGCTGGGTCGAGGACAACCGCGCGCGGTTCGCCGGCTCCCGGGTGCCGCTGATCGTCGCCGGGGACAGCGCCGGTGGCAACCTGGCCGCGATCGTGGCCCAGCGGGCGAAAGCGGAAGGCGGTCCGGACCTCGGGCTGCAGGTGCTGATCTACCCGGTGACCGACGCCGACGTGGACAACCCCAGCTACACCGACCCGGCGAACGCGCTGATGCTGACCCGCGAGGGCATGATCTGGTTCTGGGACCACTACGCCCCGGACCCGGTGACCCGGCGCAACCCCGACGCCTCCCCGCTGCAGGCCGCCGACCTGTCCGGGCTGCCGCCGGCCGTGGTGCTGACCGCGGAGCACGACGTGCTGCGCGACGAGGGCGAGGCCTACGCGGAGAGGCTGCGGGCGGCCGGGGTGCCGGTGCAGCACCGCCGCTTCGCCGGCCAGATGCACGGCTTCTTCAGCATGGTCAACGTACTGCCCGGGGCCGCGGCCGGCCTGGAGTACGTGGCCGCAGAGATAGACAAGCTGCAGCCGGCGGCCGTCCCGGCCTGAGTGAGCCCGTCCCACACATCCCTTCCGGCCCGGGCACATCCCGGACCGGCACACCTGTCCCTGCAAAAAAAGAGGTGCAGAAAGCATGAGCTCGTCGCGCACTGATGTGGATGCCATCGTTGTCGGGGCCGGATTCGGCGGCCTGAACATGCTGCACGAACTGCGCAAGCTCGACATGACGGTGACGGTCTTCGAGGCCGGCGGTGGCGTCGGCGGTACGTGGTACTGGAATCGTTATCCGGGCGCTCGCTGCGACAGCGAAAGCGTCTACTACATGTTCTCCGACCGGTTCTCCTCGCAGATCCTGGACGAGTGGACCTGGAGCGAGCGTTTCGCCGGGCACGCCGAGATCCGCGACTACCTCGATTTCGTCGCCGACAAGATGGACCTGCGCCGGGACATCCGGTTCAACACCCGGGTCAGCGCCGCGGTCTACGACGAGGAGAACAACCGCTGGGAGGTGACGACCGACGACGGCGCCACCACCACCGCGCGCTACTTCGTCACCGCCGTCGGCTGCATCTCCACCACCAACCTGCCGCCGTGGCCTGGCCTGGAGAACTTCGCCGGCGACTGGTACCACACCGGGGCCTGGCCGCACGAGCCGGTGGACTTCACCGGCAAGCGGGTCGCCGTGATCGGCACCGGGGCGACCGCGGTGCAGGCCATTCCGGAGATCGCCCAGCAGGCCGCGCACCTCTACGTGTTCCAGCGGACCCCGAACTACGACATTCCCGCGCGCAACCACCCGATCGGCCCGGACTACGTGCAGAAGGTGAAGAGCACGTATCCCGAGCTGTGGGAGCGGGCCCGGCAGTCGGCATTCGGGCTGCCCTACCAGGTGGCCGAGGGATCGGCCCTGGACGCCACCCCGGAGGAGCGGGAGCGGGTGTTCCAGGCGGCCTGGGACAAGGGTGGTTTCTACATCGGACTGGAGACCTACAGCGATTTCCTGGTGAACAAGGAGAGCAACGACACCATCTCCGAGTTCATGCGGGCACGGATCCGGGAACTGGTGCACGACCCGGCCACCGCGGAACTACTGGCGCCGTCCGACCACCCGTTCTTCACCAAGCGGCCGCCGCTGGAGAGCAACTACTACGTCACCTTCAACCGGGACAACGTGACGCTCGTCGACGTGCGCTCGACGCCCATCGAGGAGATCACCGAGAGCGGCGTGCGGACCGGCGGGGGCTCCTACGGCGTGGACGCCATCGTGTTCGCCACCGGATTCGACACCATGACCGGGACGCTGTTCCGGATGGGGATCAAGGGCCGCAACGGGGTGTCGCTGGAGCACAAGTGGGCCGACGGCCCGCGCACCTACCTCGGGCTCGCCACGCACGGCTTCCCGAACATGTTCATGATCACCGGCCCGCAGAGCCCGTCGGTGCTGTCCAACATGCCGGTGGCCATCGAGCAGAACGCCGAGTTCATCGCGGGCGTCATCGGGCACGCGCGATCCGAGGGCGGGGACTTCGTCGAGGCCACCCGGGAGGCCGAGGACCGCTGGGTGGCCCACCACAACGAGCTGGCCGACGGGACGCTGCTGCTGGGCACGAACTCGTGGTGGGTCGGGGCGAACATCCCGGGCAAGGTGCGCACCCTCTACCCCTACGTCGGCGGCGTCGGTGGGCACCGGAAGATCTGCCAGGACGTCAGCGAGGCCGGCTACGAGGGCTTCACCGTCGGCGCGTCGTCCACGGCGGCCTCCTGATGGACCTGCTGCCCAGGATCGACCCGGAGGTCGCGGAGATCTTTCCGCTGCTGCCGCCGCTGGATCTGACCGACATCCCGGTGGCCCGCACGACGATGATGGACATGCTCGCCGCGGCGAGCGCCGGCATCCAGCCGAGCCCCACGGTGACCCGGGTCGACCACCTGGTGCCCGGCTGGGACGGCGACCCGCAGGTGCGGGTCCGGCACTACCGCCCGGCCGACCAGGCCGACGTGCTGCCGTGCCTGTACTGGATCCACGGCGGCGGGCACGTGCTCGGCCAGATCGAGCAGGACGACCTGCTGATGGAGCACATCGTCGACACGGTCGGCTGCGCGACCGTGTCGGTCGAGTGGCGGCGGGCCCCCGAGCATCCCTTCCCGGCCCCGATGGACGACTGCTACGCCGGGTTGGAGTGGACCTTCAAGAACGCGGCCGAGCTGCGGATCGACCCGCGGCGGATCGCCATCGGCGGGGCCAGCTCCGGTGGCGGTGCGGCCGCCGGGCTGGCGCTGCTGGCCCGCGACCGGGGCGAGCACGAGGTGTGCTTCCAGCTGCTCGTCTATCCGATGCTGGACGACCGCAACGTCACCCCGGCCAGCCACGAGATCACCGATCCGAAGGTGTGGAACCGCACGTCGAACCTGATCGGCTGGCGGTCCTACGTCGGGGACGCGGTGGGCACCGATGCCGTGTCGCCCTACGCGGCGCCGACCCGGGCCGGCGACCTGTCCGGGCTGCCGCCGGCGTTCATCCCGGTCGGGGACGTGGACCTGTTCGTGGACGAGGACATCGACTACGCGCAGCGGCTGCTGCAGGCCGGGGTGCCGACCGAGCTGCACGTCTACCGCGGCGGGATCCACGGCTTCGACCTGCTGGCGCCGACGTCGGGGGTGGCCCGGCGGTTCCAGCGGGACCGGGACGAGGCGCTGCGCCGGGCGTTCGCGAGCTGACGCCGCGGGTGCGCGGCACCGTGCCGCGGCCTCCCCGGCGGCCGGCTGCCGGGGTGGCCCGGTCGGGTCCCGGCCGGTTCAGGACGGGTGCAGGCTCGACTCCAGCAGCGGCCAGGCGCGGTGCAGCTCCCGCTCCCAGTACGGCCAGCTGTGCGTGCCCGGCCCGTACAGGTCGACCTCGGCCGGGATGCCGAGCCGGCGCAGCTCGGCGACCAGCGCGGTGTTCTGCCGGTACAGGGAGGCCTCGAGGTCGTCGGCGGGGGTGCGCGGCGGGTCGAGCGGCCCCGGGCGGCCGTCGCCGGCGGACAGGTGCAGCGGGATCCCGGCCAGCCGCGCCGCCAGGTCGAACGGGTTGTGCGCGGCCCAGATGTCGGCGTTCTCGAGCGGGTCGCCCCACAGCTGCTCCGGATCCTCGCCCTGCGACCGCACCAGCTCCTGGTAGTGGCCGGGCGCGAGCCGGGTGTGCGCGACGCCGCTGAACGAGGCGGCCGCGGTGAACATGCCGGGGTGGCGGGCGGCGTACCCGAGCGCGCCCAGCCCGCCCATGGACAGCCCGGCGACGGCGCGCCGGTCCGCGGCGCGGTAGTCCGCGCGCAGCAGCTCCCACAGCTCGACGAGGTGGAAGGTCTCCCAGCGCGGTGACCCGCTGCGCCAGTCCGCGTAGAAGCCGGCGGGGCCGCCGTCGGGCATCACCACCAGCACGTCCGAGGACGCGGTGAGCTGCTCGACGTCGGTGGAGCGGGTCCAGGCCCGGTAGCCGTCGGACGCGCCGTGCAGCAGGTAGAGCACCGGCCAGCGGCGCTGCGGCTGCGCGGCGTAGCCGGCGGGCAGCAGCAGCCGCACCGGCACCCGCGGGCCCACCGCGGGCGAATCGATCACCAGGTCGACGACCCGCGCGGAGAGCGCCGTCGCGGCCACCAACCGGGGCAGGGCGGGTGGGGCCTGCGTGCCGCCCGGGACCGCGGCCGCGCATCCCGCGCTCAGCAGCAGCGCCACGAACAGCGCGGTCCGGGCGGGTACTCGGACCCGGCGGAGCCGCGGGCCCTGCGCTGCGGCTGCGGGTTCGCCCACGGTGTCACCGTGCCACGCCGCCCGGGGCGCGTTCGAGGTCCGGGCCGGTTGCGCCGCAGGCAGCGCCGGACGACGGCGCTCCGGACCCAGCCCGCCGGGCGCGACCGCGTCGGCCCGGATCCCGCGCGGACCCGTACAGCCTGCCGCGTCGCTCACACCGCGGGTCGTCCGCGGCCGTCCAGCGGCCGCAGCTCCGGGCGCTTCGGGGCGAGCCCGCCGCCCACCTGCCGACCCTGCAGCTGCCGCCGCACGTAGGGCATCACGAAGTCGCGCAACCACAGCAGGTCCTCCTGCTGGCGGGCCCGCCACGGCGCCGGGTCGGTGGCCGGCAGCGGCGCCCGCCAGTCGTCCAGCACCGGCACGCCGAGCGTCTCCAGCGTGCGCAGGGCGACGCGGCGGTGTCCCTCGGCGGTCAGGTGCAGCCGGTCGCGGCCCCACGAGCGCGGATCGGCCAGCGGCGCCATCCCCCACAGGTCGACCACCGTGCTGCCGTGCCGCTCCGCGCTGGCCCGCATGAGCTCGTTGAAGCAGGCCACCCGGCCGCGCAGCCGCCGGATCAGCGGGTGCATCCGGCCCACGTCGAACCCGGTGAACACCACGACCTGCGCCCCGGTCGCGCTGACCCGGCCGAGTGCGGCGTCGAACCGGCGCGCCAGGTCGTCGGCGTCGCAGCCGAGCCTGATGATGTCGTTGCCGCCGCCGGAGAAGGTGATCAGATCCGGGGCCAGCCGCTCGGCCACCGGGAGCTGCTCGTCGACGATCTGGTCGAGCACCCTGCCGCGGACCGCGAGGTTCGCGTAGCGGAACCCGGGGCGGTCCGCGGCGAGGTTCTCGGCGACCCGGTCGGCCCAACCGCGGGGCGTGCCGTCGGGCCGCCAGTCGTCCAGGCCCTCGGTGAAGCTGTCGCCGATGGCTACGAAGCTGCTCCAGCTGCCCACGTGCCACCCTTTCGTACTTCCTGCGTACAGCTGCCGTGGCCGCGCAGCAGGACAGAGGTCATCCAATATCGCCGAGAATCGGTTCGCGCGCCAGCAGCTGACCACCGATCGGGGAGATGGGGCACCCTTGGCCCATGGCCCAGTCCGAGCAGCGCTCCGAGCCGAATCTCGGGGAGCTGCTGGGTGGCCGCTCCGCCGGGGTCGACGCGACCGTTCCGGTGATCGCGTTCGTGGCCGGGCTGACGATCGCCCAAGCGGCCGGCTCGGCCTCCCCGGTCGGCTGGGCCAGCGGCGGCGCGCTCGTCGCGGCGCTGGTGCTGGCCGGGTTGCGAACCGCCCAGGGGCGGGCCCCGCGCGCGGTGGCCGTCGGGCTGCTCGGGGTCGCGGTGGCCGCGGTGATCGCGCTGTACACCGGACGGGCCGTCGACTTCTTCCTCGTCCAGATCGTGGCCAACGCGGCGAGCGCGATGGCGTGGGCGGTGTCGATCGTGGTGCGCTGGCCGCTGCTCGGGATCATGGTCGGGGCCGCGCTCGGGCAGCGCACCCGGTGGCGGCGGGACCCGGACCTGGTCCGGGGCTACCAGCGGGCCAGCTGGGTCTGGGTGGCCCAGTACGTGATGCGGCTGGCCGTGTTCCTGCCGCTCTACCTGGCCGACGCGGCCGTCGCGCTCGGCGTCGCCCGCCTGCTGCTGACCTGGCCGTTGGTCGCGTTGTGCGTGGCCCTGTCGTGGCCGCTCGTGCGGTCGGCACTGCCGCCGGGACATCCCGGGCTGCGACACCCGGCCGAGCATCCCACTCCCCCCGGGTAAGGTGAGACCCCTCACCAACGGTGATCAGGTGGAGCCATCGGCGGCTCCCGCTCGTTGAACCGATCCGGACACGTCGTCGCCGATCGTGAACGTGAACAGGAGCCATGCCCGAGCATCCCAACCCGTCCCGCCCGACCCCGTACCGGCCCGGACCGCCACCGCCACCGCGGCCGTCGGTGCCCGGCCCCGGGCCCACCGGGTCGTCGTCCCATCCCGCCACGCAACAGGAGAAGAAGGACCTCACGGTCAACAAGCTGATCGCCGGCGCCGGCGCCGCCGCGACCAGCGCGATCCTCGGGTCGTTCTTCGGGGCCATGGGCACGGTGACCGGGGCGGCCGTCGGATCGGTGGCGAGCACCGTGGTGACCTCGCTCTACGAGCACTCGCTGAATCGCACCCGGGACACCGTGGCGGCCCGGATCCGGTCCCGCAGGCAGGCCGGGCCTGCGGCCGAGAGCGGAGCCGGCGACCCGACGGTGCCCCTGCCGCGGATCCCACCGGTCGGCGGGCCGGGGGAGTCGCCGACCACGGTGCTGCCGCCCGCGCCCGGGACCGGGCGCGCGGGAGCGCCCGGTGAGGGGCCGACGCGACACCTCGGCGCGGCCGACGCGCCGACGCAGCGCGCCGCTGCCGGTGACGCCCCCACCACCAGGGTCGGTTCCGGTGACACTCCGACCACGCGGGTCGGTGGCGACGGGAGCGTGTCCCCCGAGCCGCGCCCGTCCCGGCCGTGGGGCCGCTGGGTCGGGGCCACCGTGATCGTGTTCCTGCTCGGCATGCTGGTGGTGACCGGCCTGGAGCTGGTCAAGGGCTCGACGATCACGAAGGGCCAGACCGGGACCTCCGTCGGACGGGTGCTGGATCCGGCCCCCGTCGAGGACGAGACGCCCACCGAGACCACCGAGCCGACCGAGACCACGGAGCCGACCAGCACCTCGGAGAGCCCGACCGAGACGACGGAGCCCTCGTCGTCGGAGGAGGCGTCCAGCACCGCCGACGCCGAGGAGTCCGAGAGCGCCCGGCGCAGCGCCGAGCGCAGCTCGGTGGTGCCCACCACGTCCGTCGTCGTCCCGACGAACTGACGTCGTCCCCGGCGCCCGGGACGCGGCGGCGGGGTCAGGCCACCAGGCGCGCCTTCAGGGCGGCCGCGGCGGCGCGTGGATCGGCGGCCTCGGTGATCGCGCGAACCACGACGATCCGGCGCGCCCCGGCGGCCAGCACGTCGTCCAGCCGGCGCTCGTCGATCCCGCCGATCGCGAACCACGGCCGCGCCGGTTCCCGGGCGGCCACCGTGCGCACCAGGTCCAGCCCGGGCGCCGGTCGGCCCGGCTTGGTCGGCGTGGGCCAGCACGGGCCCACGCAGAAGTAGTCGACGCCGCCCTCGTCCGCCGCGAGCGCGGTTTCCGGGGCGCTGTGCGCGGACCGGCCGATGATCATCTCCTCGCCGACGACCCGGCGCGCCCATTCGACCGGCAGGTCGTCCTGGCCCAGGTGCAGCACGTCGGCCCCGGCGGCGAGGGCGATGTCCGCGCGGTCGTTCACCGCGAGCAACGCGCCGTGCCGGGCGCAGGCCTGCGCCAGCACCTCGAGGGCGGCCAGCTCGGCCCGGGCCTCCAGGTCGCCGTCCCCGCCCTTGTCGCGCAGTTGCACGACGTCGACCCCGCCGGCCAACGCCGCGTCGGCGAACTCGGCGAGGTCGCCGCGGGAGCGCCGGGCGTCGGTGCACAGGTAGAGGCGGGCGTCGTCCAGGCGGGCGCGCAGCGCCGTCGCGTCGAGTCCGGGCACGGCCGCCGACCCTACGCGAGCGTGCTTCGGGGCGTAGGCTCGACGGAGGTGATCGCACGGGAGCCCGAGAGCGAGCGGGCTGAGAGGGGATCCACAGATCCCGACCGTCGAACCTGATCCGGGTCATGCCGGCGCAGGGAGCGGATGGAGTCTTGAGATGCTGGTGGTAGTCGGCGCAGGCGTGATCGGCCTGTCCTGCGCGTGGCGGGCCGCGGCCGCCGGGTACGACGTCACGGTGCTGGATCCGGCACCGGGCCGCGGCGCGTCCTGGGTGGCCGGCGGCATGCTGGCCCCGGTCACCGAGGCCTGGCCCGGCGAGGAGGAACTGCTCGACCTCGGTCTGGCCGGTGTCCGTCGCTGGCCGGACTTCGCCGCGGAGCTGGGCCAGGCCGCCGGTCGGCCCGCAGGGTTGCGCACCGAGGGCACGCTGGTCGCCGCCACCGGCGCCGGTGATCGTGCCGAGCTGCTCGCGCTGGCCGACCACCTGGCGCGGCTCGGCCGGGACGTCGAGCGGCTCTCCGGACGCGAGCTGCGCCGCCTCGAACCGGCGCTCGGCCCGGACGTGCGGGGTGGGCTGTCGGTGCCGGACGACCTGGCCGTGGACAACCGGGTGCTGCTGGACGCGCTGCGGGCCGCCGCCGAGCGGGCCGGGGTGCGCGTCGTCGAGGAGTCGGCGCAGACCGTGGTCGACGACGGGCAGCGGGTCGTCGGGGTGCGCACCGCCGGCGGGCAGCACCCGGCGCACCGGGTGCTGGTGGCCGCCGGCGCCCACTCCGCGGGGCTGCACCCGGCGCTGCACGGGCTGATCCGGCCGGTGAAGGGGGAGATCCTGCGGCTGGCCCACCGGGCGGGGGCGTTCCCGCCGCCGAGCCGCACGGTGCGGGCGCTGGTGGACGGGCGACCGGTGTACGCGGTGCCCCGCGACGGCGGCGGGCTGGTCATCGGGGCGACCCAGACCGAGACCGGCTTCGACACCGAGGTAACCGTCGGGGGAGTGCGTGACCTGCTGCGCGACGCCGAGCGGGTGCTGCCGGGGATCGCCGAGTACACGCTGCTGGAGAGCGCAGCCGGACTGCGCCCGGGTAGCCCGGACAACCGGCCGCTGATCGGGGAGATCGGTCCGGAGGGGTTGCTCGTGGCCACCGGGCACCACCGCAACGGGATATTGCTCGCCCCGATCACCGCGGACGCGGTGCTGGCCCTGCTCTCCGGACAGCCGGCACCGGACGCCGCCAGGGCCGCCGATCCTCGACGTTTCGTCGCCGAACCGGCAAGGAGGTAGCAGTGCAGGTGTTGATCAATGGCGTCGGCCACGAGCTCCCGGACGGCGCCTGCGTGCGGGACGCGCTGGACGCGCTGGGTGCGCCCGGGGCCGGGGTGGCGGTGGCGCTGGACTCCGAGGTCGTCCCAAGGGCGGCCTGGGCGCGCACCCCGCTGGCCGAGGGCGCCCGCATCGAGGTGCTGACCGCCGTGCAGGGCGGATGATCCCGGGAGGTAGGAGCATGGACGACGACCTGGTGGTGGGCGGCCGCAAGATCGGCTCACGGCTGATCATGGGAACCGGGGGTGCCACCAACCTGGAGATCCTGGAGCGCGCGCTGGTGGCGTCGGGAACCGCGCTGACCACCGTGGCCATGCGCCGGATCGACGCGACCACCGGCACCGGTGTGCTCGACCTGCTGCGCCGGCTGAAGATCGAGATCCTGCCGAACACGGCCGGCTGCCGGACCGCGGCCGAGGCGGTGCTCACCGCGCGGCTGGCCCGCGAGGCCCTGGACACCGAGCTGGTCAAGCTCGAGGTGATCGCCGACGAGCGCACCCTGCTGCCGGACCCGATCGAGCTGCTGGAGGCGGCCGAGCAGCTGGTCGACGACGGGTTCACCGTGCTGCCCTACACCAACGACGACCCGGTGCTGGCCCGCAAGCTGGAGCAGGCGGGCTGCGCCGCGGTCATGCCGCTGGGCTCCCCGATCGGGACCGGGCTGGGCATCCGCAACCCGCACAACATCGAGATGATCGTCGACGCGGCCGGGGTGCCGGTGGTGCTCGACGCGGGGATCGGCACCGCGTCCGAGGCGGCGCAGGCCATGGAGCTGGGGTGTGACGCGGTGCTGCTGGCCACCGCCGTGACCCGGGCCGGCGACCCGGAGCGGATGGCGCACGCCATGCGGCTGGCGGTGGAGGCCGGCCGCGCCGCCCGCGGGGCCGGCCGCATCCCGCGGCGCTACTGGGCCCGGGCCAGCTCCCCGGACCCCGACCAGGCCTCCTGAGCCTCCGCCACTCCGCACCCGCACTCGCGCGCCCGCACCCCCTCCTGACCCGAACGAACGGCACTTTCGCACGATAGGTTCGTGCGAAAGTGCCGTTCGTTCAGCCGGGCGTGGGGGGCTCGGGGGCTCCGGGGTGGATTACGCGGCGGCGGGCTCGGCGGGCTGGCGGTC
>DATMDS010000252.1:0-4354 GCA_035557575.1 Pseudonocardia sp. | reverse complement strand
GAACCACGGCGACATCCGGATCAACCTGTTCCCCGACCACGCACCGAAGACGGTGAGCAACTTCGTCGGCCTCGCCACGGGCGAGCGGAGCTACAGCAAGCCCAACGCCAGCGGCGGAGACTCCGGTCCGTTCTTCGACGGCTCGGTGTTCCACCGGGTGATCACCGGCTTCATGATCCAGGGTGGCGACCCGACCGGCACCGGCATGGGCGGCCCCGGCTACCAGTTCGCCGACGAGTTCCACCCCGACCTGCGCTTCGACCGCCCCTACCTGCTGGCCATGGCCAACGCCGGGCCCGGCACCAACGGCTCCCAGTTCTTCATCACCGTCGGCCCGACCCCGCACCTGAACCGCAAGCACACGATCTTCGGTGAGGTGGCCGACGCCGAGTCCCGGGCCGTGGTCGACTCCATCGCCACCACGACCACCGACGGCTCCGACCGGCCGCTGGAGTCCGTGGTCATCCAGCGCATCGACTTCGAGGACTGAGCCGCCCGTGACCCATCCCACCGGGCCGACCCCGCCGCACCAGGGCGGGCCGCCGCAGTATCCGGCCGGCGGACAACCCGGTGGGTCCCAGCCCGGGCCCGCGTATCCCGGCCCGTACCCGAGCGGCCCGCAGCCCGCCGGCCCCTATCCGGGCCCGGCCGGGCCGCCGCCGGGGTACAGCGGCCCGGTCTACGGCGGCCCGGAATTCGGCGGCCCGGGGTACGGCGGCCCGCCGGCCGCTCCGCCGACGACGGTGTGCGTGCGCCACCCCGACCGGGCCACCGCGCTGACCTGCACCCGGTGCGACCGACCGGCGTGCCCGGAATGTCTGCAGTCGGCGTCGGTCGGGGCCCAGTGCGTCGACTGCGTCCGCGCGGCCAACCGCGGCATGCGGCGCTGGCGGACCGTGGCCGGTGCCGAGCCGGGCCACCGGCCGCTCGTGGTGCCGGTGCTGATCGCGCTGAACGTCGCGGTCTTCCTGTGGACGGTGTCGCAGGCCCGCAGCATCACCGGCAACTACAACTCGGCGCTGTTCGACGCCTGGGCGCTGGCCCCGGGCGAGGTGCAGGACGGCGAGTGGTGGCGGGTGCTGACGTCGGGCTTCCTGCACATCGGACCGATCCACCTGGTGTTCAACATGATGGCGCTGTGGGTTCTCGGCCGGGACATGGAGCTGGTGCTCGGACGGGCCCGGTTCGTGGCCGTCTACCTGATCTCGCTGCTCGGTGGGGCGGCGGCGGTGATGCTGTTCTACGCGCCGAGCGACTCGGTGGCCGGGGCGTCCGGTGCGGTGTTCGGCCTGATGGGCGGCCTCGCCGTGGTGCTGAAACGGATGCACGTGCCGGCCGGGCAGGTGATCAGCCTGATCGCGGTGAACGTGGTGATCAGCGTCGTGATCCCGGGCATCTCGCTGATCGGGCACCTCGGCGGGCTGGTGGTCGGGGCGGCCGCGACCGCGGCGCTGGTCTACGCCCCGGCGCGGCACCAGGCCCGGGTGCAGGTGATCGCGCTCGGGGCGTTGACGGTGCTGCTGCTGGTGGTGATCGCCGCTCCCGTGCTGTGAGTGCCGCGCCGTGCTAGAGCACGGCGCGGCACTCACGACCACCGGAGTGGCCGTCTCGTGATCCGGACCCCGTAGTTGCACGGATCCGCGGGGGCGGCCCGGGCGGTGGACTGGGCGGGTGCCGTTCCGCTCCGCTCCGCAGGCCCCGCAGCAGGCGATGCCGGGCCTCTACGCCATCAAACCGTGGTACACCCGCCGGCTGCGGCGCATCGTCGACCTCGCGGTGGCCCGGCGCATCTCCCCGGACGTGTTCACCACGGCCGGGCTGGCCGCCGCGGCGGTCGGCGCCGTGGGCATCGCCCAGGGATGGTGGCTGCTGGCGCTGCTCGGGCTGGCCGGCCGGCTGGCCGGGGCCAACCTCGACGGGGCGGTGGCCCGGGCCCGCGGGGTCGGCCGGCCGTGGGGCTTCGTGCTCAACGAGGTCGGCGACCGGCTCGCCGACCTGATCATGTTCGGCGGCCTGGGCTGGCTCGCCGCCGACGCCGCGGGCGCGGGATCGGTCGAGGTCGTGCTGGTCGTGGCGGCCGCCGCGGCGGCCGGCCTGCCCACGTTCGCCGCGCTGGCCGCGGCCGGAGCCGGGGCGGGCCGGCGCAACGGCGGGCCGCTCGGCAAGACCGAGCGCTGCGCGCTGGCCGTGGTGGCCGCCGGCTGGCCGGCCGCGCTGCCCGCGATCTGCGGGATGGTGATCGCCGGGAGCACGCTCACCGCGGCGCTGCGGCTGCGCGACGCGCACCGCGAGCTGACCGCCGGGGCCTCGGCATGAACCTCGACCGCGCCGCCCCGGCGCTGGATCTGGAGTGGGGCCCGCTGTCGATCCACACGGCCGGGCGCGGCGTGTTCTTCCTCTGGGTCACGCTGGCCCTGCTGGGCGTGTCGGGTGTCGCCGTCGCGCTGTCCCGCAAGCCCGAGCTGATCACCCGGTGGACGACGTGGGCGTTGATCGTGCCGGTGGTCGGGCTGCCGATCTGGACCGGACGCGGCGCCACCACCGTGCTGGCCGCGGCGCTCGGCGTGCTGGCGGTGCGGGAGTACGCGCGGCTGGCGCAGCTGCCGGCCGTGGACCGGGCGCTGCTGCTCGTGCTGGCCGTCGGCTACCCGGTGCTGGCCTGGCTGGCCCCGGACCGGCTGGACCTGGTGCCGCTGGTGGCGTTGCTCTGCGCGCTGCCGGCGGTGCTCTCCGGGGACGTCGAGCGCGGCAGCCGGCGGGCCGTGTTCACGGCGTTCGGGTCGATCTGGATCTGCTGGTCGCTGGCGCAGCTGGTGGTGCTCTGGGAGAACGCGTTCCTGGTGTGCTTGGCCGCGGCCGCCACCGACGTCGCCGCCTGGTGCGGCGGGCGCGGGCTGCGCCGCTTCGGGTGGGCCCGCCGCCCGCTCTCGCCGCTGAGCCCGAACAAGACCGTGGGCGGGCTGGTCGGCGCGGTGTGCGGGGCGGTGCTGGTGCTGACCCTGCTGGGGACGGTCACGGTGGGCCTGGTGGTCGCGGTCGCGGTCGGCGGGGTGCTCGGTGACCTGCTGGAATCGATGGTCAAGCGGCCGGCCGGGGTGAAGGACGCCGGGTCGTGGCTGCCCGGCTTCGGCGGGCTGCTGGACCGGGTCGACTCGCTGCTGCTGATCCTGCCGCTCGCGGCGGTGCTGGCGTGAGCACCCACGCGCCGCGCGCCGGCGCCGGACGCGCGGCCGCCGCCGACCAGGCTCGCGGCTACGACCGGCGGGCCGGGGGGAGCCCCGGGCCGGCCGTGGCCGGGTGGCTGCGCCGGGCGCTGTGGCGCGGGGTCTGCTGGCTGCTGGGCGGGCTGACCGTGCGCGGGCGGGCCACCGGCCGCTCGTACGCGCCGGGGGCCGGGCGGATCGTCGTGGCCAACCACGGCTCGCACGCCGACACCGCGGCCCTGCTGGCCGCCCTGCCCGCCGCCGCGCGCCCGGTGTTCGCGGCGGCGGCCGACTACTGGTTCAGCGCGCCCGCACGGCGGCGCCTGGCCACCGGGCTGGCCGGGATCCTGCCGGTCCGCCGCGGCGAGCGCGGGGCGTACGCCGCCCTGCTCGCCGCGGCCGGCCCGGCACTGGCCGCCGGGCGCACGGTGATCGTCTACCCGGAGGGCACCCGCAGCACCGACGGCACCGTCGGCGAGTTCCACTCCGGAGCGGTGCGGCTGGCGCGCGACTGCGGGGTGCCGATCGTGGTGGCGGCGGTACTGGGCACCCGGGACGTGCTGCCGAAGGGCGGCCGGCTGCACTGCGCGCCGATGGAGGTGCGGTTCGGGCCGGCGCACGACCCGCACCGGGTGACCGCGGCCCAGCTGCGCACGGAGGTCGTCGCGCTGCTCGGGCAGGGTCCGGCCCGGCCCCGGGTCTCTCCGCTGTGGGCGCGGGTGGCGCGGCTGGTCAGCGGCCGGCGCGGGCTGCTGGTGGCTTTCGGGTGGGGGGTCGCCGAGGCGCTGAGCTGGCCGGTGATGGCGGAGATGACGCTGGTCGTGCTGGCCGCCGCGGTGCCGGGGCGGATCCCGCTGGTCGCCGCGGCCGTGGTCGCGGGCTCGCTGACCGGGGTGCTCGGCAACGCGTGGCTCGCCGGGGTGGGCGTGCGGGTGCCCGCGCCGCTCACCACCCCGCGGATGGAGGCGACCGCGCTCGCGGACCTGGCCGCCGGGCCCACCGGCATCCTGGCCCAGGCACTCAACGGGATCCCGGTGAAGGTGTACGCGCGGGCCGCCGGCGAGCTCGGTGTGGACCCGGGCGCGCTGCTGGTGTGGGCCGGCGTGGAGCGCGGGCGGATGGCCGCCGCGGCGCTGCTGGTGTGGGCGCTG
>DATMDS010000251.1:0-46436 GCA_035557575.1 Pseudonocardia sp. | reverse complement strand
CTGCACACCAACGCCCTCGACGAGGCGCTGGCGCTGCCCACCGACTTCTCCGCCCGCATCGCCCGCAACACCCAGCTGCTGCTGGCCCAGGAGGCCGGCACCACCGACGTGATCGACCCGTGGGGCGGCAGCTACTACGTGGAGAAGCTCACCTCCGACCTGGCCCACCGCGCCTGGGGCCACATCGCCGAGGTGGAGAGCGCGGGCGGGATGGCGCAGGCCATCGACGCCGGCATCCCGAAGCTGCGCGTCGAGGAGGCCGCGGCCCGCACCCAGGCCCGCATCGACTCCGGCCGGCAGCCGGTCATCGGGATCAACAAGTACGTCGCCACCTCGGACGAGGACATCGACGTGCGCCGGGTGGACAACGCCGGGGTGCGCGCCGAGCAGCTGGACAAGCTGCGGCGGCTGCGTGCCGAGCGCGACTCCCGCGAGGTGGACGCCGCGCTGGACGCGCTGACCCGGGCGGCCACCCTCATCGCCGAGGGCAGCCCGCGCTCGGACGAGCAGAACCTGCTGCTGCTGTCGGTGAACGCGGCCCGGGCCATGGCCACCGTGGGCGAGATCTCCGACGCCCTGGAGAAGGTCTTCGGGCGGCACGCCGGTCAGATCCGGATCATCTCCGGTGTGTACTCCGAAGAGGCCGGCGCCAGCCCGGCGATGACCCGCGCCCGCGAGCTGGTCGACGCCTTCGCCGAGGCCGAGGGCCGGCAGCCCCGCATCCTGGTGGCCAAGATGGGCCAGGACGGGCACGACCGCGGCCAGAAGGTCATCGCCACCGCGTTCGCCGACCTCGGCTTCGACGTCGACGTCGGCCCGCTGTTCCAGACCCCCGCCGAGGTGGCCCGGCAGGCCGTCGAGGCCGACGTGCACGTGATCGGGGTGAACTCACTGGCCGCCGGCCACCTGACCCTGGTCCCCGAGCTGCGCGCCGAGCTGGCGAAGCTGGACCGCGACGACATCATGGTCGTCGTCGGCGGGGTGATCCCGCCCGCCGACCACCCGGCGCTGCACGAGGCGGGCGCGGCCGCGGTGTTCGGCCCGGGCACCGTGATCGCCGAGGCAGCGGTGGATCTGCTGGACAAGCTGAACGCATCCCTCGAGGCCTGATGCCCCGCACGCCCGACGTCCCGACGCTGGTCAAGGGCGTGCTCGACGGGACCCGCCCGGTGCTGGCCCGGGCGATCACGCTGGTGGAGTCGCAGCGGCCCGACCACCGGGCGGCGGCGCAGCAGCTGCTCGGCGAGCTGCTGCCGGCCGCCGGCGGGGCGATCCGGGTCGGCATCAGCGGCCCGCCCGGCGTCGGGAAGTCGACGTTCATCGAGGAGCTGGGCGGGCGGCTGACCGCGGCCGGGCACCGGGTCGCGGTGCTCGCGGTGGACCCCTCGTCCACCCGCTCCCGCGGGTCGATCCTGGGCGACAAGACCCGGATGGCCCGGCTCGCGGTCGACGAGAACGCGTTCGTACGGCCCTCGCCCAGTGCCGGCACGCTCGGCGGCGTGGCCCGGGCGACCCGGGAGACCATCGTGCTGATGGAGGCGGCCGGCCACGGCGTGGTGCTGGTGGAGACGGTCGGGGTCGGCCAGTCCGAGGTGGCGGTGGCCGGCATGGTCGACACGTTCCTGCTGCTGTCCATCGCCCGCACCGGGGACTCGCTGCAGGGGATCAAGAAGGGGATCCTGGAGCTGGCCGACGTGATCGCGGTGAACAAGGCCGACGGCGGCGGCGAGCGGGACGCCCGGTCCGCGGCGCGGGAACTCTCCGGTGCGCTGCACATGATGGCTCCCGGCCGGGCGGGCTGGCGACCGCCGGTGCTGCCGTGCAGCGCGCGCACCGGGGCCGGGATCGACGAGGTGTGGGCCGCCGTGCAGCGGCACCGCGAGACGCTGGACCTTGCGGGGGAGCTGGCGGCGAAGCGGGCCGGGCAGCAGGTGGACTGGATGTGGGCCACCGTCCGCGACCGGTTGACCGAGCGGCTGCGCACCGATCCCGGGGTGCGGGCGGCGCTGCCCGAGCTGGAGCGCGAGGTCCGCGCCGGGGAGCTGCCGCCCGGCGCCGCCGCCCAGCAGATCCTCGACCTGCTGGCCTGAGCGGGTGCTCAGACCGCGGCGCAGGCGTCCTCGTACGGCAGGCCGGGTACCGAACGTGCCCATCCGTCGACGTCGAGACCACCACGACTGATCGTGCAGGCGCGTTCCAGCGTGTGATCGCGTATCGCGTTCGACACGCTCAAATCCATGATCATTACCGCGCCGTCGTCGCCGGTGGTCGCCACGGTCCGACCGTCGGTCGAGAAGGCCACCGAGCCGATGGCCCGCGCATGCGGATTGAACGGCTGACCGACCTGTCGCGGGTGGCCTGGGTCGGTCAGGTCCCACAGAATCATGGTGTTGTCGAAGCCGGCGGTGGCCAGCGTGAGCCCGTCCGGCGCGAAGGCCAGCGATCTGACCGCCCTGCTGTGCCCGCCGAGCGGGCGGCCCACGCGGCGGGGCCGGTCCGGCGCGGTCAGGTCCCAGAGCACGACCGCCCGGTCGACACCGGCGCTGGCCAGCGTCCGGCCGTTCGGTGCGAATGCCACGGCGTTCACGAAGTCGGTGTGGCCGATGAGCGGTGGGATTCGTCGCGGTCGGGCCGGGGTGCTGAGATCCCAGAGCACGATCGACTTGCTGAAGCTTGCGGTGGCCAAGATCTGGCCGTCGGCGGAGAAGGTCAGCGACTGGACGAAGTTGCTGTAACCGGTCAGCGGGTGCCCGACCCGCTGCGGGCTGACCGGGTCGGTGACGTCCCACAGGAGCACGGTGTTGTCGTCGCCGGCGGTGGCCATGGTGTGCCCGTCCGGGCTGAACGCGACCGCGTTGACCGCGGCGGTGTGCCCGGTCAACGGCTCGCCGGTGCGGCGGGCACCGGCCGGGTCGGTGACGTCCCAGAGCAGCACGGTGTTGTCGTCGCCGGCGGTGGCCATGGTGTGCCCGTCCGGGCTGAACGCGACCGCGTTCACCTCGGCGGTGTGCCCGGTCAACGGCTCGCCGATCACCGAGGGCTGGCTCGGGTTCCGCAGTGTCCACAAGATCACTGTGCCGTCCCGGCCGGCGGTCACCAGCGAGTCCCCGCTCGGCGTGAAAGCCAGGGAGTAGACCGAGTCGGAGTGTGCGACCAACGGCTCGCCAACGGGCCGGGCGAGATCGGACACACTCCAGAGGATCACCCTCTTGTCTCCGCCCGCGGTAGCCAGCATGCGCCCGTCGGGGGAGAAGCCCAACGCGAACACCGACTCCGAGTGACCGTCGAGCGGCCGGCCGATCCGCAGCGGCTGAGCCGCATCGGTGATGTCCCACAGCTGAACGGTCTCGTCCCAGCTCGCCGTGGCCAGGGTCCGGCCGTCCGGCGCAAAGGCCACGGCGAACACCGCGTCGGTGTGCCCGGTGATCGGCTGGCCGGTGCGGCGGGGTCGGGCCGGGTCGCCCACGTCCCACAGCAGCACCGTCTTGTCCCAGCTGGACGCGGCCAGCAGATGCCCGTCGGGGGAGAACACGACCGAACTGACCGAATCCGTGTGATCGGTGAGCGGCTGACCGATGCGCTCAGGTCGCTGCGGATCGCTCAGGCTCCACAGGATCACGGTCTCGTCGCGACCCGCGGTGGCGAGCGTCGTTCCGTTCGGGGCGAAGGTCACCGAGTAGACGGCATCGGTGTGACCGTCGAGTGGAGATCCGATACGCCGGGGTCGAGCGCGGTCGCTCACGTCCCACAGGATGACGATCCGGTCCCATCCCGCCGTAGCAACGATCTTCCCGTCGGGAGAGAACGCCACCGAGCTGATCGCATCGGTGTGACCGGTCAACGGCGACCCGATCGGAACCGGTCGAGTCGGGTCGGCCAGGTCCCACAGGATCGCGGTGCGGTCGTTGCCGGCCGTGATCATGGTGTCCTGGTCGGGTGCAACCGCGACCGACCGCACCAGGGTGTTCTGTCCCTGGATGGTGCCGCCGTAGTGCGTGCCGCGGACCATCTGGGCCAGTGCGGAGCGGATCTCAGGGCTGGGATTCAGGTGCCATGCGGCCTCACCCAGCTGCAGCGCGGTGCGCGGATCGGTGGACACCGTGGCCTCGGCCTGTGTCATGAGCAGCCGAGCCGTGGCCAGCCGCTGGCGTTGCTCGGCCGAGTGGAGCTGAAGTACCGCGACGCCCGCGGCGAGCACAGCGAGAGCGAGCAGCGAAGCAAGCACCGTGGTGCTGCGAGCCCGGCGCCGTCGATCTCGTTGCACACTCAGCTCGAGGAACCGCTGGGCCGCCGGGCTGAGGGTCACCTTCTCGGTGATCAGCACGCGTCGCCGGCGTGGCCATGCCGGGGAGTTCGGGTCGGCAGTGCCGGTGACCGCTGCCCGCCTCGGCTCCGCCACCGCGAAGCGCGCGCCGGTGTCGGCCAGCACGGACGCCAGCTGCCCCCGTTCCCACAGCCGCTCAGCGGGGGCTCCGGCCTCGTCCCACTCGGCCGCGGCCTGCTCCGCCGCGCGCCGGGCCCGCAGCGCCACCGTGTTGTCGGCGGCGGCGCGGGCCAACGGCGCCCACCCCGTCAAGAACGCTTCGTGCGCGACCTCGACGACCGCCACTCCGTTGTCGATGTCGGTGGTCAGCAGCCGGCGCGCGACGAAGGGGTCCAGTTCCGCCGTCAGCGCGGCCGACAGCTCGACCATGGGCACCCGCCACCGGGTCGGACGGCCGCGCTCGTCGACGGTGACCAGCCGGAGCAACCCGCGCACCACCTGCTCGGGGCTACGGCCGGACGTGGTCACCGCCTGGGCGAGTGCGGCATCGGCCTGGCGGGTCAGCGCTCCCTGCACGCCCCCGATGTCCTCGTAGCGGGCCATCGACAGCTGTCCGCCCCGGCCCACTCCCTCGGCCAGCTGCGTGAGGGCGTACGCGAGGAGCGGCAGCGCCTCGCCACCTCCGGTATCGGCGACCAGACGCCCGACCAGCTCCTCGCTGACCTCCATACCGGCCAGCCGGGCCGGCTCCTCGATCACCAGCGGCAGCATCTCGGTCAGCAGCGGTCGCAGTGTGAAGGTCCTCGTGCCGAGGCCGATCAGTTCCGAGCTGGTCAACAGCTGGTCGAGGAACTCCGGCCGGAACGTGGCGACGAACTGGGCGGGTCCGTCCAGCGCGGGCCGGATCAGTTCGGCGAAGCGCTCGCGCTGCCCGGCCGGGGTCTGGGTGAGCAACTGTTCGAACTGGTCGATGACCACCAACAGCCGGCGGCGTCGCGGTGTTGGCGCCGCGTGCAACAGTTCGTCGACCAGCGCGACGAGGCCGTCTTCGGCCACGCGGGCGTGCGCTTCGGCCATCGTCATCGTGACGCCGACCGCGTCCAGCGCGCCGGCGAGCTCGCGGACCAGCGACCCCACCGGATCAGCGCCCGGCGTGACCGCGGGTAGCGTCCACCATCCTGGTTCCTCGGCCATCCGCGGTACGAGTCCGGCCCGCACCAGCGACGACTTGCCGCAGCCGGAGGGACCGACTACCAGCAGCACCGCCGGGTCGGCCCGCTGGGCAGGCGAACGCAGCAGCTCGGCCAGCTCGTTCGCCTCGGCCCCGCGGCCGAAGAACGCGCGATGCTGGTCGGTGTCGAAGGCGCGCAATCCGGGGAAAGGGGATCGAGCATCCGGCCAGCCGGACCCGCCGGCCGCGTCCACCCGGCGTAGGGCCTCGTCGACAGCGGCCCGCGCGATGCCGGGTCCGTCGTGCAGCGCGGCGTGCTGCACGGTCGACAGGAACGGGTGCCGGGCATCCGGCTCGGCCATGATCGGGATCAGGCGACAGCCCCGCGACCGGGCTATCGCCACCTCGCCGGTGCACCACGTGGACTCGATGTACGCGGAGGTGACCACGCAGACCAGAGCATCGGCCCAGCGCAGTCGCTCGTGCAGGCGCTCGTCCCACTCGTCGCCGACGACGATGCCGTCGCTCAGGTCCCGGTCCCGAAACGTCTCGTGTCCGGCTTCGACCAGCCAGCCGTTGACCTCATCGGCCAGCGCGCCGTCCCTGCTGGAGTAGCTGACGAAGACCCTGGCCATACCGTCCTGCTCGACGTGGGTGACGCGCCCGCGGTCTGCTGCCGTCCACCCGATGTCCGCTCCGAGAGACGATAGCTTGACACAGCGTTGTCGAGTGATCGCACACAGGTGTGTCGTGAGCCCGCGGTGGCCGCCTCGATGAGGTGACGGTGGGCGGAGCTCTGCGCGTCGGAGCGGGCGTCGAGCCCGCGACACCTAACCTTCCCGCGTGCTCGGGGTCAGCCACGCCACGTCCGGCGCCGCGGTCGGGCTGGCCGTCGCCGGATTCGTGCCGCGGGTGCTCGGCGTGGCACCCAGCGCCGGCACGATCCTGACGTTTGCCGCGGTGTGTGCCGGTGCCGCGCTGCTGCCCGACCTCGACCACCCGTCGTCCGCCGCGACCCGGCGGTTCTCGGTGGCCTCGTGGCTGGCCTGCCACGTGGTCCGGCCATTCTCCGCGTTGCTGTACGAGCTGACGCGGGGACGGCGCGACACCGGGCGTGGCACCCACCGCGGGTTCACCCACACCGCGCTCGGCGCGCTGCTGCTCGGGCTGGGGGTGAACCTGGCGTCGGCCCGGTGGGGGACTCCGGTGCTGCTGGGCACCCTGTTCGTCTGCCTGGCGCTTGCCGTCAAGGGCCTGGACGCGCTGGTGCCCGGGCCGCCGTCGCTGGTCGTCGCGGCCGGGTTGACGTATGCCGTGCACACGTGGGTGCCCGGCGGGACCGCGGGCACCGCGGGGTGGCTCGGCACCGCGGTGGCGCTCGGGATGGGAGTGCACAGCCTCGGTGACGCGATCACCGAGTCGGGGGCGCCGCTGCTGTGGCCGCTACGCATCCGGCAACGCAGCTGGTACCCGGTGGGTAGCCCGCGGCCACTGCGGTTCCGGACCGGCGGTGCCGTCGAGACGTGGGTCGTCGCGCCGGCGCTGACCGTGGCGGTGCTGGTCCTGGTCGCCGTGGTGGTGCCCGGTGTCGCACCGCTGCTGCAGGAGCTGCGGGACCTCCTCGGCATGATCAACTGATCGACGCCAGCTCGGTCGTCTCGACGGCCCTGGCCGCCGCGATCAGCCCTCGGGTAGGGCGGCCTCGGTGCTCAGCGGCGGGCGCCGTACCAGCCGAGCAGCGCGGCGACCGCGTCCTCGGCGACCGCCCCCGGCTTGTCCGAGCCGAGGCGCTGCGCCGCCGCGGCGCGCAGCCGCACGCCGAGCACGGACGCCGCCGCCGCCCCGGCCAGCCCGATCAGCAGGGGCACCGCGACGTCCTGACCGTCCCGGCGCGCCACCGTCGCCGCGGAGGTCGCACCGAACACCAGCCGGGGCAGCAGACCGGCCCCGAGCCGGCTCGGCGTCGACGGCAGCTTGTCGGCCACCAGCTCGGCGGCCGCCGCCACCCCGGCGATGACACCGCCGGCGCGGCTCCCCAGCCGGGAGGCCACCGCACCGCGGTCATCCGGGTGCGAGGTGAGCGCGACCGCGGTGATGCCCGCGGTACTGCGCGACCCGCTGGCCGCGCCGAGCGCGGCGGCCCGCGCCAGGACCTCGTTCCTCGAGAGGATCATGACCGGGAACGTACCCGACCCCGGTGCCCGCGAACCTCCGCGGGCACCGGTGAACCGGTCGCGGATCTACCGCTACGAACAGTGCTGCGCCGCCGGCGGCATGTCCAGCGCGGGGTTGCCGCTGAAGAAGCCGGTGGGCTTGAGCACGAACCCGACGGTGCTGACCGGCATCACCGGCCAGTCCTCCGGGCGCACCACGTGGTGCGCGCCGAAGGTGTACCAGACCACCACGTCCTGCCCGTCCAGCGGACGGTCCGCGGCACCGTAGGTCGGCAGCCCCTGCCCGCCAGGGTGCTGGTTGGGGTAGTCACCGGCGGCGAAGCGCTGGGTCTCGTCGTACGCGGTCACCCACAGCTGGTGCTCGGTGAACCCGGAGCGCCGCGCGTAGACCGCGTCCGGTGCGTACATCGGCGGCACGGTCCCGCCCGGCATCAGCGCGTAGGCGGTCGGCGCCCCGAGCGCGGACGTCCGCTCGGTGCTCTCCACCTTCCAGTACCGGGCCCGGGCCGGGTCGGTGTCGGTGGCCGCGACGGCCTCGCTGGCCAGCACGGTCGAGACCGTCTCCCAGGCGTTGCCGTGCGGGTTGTCCGGGCCGGCCGGGCTGGGTCGGGAGTCCACCTGCACCACCCGGTTCGCGGTGCCGTCCACGCTCATGTCCAGCCGCATGCAGAAGAAGTGCTGGTGGTGAGGGCCGTACAGGCCGGGCGCGACGAGCGTGCCGTGCTTGGGCTTCTCCCCGGGGGCGATCGCGCCGGTCGAGATCACCCCGGACAGCTTGATCTCGTACTCGATGTGGCCGTCGGTGTAGAGGTACCAGAAGTAGCCGTACTCGTAGTTCCCGACGGTGACGATCGTGGAGATCACCAGCCGGCGCCGGCGCCGCACCTGCACCGCGCCGGTGCGGAAGTCGGTGTGCTTCCAGCCGATCCCGGCGTCCTCCTCGTGCATGCACACGGCGTTCGGGATGGTCACCGCCCCGCCGTCGTTGTCGTTGACCACCCCGTCGAAGTACTCGATGTGCCCGACGCAGTCGCAGCCCAGGGTCAGCGAGTTGGCCATCCAGCCGATCCCGTACTCACCCTGGTCGAACACGTTCTTGAACCGGTGGGTGGGCGCCGGGTCGCCGTAGGGCACGTACATCTCGGCCAGCGACGCCCGGTAGATGATCGGCCGACCGTCGTAGCCGACCTGGTGCAGCACCAGGCCCTCGCGCGGGGTGAACCCGATCCGCAACGACCACTTCTGCCAGCTGACCGCGTGCCCGTCGAGGGTGAAACTGGGGCCTTCCGGTTGGGTGATCTCGATCGGCTTCAGGTCCTCGCGGTAGCCGGACACCGCCGGCACGTTGCCCTCGTCGAACAGCCACGGCTCCTCGTAGTTGCCCGGCTGGGTGGGGAAGGGCACGACGCCGTAGTCGTCGACCTGCACCACCTCGCCCGCGTTCAGGTCCACCACCACGACCAGGCCCTCGACCGGGCGGGCGTAGCCGTGCTCACCGGGCGCCGAGCGCAGCCAGGTCAGCGGGCGCACGATGCGCCGGGCCGACGGGTCGTCCTCCGGACCGGTCCAGCTGGACGCCCACGGGTCGATCATGGTCAGCTCGAAGTCGGTGACCCCGCGCCGGCGCATGGCCTCCTGCCAGCGCGGATCGGCCTGGACGATCTTCTCGCAGGTGATGAACTCCTCGTCCATGATCGGGGCCTGCACACCCGGCACCGGCGTGTAGGCCAGCACGGTGCGGTCAGTGATCGACACGACCGCGTCGTAGGTGGTCTGCTCGGCGCGCTCGTAGAGCACGATGTGCGCCTCCCGCGGCAGCGGGTCGTCACCGGGCGACCAGGCCAGTACCGCGGCCTTCGGCGGCTCGCGCAGCTCGACGAACACGAACCGGGCGGTCGGGGCGATCCCCCGCTCCGCCCGCAGCACGTCGGCGGCTGCACTGATCTCCGCGGCGGTGAGCGGCTCCAGCGGATGGCCGGTCCCCGTACCGATGGTGACGGCGGGGTCCTCGACGGCGGTCATGGCACAACTCCCTCGGTCAGTTCGAATTGTCCGATCCTGTGATAGCGGTCCGGGGCACGCGCCCGCAGGGCCAGCGCCACCCCCATGCCTAGCAAGAAGATCAGCAGGACCACCCACGGAAGCAGCTGGATGTACAGCGCATCGGCGGCTCCGGCCAGGTCACCGCGGTTCGAGATGAGCAGCCAGCTGGCCACGATCATCGCCGCGCAGCCGAGAACCGGGGCGATCAGCGTGGACCACACGCTGAAGTAGCGCCGCCCGGTGGTCAGGAAGTACCGGATGATGGCCACCGAGACCAGCGCCTGCACGCCGAGAATCCCGAGCATGCCCAGCAGCGGCGACCAGGTGCCCAGCTTGAGCAGCGCACCCTCGGTGCTCGGGTCGTAGATCACGAAGGCCAGACAGTAGAGCGCGACCAGCACGGTGACGGTGATGGAGGCGACGGCCGGGCTCTGCCGGGACGAGGTGCGGGCCAGCGCGGAGGGCAGCACGCCCTCCCGACCCAGCGAGAACAGATAGCGGGCGCTGGTGTTGTAGAAGGCCATCGCGCAGGCGAACGACCCGGTGACGATGAGGATCTCCATCAACACGGTGGCCCAACCGCCGACGTAGCGATCGGTCAGCGGGTAGAAGGCCGAGGCGATCTCGCCGTTGAACTGGGACTGCACGGCCGTTGCCGAGCCGTTGAGCCCCCACCCGGTGACGAACGCGTAGGAGATCACCACGTAGAACACGCCGAGCCCGATCACCGAGCCGTAGGTGGCCGTCTTGGCGATCTTGTGCGGGTCCCGGGTCTCCTCGGCGTAGTTGGGCGCCATCTCGAACCCGACCCAGGACCAGAACGCAGCGAACAGCGCGATACCGGCCGCGCCGGCGCCGAAGACGCCGATCGCCGCGGAGTTGTTGAAGATGTTCACCGGGTTCAGCGGGGCCAGCGAGAAGCCCTCGGCGCCGCCGGCGGCGAAGACGCCGATGGCCATGATGAGCAGCACCAGGACCTCGCCGATCAGCAGCACGCCGAGCACCTTGGCGGTCAGCTCGATGTGGAAGTAGGCGAACATGGTCATCAGCACCAGCCCGACGATCATGTACACCCAGGCGGGCAGGTCGAGGCCGGTCAGGCTGGCCACCGTGGTCGAGGCGAAGTAGCCCGTCACCCCGGTCACGGCCGAGGAGAACACCATGTAGCAGACCGCGATCAACAGCCCGGTGCCCAGCCCGAGCACCCGGCCGAGCCCGCGCGTCACGAACGTGTAGAAGCCACCGGCCGCGGTGACCCGGCGGGCCATCGCGATGTAGCCCACGGAGAAGATCGTCAGGGCTACGGTGGCCACGGCGAACGCCGCGGGCGAGGCGTAGCCACCGCCGAGCGTCGCCACCGGGACGTTGAACAACATGGCGGCCAGCGGCGCGGCGCCGGTGACGATGCAGAACAGCACCGACGGCAGCCCGAGCACACCGCCGGCGAGTTGACCGGAGGGAGCCGTGGCGGTGGGGGGTGCGGAGGCGCTACGTGCCGGGGTTGCGGTCATCGAACTCCCTATCGACGGAAATTCAGCACGGACCGTGACGACAGCGGTCCTCTGATCACGATCAGCATCATCAGTCCTGATGACCTCCGTGTCACCCGGTTGTGTCGGTTACAAGGCCGAGAATCGAAAAATAGGTGTCCGAAACCCCCATCTACCGGACATTTCGCCCAGGCGTCGCCTCACGTCGGGCCGCCGTGCCGCGGCAAGCGGGGTGGGCGAGGATGAGCGGATGTCCGTCGACCCTCCCGCACTACCGCAACGCCCCGTAGTCGGGCTACTACACCCGGGCGCAATGGGTGCCGCGGTCGGCTCGGCACTGAAGCCGCGGGCCGGGGTGGTGATCTGGGCGGCGGCCGGGCGCAGCATCACCACCTCCCGGCGGGCCGAGCTGGCCGACCTGGTGAGCGTCCCGGATCTCGTCGAGCTGGCCCGGCGCGCGGATCTGATCGTGTCCGTGTGCCCGCCGGCCGCGGCACGGGACGTGGCCGCGCAGGTCGCCGCGGCGGTCGCGGACCGCGCGGAGCCGCCGCTCTACCTCGACGCCAACGCGGTCGCACCGGACACCGTGCGGGCCGTCGGGGAGCTGCTCGGCCCGGACCGGGTCGTGGACGGATCGATCATCGGGCCGCCGCCGTGGGAGCCGGGGCACACGGTGCTCTGGCTGTCCGGAGCCGCGGCGGGCGCCGTGGCCGAGCTGTTCGCCGGGTCACCGTTCGAGGCCAGGGTGCTGGGCGCCGAACCGGGTCCGGCCAGCGCGCTCAAGGCCTGCTTCGCGCTGCAGAGCAAGGCGTTGCCCACGCTCTGGCTGGCCATGGCGGCCGCGGCCGACGGCTACGGCGTGCGCGAGCAGCTGCGTGCCGAGCTGACCCGGACGGGCGCGGCTGCGGCGCTGCTGGACGGGCCCGACCCGCGAGCGGAGCGCAACGCGTGGCGCTGGGCGGGGGAGATGGACGAAGCGGCGGCCGCGCTGCGGGCGATCGGCGTGCCGGACGGGCACTCCCGTGCCGCCGCCGAGATGTACCGGCGGCTGGCCGCGGGGCAGCCGGGCGACCACAGCAACGAGTGGGGGCTGCGCGGCACGGCCACGTGACCGGCCGCACCTGATCGGCCCCCGGTCACCAGCCGCGATTGCGCGACGCGGTCGTCACTGCGGGGTCGGTGCCCGCCGCCGCACAGCGGATTCGTGCCATGGGCCCAGCTTGGCCACCGCGGTGGGCCGCGTCGCGGATCCGGTCGCGATCGCACCCGAAGGTGTCGTCAAGTCGCCCCGTTCGGGTGACGTGGCACGTGCGGTCAGCCGGACGGCCCGAACCGCTCCACCTTGATCTTCCCGACCGGGAACCCGGCCGCCACCAGCTGCGCGCTGGCCGCGTCCGCGAACCCGGTGGAGCCGCACAGGTACGCCTCCTGCTCGCCGCGCAGCAGTGGGGCCACGTCGGCGGCGGTGATCCGGCCCGCGGACCGGGCGGCCCCGGCGGGAGCCCGCCGCGTGTAGATCACCGTCGTCTCCGGGCCCGGCAGCTCGCCCGCGTAGTACAGATCCTCCGGCGAACGCGCCGAGACCAGCAGCCGGACCAGATCGGCCCGCCCCCCGCGGCGGGCCAGCCGCAGCATCGACATCAGCGGGACCACCCCGGAGCCGCCGCCGATCAGCAGCGCCGGCGTGTGACCGGGCCAGACGAAGAAGCCGCCGATCGGGCCGCGCACCTCCAGCTCGTCGCCCGGCACCACGACCTCGTGCACGTACTGCGACACCTCGCCGTCGTCGAGCCGCTCGATGGTCAGCTCGATCTCCCCGGTGTCGTCCGGCGCGGAGGCGATCGAGTACGAGCGGGAGGCGGTGTAGCCGTCGGGCGCGGTGAGCCGCAGGACGTAGTGCTGCCCGGCCAGGTGGCGGCGCGGTTCGGGCAGTCCCAGCCGCAGGGTCCGGGCCCGCGGGGTCTCGTCGTGGACGGCGAGCACCCGCGCGCTCTGCCAGCGCAGCGTGCGCCGGTGCGTGGTGTCGCCGGGGGTCAGCGTCACCGTCAGTCGCCCTGGTAGCGCTGCTCCGCCCACGGATCACCGCGATCGTGGTAGCCGTTGCGCTCCCAGAAGCCCGGCTCGTCGTGGTCGAGCAGGCGCAGACCGGAGACCCACTTGGCGCTCTTCCAGAAGTACAGGTGTGGCACCAGCAGCCGGGCCGGGCCGCCGTGCTCGACGGTCAACGGTTGCCCGTCGGCGTCCCAGACCACCCAGGCCCGGCCGCCGGTGACGTCGGCCAGCGGGAGGTTCGTGGTGTACCCGGTGTGCGACACCGCGACGACGTGGGTGGCGCTGGGCAGTGGCCGGGCGGCGGCCAGCAGGGTGTCCACCGAGACCCCGTCGAACGTCATGCCCAGCTTCGACCAGGTGGTCACGCAGTGGATGTCGCCGCTGTAACGGGATGCCGGCAGCGCGTGGATCTCCGCCCAGGTCCAGCTGACCTCCTGCTCGACCAGCCCCTCGATGGTGAAGGTCCAGCGGTCGCTGCTGATTCGCGGCGTGGCCTCGGCGTGCAGTACCGGCCAGTCGTCGCGGGCGTCGTACTGTCCGGGCGGCAGCCGCGGGTCTCGCGCGGCCCGGTTGCGCCCGAAGAAACCTCTGGTCGGTCCGGCCATGAGCCCAGCTTTCCAGATCCGCGCTACCGCGCGATCAACTCCAGCAACCGGTCGACGAACTCCACCTGGCCACCGACCAGCTTGCGCCGCGCCGCATCCGGCGCGAACCAGGCCGCCCGGTCGATCTCCGGGAACGAGCGCATCCGACCGGAGCGGGGCGGCCACTCCAGCTCGAACGTGCCCGGCGTGATGTCGTCGGCGTCGAAGTCGCCGTGCAGCGCGAACACCGTCACCGCCTTGGCGCCGCCCTTCTGGCGCACGGTACCCAGCGGGACCAGCGGTCCGGGCGGCGGCGGCGCGCCGAGCTCCTCGGTGAACTCCCGGACGGCCGCGGCCTGCGGATCCTCGTCGGGCCGGTGCTCGCCCTTCGGGATCGACCAGGCGCCCTCGTCCTTGCGCGCCCAGAACGGCCCGCCCATGTGACCGAGCAGCAGCTCGGGCCCGACGGCCGCGGCCCGGTGCAGCAGCAGCCCGGCGCTGGTGATCATCTCCCGATCCTGGCACCCCGCCGGCGAGCGCGCGTCGCCGGGCGCACCTCGATCGGGGGCGACGGCGGCCGGCGCAGCAGCTCGGCGATGGTGTCCGGCTCGACCGCGGGGGAGAAGTACCAGCCCTGCCCGTAGTCGCAGCCCAGCCCGCGCAGCTGCTGCAGCTGGGCGGCGGTCTCCACCGACTCGGCGGTGACCGTGAGGCTCAGCACGTGGGCCAGCCGGATCAGCAGCATCGTGACCTCGACGTCGACGTCGTCGGTGCCCACCTCGCAGTGTCCGGTGACGAACCGGCCGGCCAGCTTGAGCCCGTGCACCGGCAGGTGTCGCAGGTAGGCGAGGTTCGAGTAGCCGGTGCCGAAGTCGTCGATGGCGATCCGCACGCCGAGGGCCTCGAGTTCGTGCAGCGCGTCCAGCGACTGGTCGGTGGTGTCCATCAGGTCGCTCTCGGTCAGCTCCAGCTGCAGCGCGTGCGCCGGCCACCCGGTCTCGGCGAGCACCGTGGCCACGTCGGACACCATGCCGGGTTCGCGGACCTGCCGGGCGGCCAGGTTCACGCTGAGCACGAGGTCGACGCCGGGCACCGTGCGCTGCCACTCCGCGGCCTGCCGGCAGGCCTCGGTCAGCACCCAGCGCCCGAGCGGCACGATCAGACCGGTCTCCTCGGCCAGCGGGATGAACCGGTCCGGCCCCAGCCGCTCCCCGGAGGGCAGGTCCCACCGGACCAGCGCCTCGACCCCTACCACCTGCGAGTCGGCCAGCCGGACCAGCGGCTGGTAGACCACGACGAACTCGTTGCGCTCCAGCGCCTCCGGCATCCGCGCGGTGAGCGCGAAGCGCCCGACGTCGCGGTGGTGGCGCTCGGCGTCGAACTGCGCCACCCGGTTGCGGCCGTCCTTCTTGGCCCAGTACAGCGTGGTGTCGGCCGCCTTCATCAGCTCGGCGGCGCCGCTGCCCACGTCGCTGCGCTGCACCACCCCGACGCTGGCCGACACGACGATGCTGTGGCCGCCGACCCGCACGGGCCGCTGCACCGACGCCAGCGCGGCGTGGGCGCAGCGGGTCAGTTCCGCGATCAGGGACTCCCCGTCACGCCGGCTCTGCACCAGCAACACGAACTCGTCCCCGCCCATGCGGGCCACCAGGTGGGGCCCGGTGTCGAGACGCAACCGGTCGGCCACCGCCTGCAGGAGCTGGTCCCCGACCTCGTGCCCGAGGGTGTCGTTGATGCCCTTGAACCCGTCCAGGTCCAGGTAGCAGACCCCGACGTCGCGATCGGGGTCGGCCAGCGCCGTCTCCAGCCGGTCGAAGAACAGGGTGCGGTTGGGCAGCCCGGTCAGCGGGTCGTGCTCGGCCTGGTGGCGCAACCGGTCCTCCAGCCGCTGCCGTTGGGTGATGTCCTCGACCATGCAGACGACGAAGCGCGGGGTGCCGTCGGCGTCCCGGACCAGCGACATCACCATGTCGATCCAGAGCGCCGCGCCGTCCTTGCGGTGGGCACACTTGGTGGTCCGCAGGCTGTCCCGGGTGCCGGCGAGCAGGTCGTGGATCTGTGCCCAGATCTGCGGGTCGTCGTCCGGGTGCAGGAAGGAGAACACCGAGCGGCTGGTCAGCTCATCGGCGGCGAAGCCGAGCAGGTCGCACATCGACCTGTTGACCTCGAGGACACCGCCCTGGACGTCGATCACCGACATGCCGACCAGTGCGTCGGCGAACACGGCCTGGAAGCGGGCCTCACTCGTCCAGCGGGCCTGCTCGGCGCTGGCTCGGGCGGCGGCCATCACGACCCGCTCCTGCTCGGCCCTCGTGGTGACCCTCAGCCTCTCGGCGTATCCCGCGCCCAGCGCGGCCTGCACGGCCGCGATCCGGGCGGTGCGGCCCGGCGTGGTGGCGGCGGCGCTCAGTTCCCGGCCCAACACCAGCAGGCTGGCCTCCAGCGACGCGGTGTCGGTGCAGTGCACAGCCACCATCGCCGCCCCGACGTCGCGCGCGGACGAGCGGTCGAAGCGCGGCGCCGTCACCGCCACCAGCAGCCGCTCGGCCTGCTCCAGCAGGTAGGAGCGCAGATCCGCCCGGCGCATCGCGATGTAGCTGGTGCCCAGGACCGACTCCATCCAGGAGTCGGCGATCCGGGCCGCCGTGGGCAGCTCGGCGGCGCACAGCGCGTCGCCCGTCCAGGACATCTCGCTCAAGCCCACCTCGTCGAGTGCCCAACCCGGCCGATCCACCATGCTGGCCTCCGTAACGTCCCCCCGGGCCACAGGTGCCACCTCCCACCTGGCGCGGACGATACCGCCGCAACCGGCCCGGCACCCCCGATGGCGGCCATATCCCCCGATTCAGGGAACCCATCGGTGGCCCGCCCGATGACTCGAACGGGTCAAGGTGCGGCGGCGGGGCGCCGACTGGTGCCGGTCCTTCGCCACTGTGCGTGTGCGACCCCCGGCCGTCGGGTGAGTTGGTGGTGCGCGCGAGTGAACACCGGACGGTCAGTACGATCCCGGTTGCCAACACTCCGTGACCGCCCGTCCGGCTCCCCCGCGGGCGGTACCTTGACCGATCGGTGGATCATGGCCGGTGCCCACGCCAAAGTCGAGCGGCTACTGCGGCCGCGCCTGACCGCCGCTCTGGTGGCCGGCGCACTCGCCGCCGGCGGCGCCATGGTGGTGTCCATGACCGGTGGTTCGTCGACCCCGCCCGAGCCGGGCTGCAGCGGCGCGCTGCGAGTGGTCACCGCGTCGTCGTTCGCGGAGGTGCTGACCGCGCTGGCCCCGGCGGTGGCCACCGGCCCGAACTGCGCCCGGCTGGACGTGCAGGTGGCCGACGGACGCGGCGCGGCGGCCGAGGTGGCCGATCAGGGGGCCGACCTCTGGATCCCCGACGACGCGGCCTGGGCCGGCACCCAGGCCCGCGCGGTGCTGGCCGAGGCACCGGCCGCCGGCGCCGGCACGGTGCTCGCGGTCAGCCCCTTCTACCTGGTCACGGACCCGGCGACGGCGGAGCGGGTGGCCGGCGAGGGCAACGGTTGGCTGGGCCTGGACCGGCTGGTCGCCGCTCAGACCGGGATCCCGCCGGTGACCCTCGCGCTGCGCGACCCCGCCGGCTCCGGCGACGGGCTGCTGGCCGCGGGCGCCGCGGGCGAGGCGGTGTGGATCGACGCCGGCATGGACGCCTCGGCCCAGGCGCTGGCCCGGATGATGCCGGTGACCCGGACCGTGCCCGGCAGCGAGCCTGCGCTGCCCCGGTCGCTCGGCGAGGTCGGGGTGGTGCCCGAGTACGCGCTGCTGCCCGCGCTGCGGGCCGGGAGCCCGGAGGAGTCCCACACGGTGATCGCGCCGGCCGACCACACCGCGGCCCTGCGGTTCAGCTGGTTCCCCAGCGCGGCGGCGGCCGCGGATCCGGCGAAGGCCGCCCAGCTGGACCGGCTGCGGGAGGCGCTCACCGGTGCCCCGGCGGTCGAGGCGCTGGGCGCCGCCGGGCTGCGCCGCCCGTCGGACACCGGGCCGCCCGGCGAACCCGGCAGCCCGCTGCCCGCGGTCACCGCGCCGCTCTACGACGTGCTGGCCCCGCACCACGTCGATCACGTGTTCGCCACCTGGTACCCGGCCGACAGGCGGGCCGACGTGCTGGTCGCCGTGGACGTCTCCGGGTCGATGAACGCCCGCGTGCCCGGCTCGTCGCAACGGCTGATCGACCTGGTCAAGGCCGGCTTCGCCGACATGGGCCGGCAGCTGCCCGACGACGCGGAGCTCGGGCTGTGGGAGTTCGGCGTGCAGCTGGCCCCGCCCGACGACTACCAGGCGCTGCTGCCGAGCGCGACGCTGTCGCCAGGGCACCGCGAGCAGCTCGACGCGGCGGTGCAGCGCCTGCAGGCGCGCAGCGCCGGCACCGGGCTGCACGACACCATGCTGGCCGCGTACCTGGCGGCTCAGGAGCGGCACCGCGACGGCGTGCCCAGCCACGTCGTCGTGTTCACCGACGGGCACAACGAGCTCGACCCCGGGTCACTGACGCTGCAGCAGCTGACGCAGCGGCTCGTCGAGGCCCAGGATCCGCAGCGCCCGGTCCGGCTGACCGTGGCCGCGTTCGGGGACAAGCCGGACGTCGCGCCGCTGAAGAAGGCGCTGGAGCCGATCGACGGGTACGTCAGCCGGTTGTCCACGGCAGATGCGGTCGGGCGGGCGTTCCTGCACGTCGCCGCGGGTGGCCTGCACGACTGAGCGGCGAGCGGCAGGCACGACCGAGCCGCGCGCGGCTACCCGCCGCCGAGCGGCTGCACCGCGGTCACCCAGACCACCGCGGCCCCCTCCTCGTCGGACGCGGCCAGGTCCACCTCGGCGAGGATGGCCCAGTCGTGGTCGCCGGCCGGGTCGTCGAACACCTGGCGCACCAGCCAGCGCTCCGGCTCCTCGCTGATGGTCAGCAGCTGCGGGCTGCGCGCGTTCGGCCCGATGCCGATGTCCGCGTGCTCGGCGAAGTACGGGCCCAACGCCGCGCGCCAGGTCTCGGCGTCCCAGCCGGCCTCCCGGTCGAGCTCGCCGAGCAGGTCGAAGCGGCCCAGCGCGGCCAGCTCGACCCGGCGGAAGAGCGCGTTGCGCACCAGCACGCGGAACGCCCGGACGTTGCCGGTGACCCCGGCCGGCCCGGTATCGAGGGCGGGTGGCTCCACCTCGGCGCCGGTGCCGGCCCCGGCCGCGAGCGCCTCCCACTCGTCGAGCAGGCTGGAGTCGACCTGGCGCACCAGCTCACCCAGCCACTCCTCGATGTCGGTCAGCTCGTCGGTCTTGGCCTCGTCCGGCACCGTCTGGCGCAGCGCCCGATAGGCGTCGGCGAGGTAGCGCAGCACCAGGCCCTCGGAGCGCGCCAGCTGGTAGTGCGCGACGTACTCGACGAAGGTCATGGACTTCTCGAACATGTCCCGGGCCACCGACTTCGGCGACAGCCGGGCGTCCTCCACCCAGGGGGCGCCGCGCCGGTAGCTCTCCAGCGCGGCGCCGAGCAGCTCGTCCAGCGGCTTCGGGTAGCCGACGTCCTCGAGCAGCGCCATCCGCTCCTCGTACTCGATGCCGTCGGCCTTCATCGCCGCGACCGCCTCGCCGCGGGCCTTGTTCTGTTGCGCGTAGAGCACCGGGCGCGGGTCGTCCAGGGTGGCCTCGATGATCGAGAGCACGTCGAGGGGGTAGCCGGGCGTCTCCCGGTCCAGCAGGTCGATCGAGGCCAGCGCGAACGGGGACAGCGGCTGGTTCAGCGCGAAGTCCAGCTGCAGGTCGCCGAGCAGCCGGATCCGCCGGCCCTCGGCGTCCGGCTCGGGGAGCTGCTCGACCACGCCCGCGGCCAGCAGCGCGCGGTAGATGGCGATGGCCCGGCGGATGTGCCGGCGCTGCCGCGGCCGCGGCTCGTGGTTGTCCTCCAGCAGGTGCCGCATCGCGGTGAAGGCGTCCCCCGGGCGGGAGATCACGTTCAGCAGCATCGCGTGGGTCACGTGGAAATGGCTCGTGAGCGGTTCCGGCTGCGCGTTCTGCAGCTTCTCGAAGCCGGTCTGCGACCAGCCGACGAAACCCTCCGGCGGCTGCTTGCGCACGATCCGGCGGCGCTTCTTGACGTCGTCGCCGGCCCGGGCCAGCAGCCGGGCGTTCTCCACCTCGTGGTCGGGCGCCTCGGCGATCACGGTGCCCACCGTGTCGTAGCCGGCCCGCCCGGCCCGGCCGGCGATCTGGTGGAACTCGCGGGCCTTGAGCGGGCGGGTGCGCTGCCCGTCGTACTTCGACAGCGCGGTGAACAGCACCGTGCGGATCGGCACGTTGATCCCCACGCCGAGGGTGTCGGTGCCGCAGATGACGCGCAGCAGCCCGGCCTGGGCGAGCGTCTCCACCAGCCGCCGGTAGCGCGGCAGCATCCCGGCGTGGTGCACACCGATGCCGTGCCGGACCAGCCGGGACAGCGTCCTGCCGAAGCCCGCGGTGAACCGGAACCGGCCGATCAGGTCGGCGATGGCCTGCTTGTCGTCCTTCGAGGTGACGTTCACGCTCATCAGCGCCTGCGCCCGCTCCACCGCCGCGGCCTGGGTGAAGTGCACGACGTACACCGGCGCCTCGTGGGTGACCAGCAGCTCGGCGATGGTCTCGTGCAGCGGGGTCAGCACGTAGCGGTAGTGCAGCGGCACCGGGCGCTGCACAGAGGTGATCACCGCGGTCTCCCGGCCGGTGCGGCGGGTGAGGTCCTCCCGGAAGAAGCCGACGTCGCCGAGGGTCGCCGACATCAGCAGGAACTGCGACTGCCGCAGCTCGATCAGCGGCACCTGCCAGGCCCAGCCGCGGTCCGGGTCGGCGTAGAAGTGGAACTCGTCCATCACCACCGACCCCACGTCGGCACCGGCCCCGTTGCGCAGCGCGATGTTGGCCAGGATCTCCGCCGTGCAACAGATGATCGGCGCCTTCTCGTTGACCGCGGCGTCCCCGGTGAGCATGCCGACCTTGTCGGCGCCGAACACGTCGATCAGCGCGAAGAACTTCTCGCTGACCAGCGCCTTGATCGGGGCGGTGTAGTACGTGCGCCGGCCGGCGACGAGCGCGGCCGCGTGCGCGGCCACGGCGACCAGCGACTTCCCGGAGCCGGTTGGCGTGGAGAGGATCACGTTGGCGCCGGTGACCAACTCCAGCAGCGCCTCCTCCTGGGCCGGGTAGAGCGAGAGGCCCTGCTCCTCGAAGGCCCACTCGGCGAACGCCTCGACCAGCGCGTCGGGGTCGTCCGGAGTCGGCGGCAGGCGGTCGGTGAGCGTCATGATGGCTCTGATCGTCCCGTGCCGGTGCTGCCGCCGCCGGTCCGGGTGGGTGCGGGCGGCGGCAGCGGAGGCGCGGGATGGGCAGCACGAGGGCGGGGCAGCTGGTCGGGCCGGGGCGCATGGTCTTCGTCGAGGCGCCGCTGGAGGCCCTGCGTGCGGGGGACGTGCTGGTCCGGTCGCGGTACGCGTCGATCTGCGGCTCCGACCTGCACGTGGTGCACCACGGGATCGACACCGAGCCGAGCCTGTGGGCACCCGGCTATCCCGGGCACGAAGGGGTGGGGGAGGTGGTCGAGTCCCGGGCACCCGGCTTCGCCCCGGGCGACGAGGTGCTCGTGGTGCCGCCGGTGCCGCAGTCCCGCTGCTTCTCCGAGTGGCAGCGCGTGCGGGCCGGCTCCGTGCTTCGGCTGGAGGGCCCGTTGCCCCCGCTCGATCAGGTGCTGATGGCCCAGCAGCTGGGCACCGTCGTCTTCGCCGCCCGCCAGCAGCCCTGGGACGTGGCCGGCCGCACGGTGGTCGTGATCGGTCAGGGGTCGGCCGGGTTGTTCTGGGCCTGGTGGCTGAAGCGGGCCGGTGCCGCCCGGGTGGTCGTGGCCGACCGCTCGCCCTCCCGGCTCGGGGTCTCGCCCCGGTTCGGCGCCGATGTGGTGGTCGACGCCGGCGTCGACGACCTGACCGACGTCGTCATGGACCTCACCTCGGGCGTGGGCGCCGACGCCGTCGTGGAGGCCGTGGGCCGGCGGGAGACGCTGCTGCAGTCGGTCGGTCTGTGCCGGGAGGGCGGACTGCTCTGCTGGTTCGGGCTGCCCGACACCGACGATCCGGTCCCGATCGACTTCCGGCAGTTCTTCCGGCGGAAGCTGACCGCCTTCTCCACCTACGGCGCCCAGACCGAGCCCGGGCTGGTGTCGTTCCGGGTGGCGCTGGAGTTCATCCGCCGGGGGGAGATCGACGTGCGGCCGCTCCTGTCGCACCTGCTGCCGGTGGAGGAGATCGAGCAGGCCTTCCGGCTCGCGGACTCCTGCGAGGACGGCGTGCTCAAGGTGTCGATCTCGTTCTGAGTGTCGGCGGGACGGCGGGTCGGGCCTGCGCGCGCAGCCGCGCGGACCGGCCGCGGTGCAGCCACCACTCGGCGACGAGCAGGTTGACCACCCAGCTCAGCCAGACCGACGCGGCCGCCGCCGCGTCGACCATCGCCGCCTCGTCGCCGCCGAACGCGCTGCCCGTCCGCGGCGACAGGAAGATCAGCAACGCGACCAGCCACAACCGGTTGACCACGATCGACGTGGTCAGCGCGAAGCTGCGGATCATCCACTCCCGGTGCTCCACGAACCGCCGCTGCCGGGCCGCCCGGTAGCCGGCGATCGTCACCGGCACCCAGAGCAGCGCCAGCAGGGTGTTGCCGACCTGGGAGACGAAACCGGTGCTGGAGAACGGCGCGACGCCCAGCACGGCCACCCCCGCGGGCAGCACACCGCCGAAGACGTACACCCGCCCGCTCAGGCGGTGCACGGCCGGATGGTGGCGGCGCAGCCACGGCCACACCTGCAGGCAGCCGGCGAGCAGCGCCACCGAGCCGAACACGATGTGCGTGACGAGCAGCGGGTAGTACGGCGCGAAGCCGTCGCGTACGGCGGGTAGCCGGGATCGGCTCGGGTCGAGGGTCAGGTACGGCGGCAGCGAGAAGGCGACGAACGCCACGCAGAGCACGGCGAGGGGCACCATCCAGCTGAGCTGGCGACCGGCTCGGCTGCGGTGGGCCGGATCCGGGGGCGTCGCATCCGGTGGTGCCGCGGTGTGGGACACGTCCGCTCCTTCGCCGTCCCGAAGGTGTCGGCCGGGCGACCGACCCAAGTCATAGTACAGATGTATGAGACGAGCGTCTTAGACGAGTGTTCGAGCCTGCGCTAGGCTGCCGGCCATGAGCAATCGGGAGGACCTGCTCGAGGGAGCCAAGCGCTGCCTGTACGAGAAGGGCTTCGCACGCACGACCGCGCGCGACATCGCCTCGGCTGCGGGCGGCGTCAGCCTGGCGGCCATCGGCTACCACTTCGGATCCAAGGAGGCGCTGCTCAACGCGGCGATGATGCAGGCGACCGCGGAGTGGGGCGATGAACTCGAGCGGGCCCTGTCCGCGGAGGTCGATCCCGACGCCACTCCCATGGAGCGCTTCGAGGCGGTGTGGACCCGGGTGGTCGACTCGCTGGCGGGCTACCGGCCGCTGTGGGCGGCCCAGTTCGAGATCCTCGCGCAGATCGACCGGGCGCCCGAGATCCGCAGGTTCCTCGCCGACGCCGTGCAGCAGGCCCGGCTGGGCCTGGCCTCGACGCTGGCCAACATCGATCCGGCGGCCGAGCCGGCCAAGGCGCAGGCCGTCGGCGGTTTCTACCAGGCCATGCTCAGCGGCCTGCTCGTGCAGTGGCTCACCGATCCGGACCGCGCGCCGACCGGGCGGGACCTCGGCGACGCCCTCCGCGCGATCACGTCCGCTGGCCCCGTCGTCGACGACGGGGCCCGGCACCCGGGCGGCGCCGCCCCGGACCGGCACGCGACCCGCCGGTAGCGGACGGGCCGGGCGCGTCGCCGCGTAGCGTGACCGTGTGACCGGGCGCCGAACGTCGGGCAGCGTGCCCGACCTTGTGCCGCCCATGCTCGTCTCGACCGGATCGGGCCAGCCGCCGAACGGCCCCGACTGGGTCGTCGAGCTGGCCTGGACCGGCCACCGCTGCGTCGCCTACGTGGAACCAGGGCGGCGCACCCGGTTGCTCTCGGCGAACAACGTCTCGATGAGCGCCGCCTACCCGGAGCTGGCCGCACCGCTGGAACGCCGCTCACCTCCGGGAGGCATGGTGCTCGACGGCACCCTGGTCGCCCGCGGTGAGGAACACGCGCCCCGTGCCCGGCTGCTGAAACGGCGCAGTGCCCGCTACCGCCCCAGCGAGGAGCACATCCGGGCGGTGCCGGTGGACTTCCAGGTCGCCGACCTGCTCTGGCTCGACGGCCACAGCACGATCGACCTGCCCTACCGGGACCGGCGCCTGCTGCTCGAGGGCCTCGACTTCGACGCCGCCCCGGTCTGGACGACGTCGCCACTGCCGGTCTCCGAGCTGGACACCATGCTGCGGATCGCCGACGCCAAGGGCGTGGACGCGCTGCACGCGCGGCACCTGGGCTCGCGCTACAAGCCGGGCGGCCGCTCGCCGCTCTGGGTCCGGGTGCCGGTGCCACGGGTGCGCGAGGTGGTGATCGGCGGCTGGACCCCGACCGATGCCTCCCGGCCGGAGGTGATCGCCAGCCTGCTGCTGGGCGTGCCGACCGAGGCGGGCCTGCGCTACGTCGGGCGGGTCGGCGTGGCCGGGGACCAGCGCCGGCAGGTGGCCCGGCTGCGCACGCTGCGTCGCGCCGACCCACCGTTCGCCGACCAGGTCCCGGGAGCCGCGGCCCGGCACGCCATCTGGGTGCAGCCCCGGCTGGTGGGGCTGGTGGAGTTCACCGGCTGGGTGGCCGGCGGCCGGCTGCGGCTGCCGCTCTGGCGTGGGCTGGCCGACCGGTCCGGTGTAGACCTGAACGACACCGATCCGGCGCGGTGGGCCGGGCCACCGCAGCCGCCGCCGCAGCGACCCGCCGAGCCGGCGCCGCCAACCGCCCAGCGGGTGCCGGCGGCACCGGTGCCCGCGCCGCGGGCGACCGAGCCGGCCGCGGGCCCCGATCCGGCGGCCGCGGTGCACACCCGCCGGCTGGAGCAGCACTTCGTCTACAACGCCCTGAACACCATCGCCGCGCTGATCCGCACCGACCCGAGCCGGGCCCGCGAGCTGCTGTTCGGCTTCGCCGATCTCTCCCGGGCCGCCGACCAGCCGGGTGACGCGACCAGCACGCTGGGCCAGGAGCTGGACGCGGTGCGCGGCTACCTGCAGCTGGAACAGGCCCGGTTCGGCAAGCGGCTGCAGGTGCAGCTCGACGTAGCGGCCGGGACGGAGTCGGTCCCGGTGCGGCCGCTGACCGTGCTGGAGGCGGTGCGGGCCACCGTGCAGCAGTGGATCGAACCGCGGCCCGAGGGTGGCGAGCTGCGCGTGCTGGTGCGCGCCACCGGCAGCGGCTGCGAGGTGACCGTCTCCGGAGGCGACGCCGATCCGGTGACCATCGCGCTGCCGGCGGCGGGAGTCACGGTCGCCGGGTGACCGGCGGGACGACCGTCGGCAATGCTGCGCCCGCGTACAGCTGCGGTGAACATCGCCCTCCGGCCGTCCGCGGTGATCGCCCCTGTGGGTACCGTGCGCCCATGCTCGGCCTTCCCGACGGCACCCGCGCGTGCCTCTTCGACCTCGACGGCGTCCTGACCGACACGGCCAGCGTGCACGCCGCGGCCTGGAAGCAGATGTTCGACGACTACCTGCGGCTGCGCTCCGAGCGCGACGGGACGCCGTTCGTGCCGTTCGACGTCACGAGCGACTACGGCCCCTACGTCGACGGCAAGCCGCGGCTGGCCGGCACCGACGCGTTCCTGCGCTCGCGCGGGATCGTGCTGCCTGCCGGCGGCCCGGGTGACCCGTCGGACGCCGAGACCGTCTACGCGCTGTCGTCCATCAAGAACGACCTGGTCCAGGAGAAGATCGTCACCGTCGGGGTGGAGGTCTACCCCGGGTCGGTGCGCTACCTGCGGGCCTGCCGGGAGGCCGGGCTCCGCACCGCCGTCGTGTCGTCCTCGGCGAACGCGGCGCAGGTGCTGGAGGTGGCCGACCTGGCCCAGTACATCGAGCACCGGATGGACGGGGTGACGGCCAAGGAGCGCGGCCTGCCCGGCAAGCCGGCGCCGGACACGTTCCTCGCCGCCGCCGCCGACCTCGGGGTGGACCGGTCCGAGGCGGTCGTCTTCGAGGACGCGCTGGCCGGTGTCGAGTCCGGCAGGGCGGGCGGCTTCGGGTTCGTGGTCGGCGTGGACCGGCTCGGGCAGGCCGACGCCCTGCGTGCGCACGGCGCCGACGTCGTCGTCGCCGACCTGGCCGACCTGCTCGACGCCGACCCGGTTCGCGGTGGTGCCGCGTGAGCCCGGATCCGTCCCGGCCGTTCGCCGTCGAACCCTGGCTGGTCCGCGAACCGCGGCTGGACCACGACGCGCTCGGCCAGGTGGAGGCCGTGTTCGCGCTGTCCAACGGGCACATCGGGCTGCGCGGCAACCTCGACGAGGGGGAGCCGCACGCCACCCCGGGCACCTACCTGAACTCCTTCTACGAGACCCGGCCGCTGCCCTACGCCGAGGGCGGCTACGGCTACCCGGAGTCCGGACAGACGATCATCAACGTGACCAACGGCAAGCTGATCCGGCTGCTGGTCGAGGACGAGCCGTTCGACCTGCGCTACGGGCAGCTGCGCCGGCACGAGCGGGTGCTGGACATGCAGGCCGGCACCCTGACCCGCGACGTCGAGTGGGCCTCGCCGGCCGGCCGCGCGGTGCGGGTGCGCAGTACCCGGATGGTGTCGCTGACCCAGCGCGCGATCGCCGCCATCAGCTACGAGGTGGAGGTGCTGGACGCGCCGGCGCTGCTGGTGCTGCAGTCCGAGCTGGTGGCCAACGAGCAGCTGCCGGCGCGGTCCGACGCCGACCCGCGGGTGGAGGCGGCGCTCACCGACCCGCTGATGTCCGAGCAGTTCCGCAGCGACGAGGCCGGCGCCACCCTGATCCACCAGACCCGCAAGTCCGGGCTGCGGGTGGCCGCGGCGATGGACCACGAGGTGCACGGCCCGGACGGCTACAAGATGACCTCCGAGGCCACCGAGGACATCGGCCGCACCACGATCATCACCCGGCTGAAGCCCGGCGAGAGCATGCGGATCGTCAAGTACCTGGCCTACGGCTGGTCCTCGCGCCGCTCCCAGCCGGCCCTGCACGACCAGGTGCGGGCCGCGCTGGCCGCGGCCCGTTTCACCGGCTGGGAGGGGCTGCTCGCCGAGCAGCATCAGTACCTGGACGACTTCTGGGCGGCCGCCGACGTCGAGATCGACGGCGACGCCGAGCTGCAGCAGGCGGTGCGGCTGGCCGTGTTCCATGTGCTGCAGGCCGGGGCCAGGGCCGAGCGCCGGGCGATCGGGGCCAAGGGGCTGACCGGCGACGGCTACGACGGGCACACCTTCTGGGACACCGAGACCTTCTGCCTGCAGGTGCTCTCCCACCTGGCCCCGGAAGCGGCGGCCGACTCGCTGCGCTGGCGGCAGACGATCCTGCCGCTGGCCTACGAGCGGGCCGAGCAGCTGGGGCTCAAGGGCGCCGCGTTCCCGTGGCGGACGATCCGCGGCCAGGAGTGCTCCGGCTACTGGCCGGCCGGCACCGCGGCGTTCCACATCAACGCCGACATCGCCGACGCCGTGCGCCGGCACGTGGCCGCCACCGGCGACGTCGAGTTCGAGCGCGAGGTCGGCCTGGAGCTGCTGGTGGCCACGGCCCGGCTGTGGCGCTCGCTCGGCCATCACGACGCCAAGGGCGAGTTCCGGATCGACGGCGTGACCGGCCCGGACGAGTACACCGCGATCGTGGACAACAACGTCTACACCAACCTGATGGCGCAGCTGAACCTGCGGGTCGCCGCGGACACCGCGGCCCGGCACGCCCGCGCGGCGGCCCGGCTCGGGGTGAACGCGGAGGAGATGGCCAGCTGGCGCGACGCGGCGGCGTCGATCCGGATCCCGTACGACGAGCACCTGCAGGTGCACCCGCAGGCCGAGGGCTTCACCGACCACCAGGTGTGGGACTTCGAGAACACCTCCGACAAGATGTACCCGCTGCTGCTCAACGTGCCGTACTTCGACCTGTACCGGAAGCAGGTCTGCAAGCAGGCCGACCTGGTGCTGGCCATGCAGCTGCGGCCGGACGCGTTCACCGCCGACCAGATGGCCCGCAACTTCGCCTACTACGAGGCGATCACGGTCCGGGATTCCTCGCTGTCGGCGTGCTCCCAGGCGGTCGTCGCGGCCTGGACCGGGCACCTGGACCTGGCCTACGACTACCTGGCCGAGGCCGCGCTGGTCGACCTCAACGACCTGGCCGGCAACTCCGACCACGGCGTGCACATCGCGTCCATGGCCGGCACCTGGACCGCGGTCGTGGTCGGGTTCGGCGGGATGCGCTGCGACTCGACCGGGCTGCGGTTCGCGCCCCGGCTGCCCCCGGCGCTGTCCCGGCTGTCGTTCGGGCTGCTCTGGCAGGGCCGGCAGCTGCGCGTCACGATCACCGCGGACGAGGTGGAGTACCGGTTGGTCAGCGGGCCTCCGATGCGGCTGCGGCACCACGGGGAACCGGTGGCGTTGGCCGAGGACCCGGTGACCCGCTCGATTCCCGCTCCGGACTACGTGGAGCCGGTGGAGCAGCCGTTCGGTCGGGCGCCGCGGGCCCGGCACCCGGGGAGCTGAGCGGCCCGAGCCGGATCACTGATCGCGGGAGGTTCACGGCGCTCCGGCCGGGGTACCTGGGGGCTGGCTCCCCCGAACCGAGAGGAAGCGTCGTGAACCCCGAACGCGCCCGTGAACTGCTCACCGCCGAGCTGACCGAGCTGGACGAACGCGCCCGGTTCGCCGCGGAAGCCCGCGCCGACACCGTCGACGGCGACCGCGAGGGGGCGTTGAGCCAGCACCCCGGCGATTACGGCACCGACGTGGCCGACACGATGGACGCGGAGCTGCTGGCCGACACGGTGGCCGGGCAGCGGCGCAGCGTGTTGGACGCGCTGAACCGGATCGACGAGGGCAGCTACGGCTCGTGCGCGGTGTGCGGCCAGGCCATCGACGAGGAGCGCCTGGAAGCCCGCCCCGAGGCACTGACCTGCCGGGAGCACGCCGACAGCCCGGTCGGGGCCTGACTTGGCCGGTCCGGGACCGATCGAGGCCCCGGACGGCCTCGTCCGGGTCGATCCGAACTCGCCCGGGCTGGGTCGGCGCCGGCGGGGGCGCGGCTGGAGCTACCTGGACGTCGACGGGCAGCCGATCAGGGATCCGCAGCAGCTCGCCAGGATCAAGGCGCTGGTCATTCCGCCGGCCTGGCAGGACGTGTGGATCTGCCCGGACCCGACCGGCCACATCCAGGCGGTGGGCGTCGACGCGGCCGGTCGCCGCCAGTACCGCTACCACGAGGACTGGCGGGTCGCCCGGGACCAGGTCAAACACGACCGCGTGCTGAGCCTCGGGCGCCGGCTGCCCGCGGTCCGCGAGCGGGTGGTGGCCCGGTTGGCCGAGCCCGGCCTGACCCGTGACCGGGTGCTGGCGGCCGGTGTGCGGATGCTGGACCTCGGGGTGTTCCGGCCCGGCGGCGAGGAGTACGCGCCGGGCGACGACGACGAGGACGGCACGTTCGGGCTGGCCACGCTGCGCCGGGAGCACGTGACCGTCAAGCGCGGTGCGGTGCTGTTCGCCTACACGGCGAAGGGCGGGATTCCGCGGGCGTTGGCGCTGCGGGACCCGCTGCTGCACAGGCTGGTGTGCTCGCTGCTGCGCCGCCGCGGCGGCGGTGACGACCTGCTCGCCTACCGAACCGGGCGGATCTGGCACGACGTGCGCGCCGAGGACCTCAACGCGGCGGTCAAGGAGCTGGCCGGTGACCAGTACACCTGCAAGGACCTGCGCACCTGGAACGCCACGGTGCTGGCCGCGGTGACGCTGGCCGCCGGGGCGGCCCAGGGCGGGGTGCCACGGGCGGAGCGCGCTCGCAAGCGCGTGATCAACAACGCCATCAAGGAGGTGGCGTCGCACCTGGGCAACACGCCGACCGTGGCCAGGGCGTCCTACGTGGATCCCCGGGTGCTGGACCGCTTCGCGGAGGGCCGCACCGTGCTCACCGCGCTGCGCGCGCTGGAGGGGAGCACCGCGCTGCCGGACCTGACCGACGACGCGACCCGGGCGGCCGTGGAGCGGGCGGTGGTTCGGCTCATCCGGAGCCGCTGACCAGCAGCACGCACCGGACCGCGCCAGGCGATCAGGCCTTCTCGAGCGCCGACGGCTTGTGCACCGCCTCGCCGCCGCTCTTGTCGCTGCGCACCAGGTACTGCGGCTCGTCGGCGGACGCGCGCACGGTGCGGCCGCCGGCCTCGGTGTCCTCGGTGATCTTGCGGATCACCTCGCCCACGGCGGTGCCGCCGTGGCTGCGCCAGCGCACCCGATCACCCTTGCTGAATTCGCTCACGAGCCACGCGTACCCCGGCCGCACCCCGGGTACGCCTCAGGGCGTTGCTGGCAACCGAGAGAGGACGAGGATGGCAGGCAAGCTGCAGGGCAAGCGGATCGCGATCCTGGCGACCAACGGCGTCGAGCAAGTGGAGCTCACCGAGCCGCGGGACGCGGTCACCGCGGAGGGCGCCCAGACGGAAATCATCTCGCTGGAGCCGGGCACGCTGCAGGCGATGAACCACGACATCGAGCCGGCCGACACCTTCCCGGTGGACCGCACCGCGAAGGAGGCCGCAGCCGCGGACTACGACGCGCTGCTGATGCCCGGCGGCACCGTGAACGCCGACAAGCTGCGCGCCGACCCGGACGTTCGCGGCTTCGTGCAGGACATCTTCCGGGCCGGCAAGCCGGTCGGGGCGATCTGCCACGCACCGTGGACGCTGATCGACGCCGACCTGGCCCGCGGTCGACGGCTGACCTCGTACCCGAGCCTGTGGACCGACCTGCGCAACGCGGGCGCCTCGGTGGTGGACGAGGAGGTCGTCGTCGACCACGGCCTGGTGACCAGCCGCAACCCCGACGACCTGCCCGCCTTCTGCGCGAAGGTCGTCGAGGAGTTCGCGGAGGGGCCGCACCCGGTCGGGTAGGCGGGCCAGCACGTACACGGTCCGGCCGGTGAACCGTGGCAGTCCTGTGTCACCGGTCGGGCATTCGGTCGAGTTCGACACCGGTGCGCTGGTACGTTCGTAAGTCGCCTCTTCCGCTTGCCACGACCGCGAAGGTGATCCGCCGGTGTCCAACAGCACGTCCCCCGGGAGCAGCGACGCCCAGGTGGCGGACGACGACGGGATCGAGCACGAGCGGCACTACGTCGCGATGCTCTACGACCAGCTCGACAACCGCCGCGCCGACACCGCCCGCCGGCTGCAAGGGGTGCTGCGCGACGAGACCGTGGGCACCCCGCAGGCGCTGACCGAGCGGGACGCGGCAGCGGCCATGTACACCGACCGGCTGGCCGCGCTGCGCGCCGCCGAGCACGGACTGGCGTTCGGCCGGCTCGACGCCGACGACGGCGAGCGGCACTACGTGGGCCGGATCGGGCTGCTCGACGAGAGCCACGAGTACGAGCCGCTGCTGATGGACTGGCGGGCCCCGGCGGCGCGGCCGTTCTACACCGCGACCGCGGCGTCCCCCGAGGGCATGCGCCGGCGCCGCCACCTGCGCACCCGGCGCCGCGAGGTCGTCGCGATCGACGACGAGGTGCTCGACCTGGCCGACGCCCACGCCGCGTCCCAGTCCAGCGGCCTGACCAGCGAGGCGGCGCTACTGGCCGCGGTGGGCGCGCACCGCACCGGGCGGATGTCGGACATCGTGGCCACGATCCAGGCCGAGCAGGACTCGATCATCCGCTCGAAGCCGTCCGGGGTGCTGGTGGTGCAGGGCGGCCCCGGCACCGGCAAGACTGCCGTCGCGCTGCACCGGGCGGCGTACCTGCTCTACACGCACCGGGACCGGCTGGCCCGCCGCGGCGTGCTGGTGGTGGGGCCCAACCCCACGTTCCTGCGCTACATCGGGCAGGTGCTGCCGTCGCTGGGGGAGACCAGTGTCGTGCTCGGCACGGTCGGGCAGCTGTTCCCCGGGCTGGACGCGCGCCGCCAGGAGCCGGCGGCGACCGCGGCGGTCAAGGGTCGCGCGGAGATGGCCGGCGTGATCGCGGCCGCCGTGCGCAACCGGCAGGAGCTACCGCGCCGGCCGATCGAGCTGGTCGTGGAGCAGCAGCGGGTGCGGCTGGACCGGGACATCGCCAACCAGGCCCGCACCCGGGCCCGGCGCTCGCGGCGGCCGCACAACGAGGCCAAGCGGATCTTCCACCGGGAGGCGGTGCGGCTGCTGGCCCAGCAGGTGGCGCAGTCCCTCGGCGGCCGCGGCCTGCTGGACGCCGCCGACCTCTCCGACATCCGCGACGAGCTGGCCGAGAGCCGCCCGCTGACCCGTGAGCTGGACACGCTGTGGCCGACGCTGTCCGCCGAGCAGTTGCTCACCGAGCTGTTCGCCGATCCCCGGCGGCTGCACTCGGTGGCCCGCAGGCTGCCGGTCGCCGACCGGGACCTGCTGGTGCGCGCCGCGCCGGCCGACGACATGGCACCCGGGCTGCGCTGGACCCCGGCCGACGTTCCGCTGCTCGACGAGGCGGCCGAGCTGCTCGGCGACGACGGCTCCGAGGCGGCGGCCCGGGAGGCGGAGGCACTGCGCGAGGAGGTGGCCTACGCGCAGGGCGTGCTGGACGTGCTGGACCTGGAGGAGGACCTGGATCCGGAGCTGCTGCGGGCCACCGACATCGTGGACGCCGACCGGCTGGCCGAGCGGCAGCGGGCGCGCCGCTACGACTCCACCGCCGACCGCGCGGCAGCCGACCGGGAGTGGACCTACGGGCACGTGATCGTCGACGAGGCCCAGGAGCTGTCCCCGATGGCCTGGCGGCTGATCATGCGCCGGTGCCCGAGCCGGTCGATGACGCTGGTCGGGGACATCGCGCAGACCGGTGACCTGGCCGGGGCGTCGTCCTGGGGTGAGGTGCTCTCCCCGTACGTGGCCAACCGGTGGCGGCTGGAGCAGTTGACGGTCAACTACCGGACGCCGTCGGAGATCGCCGACGTGGCCGACGACGTGCTGACCGTGATCGAACCCGGGCTGACCCCGCCGCGCTCGGTGCGCAGCACCGGGATGCCGCCGCGGGCGATCCGGGTGGACGGCGCGGCCGAGCTCGACGACGAGGTGGCGAAGGTGCTGGCCGAGGAGGCCGGTGCGGTGGGGGAGGGGCGGACCGCGGTGCTCACCCCGTCGGCGCGGGTGCCCGCGCTGCGCGAACGCCTGCTCGGCGCGCCCCCGGACCCGGGCCCGGACACCCCCGACGGCCCGCCCGACCCGGACGTGGACCTGACGTCGCCGGTGGTGGTGCTGCCGATCAGCTCGGCGAAGGGCCTGGAGTTCGACGCCGTCGTGGTGGTCGAGCCGGCGGAGCTGCTGGCCGAGAGCCCGCGCGGGACCAACGACCTGTACGTGGCGATCACCCGCTCGACCCAGCGGCTGGCCGTGGTGCACGCGGCGCCGCTGCCGGCGATGCTGGGCAGGCTGGTCAAGGGCTGAGTTCACCGCCCGGTCTGCCGGACCCGGCGGGCGATCAGCGGGCGGTGCGGGATCGCCAGAGCAGCCAGACGAAGTACGGGGTCCCGACCAGCGCGGCCAGCAGTCCGGCCGGCAGCTGCCCGGGGGCGATCACCGTGCGGCCGAGGGTGTCGGCCACCGACACCAGCAGGCCGCCGAGCACGACGGTCACCGGCAGCACCCGCGCGTGCCGGGCCCCGGCCAGCGCTCGGGCGGCGTGCGGCGCGACCAGCCCGACGAACGCGATCACCCCGACCGCGGCGACGGCGGTCGCGGTGAGCAGGCAGGCCAGGCCGAGCAGCAGCGGGCGGGCGTGCTGCAGCCGGACCCCGACCACCCGCGGGGTGTCGTCGTCGACGGCGAGCAGGTCCAGCGTGCGGTGCGCACGCCAGAGCAGCGGCCAGGCCAGCAGCAGGGTCACCGCCACCGGCACGACCTGCGGCAGCGTGCGCCCGTAGGTCGAGCCGGACAACCAGGTCAGCGCCTTGGCGATGCTCCACGGGTCGGTCAGGACGATGACCACGGTGATCAGCGCGTCCGCCGCGGCCGCCACCCCCACGCCGATCAGCACCAGCCGGTCGGACTCCAGCCCGCCGCGCACCGCCAGCCCGAACACCAGCACGGACGCCACCGCGGCCCCGGCCAACGCCGAGCCCGTGATCATCCAGGTGCTGGCCGCCGGGAGCAGCGTGATGGCCACGATCGCGCCCAGGCCGGCGCCGCTGGTCACGCCGAGGATGCCCGGCTCGGCCAGCGGGTTGCGGCAGCAGGACTGGATGACCGCTCCGGCGACCGCGAGCGCCGCCCCGGCCACCAGCGCGGCGAGCACCCGCGGCACCCGCGCGTCCAGCACGTAGGTGACGATCGGGCCGGCCTGACCGGTGAACCAGTTGGCCAGGTCGCCGGTGCGCAGCAGCGCGTCGCCGAGCAGCAGCGCGCCCACCGCGACCGCCCCGAGCGCCGCGACACCGAGCACCAGCACCGCGCCGAACCCGGTGCGCCCCCTCAGCCGTGACGAGCGCGCGGCCGGGGCTGGGCGCACCGGGCCGGAGCTGCGGAAACGACAGGCCAACGCGATCAGGAACAGCGCGCCGAACAGCGCCGTGACCACGCCGGTCGGCACCTCGATGCCGCCCACCTGAGCACCCAGCGCGGAGCGCACGAGCACGTCGGCGCCGAGCACCACGACGACGCCCGAGAGCGCCGACACCGGCAGCAGCGCCCGGTGCCGCAGCAGGCCCGGTACCCGGGCCCCGAGCAGCCGCACGATGGCCGGCGCGGCCAGCCCGACGAAGCCGACCGGGCCGGCCACCGTCACCGACGCCGCGGCGAGCAGCACCGCGAGCAACACCACGACCAGCCGGATGCGGCGCGGGTTCATCCCGAGCACCGCCGCGGCGTCGTCGCCGAGGCCGTGGATGTCCAGCCGCCCGGCCATGGCCACCAAGCCACCCGCGGCCAGCAGTACCAGCGGCCCCATCCAGGTCAGCGACGACAGGCCGTACTGCCCCAGCGAACCGCTGCCCCAGGCGAACAGGCCGGTGGTCTCGGTGCGGTACAGCAGCAGCAGCGTGACCGTGACCGAGTCCAGCGCCATCGCGATCGCCGACCCGGCGAGCACCAGCCGGGTCGGCCCGCTGCCGGCGCCGGAGGCCAGGGTCAGCACCAGTCCCGCGGCGGCCAGCCCACCGAGGAAGGCCAACCCGCCGACGAAGGGCACCGGAAGCGCCCAGCGCAGCGCGATGGCCAACACCAGCAGCAGGTAGGCGCCGGAGTCGACCCCGAGCGTGTCCGGAGCCGCGAGGGGGTTGCGCGCGATCGACTGCAGGGCGGCCCCGGACAGCCCGAGCGCCACCCCGACCAGCAGCCCGGCCAGCAGTCGCGGTACTCGGGACGCGACCACGACCGCGACCTCCTGCTCGCTGCCCCCGCCGTCGAGCAGCACCCGCACGAGGTCGCCGAAGCCGACGTCGGCCGTGCCCTGGGTCAGGTGCACCGCCGCCAGCAGCACCGCGACGGCCGAGCCCACCCCGGCCACCGCCGCCACCCCCCACGGCCGCCCCGAGGCGATCGGCACCTGCGCACGCCGGGGTGCGACGGTGCCGCTCGCTCCGCCGGCGGTGGGCAACGGCGCTAGGAGCCGAGCGCGGCCACGACCGCGTCGACGTAGCGCGTCATCGAGGTCGGGCCACCGAACATCCAGATGCCGTCGGGCAGCCGGTGTACGTTGCCCGCCTGCACGAAGGGCAGCGAGGTCCACACCGCGTTGTCGGCCAGCGCCGTGGTGTACGGGTCGCCGCCGTCGCCGTCGTTGGCGATGTAGAGGAAGTTGTTCGCCTCACCGACCGTGGTCAGGCCCTCGACGTCGGTCTCGCCCAGCCCGTAGAGCGCGTCGCCGGGCTCGGCCCAGGCGTTGGACAACCCCAGCTGCTCGGTGACGTCGGAGATCAGCGAGCCCTTCGCGTACGGCCGGATCGACACCTGGCTGCTCTCGACGTAGGCGTCGGCGAACACGAAGCTCTGACCCGCCCTGGCGGCGAGCCGGGACCGGCCGTCGGCCAGCGCCGCGTCGAAAGTGGACAGCATCGCGGCCGCCTCGGCCTGCTTGCCGGTCACCGTGGCCACGAACTCCAGGTTGCGGCGCATCTGACCGATGCCGTCCTTGCCGTCGCCGCCGGCCACGAACGCCACCGGCGCGAACGCCTCGATCTGGGCGACCGCCGTGTCCGGCAGCTCGTCGGTGGCCAGCACCACGTCGGGCCGCAGGGCGGCGATGGAGTCGATGCTGGGCTCCCCGCGCAGCCCCACGTCGGCCACCGTGGCGTCCAGCGGCTCGGCCTTGACCCACTGGGTGTACCCGGCGACGTCCGCGGCCCCGACCGGCATCACCCCGAGCGACACCGCGTGCTCGACGACGTTCCACTCGAGGCCGACCACCCGGGTGGCCGGGCCGGGCAGGGTCAGTTCCTCGCCCCGGGAGTCGGTGAGGGTGATCGGCCCGGTGGCCGCGGTCGTGGGGGCGGGCGCGGGGCCGGGTGGTTCGGTGGTGCCGCACGCGCTCAGCAGCACGGCCAGCGTGCCGATCAGGGCGCCGAGGAGGGCGCGAGGTCGGGACGTCATCAGGAACCTTTCGTTGCGGACAGGGCGGTGCGCGGGCCGTGTCGTCCGACCGGGCGGGTGCGCACGGATCCGGTGCGCGGGTCGTGGTCCACGTCGACGCGGATGCCGTAGACCTCGGTGAGCAGCTCGGCGCTCAGCACGTGGGCCGGCGGCCCGCACGCCCGGATCCGGCCGCGGTCGAGCAGCACCAGCTCGTCGGCGACCGCCGCGGCCTGGTCCAGGTCGTGCAGGACCAGCCCGATGGCCACCCGACCGGCATCGGCCAGGTCGCGGACCAGGTCCAGGAGCTCCACCTGGAAGCGCAGGTCGAGGAACGTCGTCGGCTCGTCCAGCAACAGCACGCCGGTGTCCTGGGCGAGGCAGCAGGCCAACCAGACCCGCTGCAGCTGGCCGCCGGACAGCTCGTCGACGGGGCGGTCGGCCAGATCCTCGACCCGGGTCAGGGCCATCGCGTGGGTGATCGCGGCCGGCCCGCCCGGGTCGCCCTCGCGCCAGCGGCCGCGGTGCGGGTGCCGTCCGAAACCGACGACGTCGCGCACCGACAGCCCGGCCGGCGTCGGTCGGCTCTGGGCCAGCAGCGTCACCTGACGGGCGAAGTCACGGGCGCCGAGGGCGAGCGCGTCGACCCGGCCGGTGCCGGTGCCGAGCCGCAGCTCACCCGCGATCGGGCGGTGCAGCCGGGCCAACGCGCGCAGCAGCGTGGACTTGCCGCTGCCGTTGGGACCGACCAGCGCGGTGACCCGCCCGGCCCGGAGCCGGACGTCGGCCCCGTGCACGACCGCGCGGTCGTGGTAGCCGAGATGCAGCCCGAGGCCGTCCAGGCCGTCCGGACGGGGCCCGGTCGGCGCTGTCCCGTCCGGCGTCTGTGGCGGCCCCGAGGTCACCGGGTGAGCATAGGCATACCTTGGTTGCACCGAACCCCCCGGCCGCGCCGGGCGGACGGGATCAGAGCGGGGTCACGTAGGCCCCGGAGATGCCGCCGTCGACCAGGAAGGTCGAGGCGGTGATGAACGAGGCGTCGTCGCTGCCCAGGAACGCCACCGCGGCCGCGATCTCCGCGGGCTGGGCGAAGCGGCCCATCGGCACGTGCACCAGCCGTCGCTGCGCCCGCTCCTGGTCGGCCGCGAACAGCGTCTGCAGCAGCGGCGTGGAGACCGGCCCCGGGCACAGCGCGTTCACCCGGATGCCCTCCCGCGCGAACTGCACCCCGAGCTCCCGGGACATGGCCAGCACCCCGCCCTTGGACGCGGTGTAGGAGATCTGCGAGGTGGCCGAGCCCATCGTGGCCACGAACGACGCGGTGTTGATGATCGAACCGCGGCCGGCCCGCTGCATGTGCGGGATCACCGCACGGCAGCACAGGTACACCGAGGTCAGGTTGACCTCCTGCACCCTCCACCAGGCGTCCAGCCCGGTGGTCAGGATCGAGTCGTCCTCCGGCGGGGAGATGCCGGCGTTGTTGAACGCGACGTCCACGCCGCCGAAGGCCTCGACCGCGGCCGTGAACAGCGCGCCGACCTCCTCCTCCACCGTCACGTCGGTGCGCACGAACAGCCCGCCCACCTCGTCGGCGGCGGCCTGGCCTGCGGTGGGGTCGATGTCGGCCACCACCACCCGGGCCCCCTCCGCGGCGAGCCGGCGGACGCTGGCCAACCCGATCCCGCTGCCGCCGCCGGTGATCACTGCGGTGCGGCCCGCGAACCGCTGCTGCGCCGTCATCCCGTCTCCTTCGTCGTGCCGAGCGCCGCCGCGACGAGCGCGCTGAACAACCGCAGGTCGTCCTGCTCCGGGTGCCACTGCACGCCGAGCACGAACGGGTGCCCGGCCAGCTCGACCGCCTCGATCGTGCCGTCGGCGGCCCGGCCCGTGACCACCAGCCCGTCGGCCAGCCGGTCGATGGCCTGATGATGATGGCACTGGGCCTGCACGGTCGACCCGAGCAGGGCTCCGACCCGCCCGTCCGCCGCCAGCGTCACCGTCACGGTGCCGAACGTGCCGGGCCGGGGGTTGTGCCCGTCGTGGCCGACCGCCTCCGGCAGGTGCTGGTTCAGGGTGCCGCCGAGGGCCACGTTGAGCAGCTGCGCCCCGCGGCACACGCCGAGCACCGGGATGTCCCGTTCCAGCGCGCGCCGCAGCACGGCCAGCTCGGTCTCGTCGCGGTCCGGCCGCGGCGCGCCGGCGCGCGGGTGCGGCAGCGCCCCGTAGTGGTGCGCGCCGATGTCGGCCCCGCCGGCCAGCACCACGCCGTCCAGCCGGTCCACCGCGGCGGCCGCCTCCACCCGGGGGGGCAGCAGCACCGGGATCCCGCCGGCGTCGATCACCATGTCCGGGTAGGTGCGCGGCAGCAGCACGGAGTCGACGTCCCACACGCCGAACGCGGCGCGCTCGCCGTAGCTGGTCAGTCCGATCAGCGGCCGGATGTGCTCCGCTGCGTTCCTGCCCGGCAGCGCACTTCCGCGCTCAGAGTCTCTCGAACCCACGCCGACGTTCCCAGTCGGTGACCGCCGCGTCGAACGCGGCCAGCTCGACCCGCGCCGCGTTGCTGTAGTGCTCGACCACCTCGGTCCCGAACGCCTCGCGCGCCACCGCCGAGTCGGCGAACAGCGCCGCCGCCTCGTGCAGCGTGGTGGGCACCCGCGGGGCGTCGGCGGTGTAGGCGTTGCCGCGCAGCTCCGGCTCCAGCGGCAGCTCGTTCTCGATGCCGTGCAGCCCGGCCGCGATCAGCGCCGCCACCCCGAGGTAGGGGTTCATGTCCCCGCCGGGCACCCGGTTCTCCACCCGCAGCGACGGGCCGTGCCCGACCACGCGCAGCGCGCAGGTCCGGTTGTCCATGCCCCAGGCCACCGCGGTCGGCGCGAACGACCCGGCGGCGTAGCGCTTGTAGGAGTTGATGTTCGGTGCGTAGAAGCAGCTGAGCTCGCGCAGGCAGGCCTGCTGCCCGGCGACGAAGTGTTCGAACAGCGGGGAGAACCCGTGCTCGGCACCCGGCGTAGCACCGGCGGAGCCGGCATCAGCACCGCCGGCGAACACCGCACCCGAGTCCGGCGAGCGCAGCGAGATGTGGATGTGGCAGGAGTTGCCCTCGCGCTCGTCGTACTTGGCCATGAACGTCAGCGCCATCCCGGCCTGGTCCGCGATCTCCTTGGCGCCGGTCTTGTAGATGGCGTGGTTGTCGCACGTGGTCATCGCGTCGGCGTAGCGGAAGGCGATCTCGTGCTGGCCGAGGTTGCACTCGCCCTTGGCCGACTCGACGACCATGCCGGCGCCGGCCATGCCGTTGCGGATGCGCCGCAGCACCGGCTCGACGCGCGCGGTGCCCAGCAGCGAGTAGTCCACGTTGTACAGGTTGGCCGGCTCGAGGCCGCGGTAGTCCTTGCGCCACGCGGTGTCGAAGGAGTCGGTGAACAGCATGAACTCCAGCTCGGTGCCGACGTCGGCGACCAGGCCGCGCTCGGCCAACCGGTCCAGCTGGCGCGCCAGCACCTGCCGCGGGGAGGCGACGACCGGGGACCGGTCGGCCCACTGCACGTCGCAGAGCACCAGCGCGGTCGCCTCGTGCCAGGGCAGCAGCCGCAGCGTCGACCAGTCCGGGGCCAGCACCATGTCGCCGTAGCCGCGCTCCCAGCTCGACATCGCGTAGCCGTCGACGGTGTTCATGTCGACGTCCACCGCGAGCAGGTAGTTGCACGCCTCCGCGGCGTGCGGCACCACCTCGTCCAGGAAGTAGCGGGCGGCGCAGCGCTTGCCCTGCAGCCGGCCCTGCATGTCGGTGAACGCGAGCAGCACCGTGTCGATCGAGTCGTCGTCGACCATGGCCGTGAGCTGCTCGATCGTGAGCATGCCCTGCCGCGTGGCCATGGGCCCTCCCAGAGATCCGGCCGCGGGCGCGGTGCCCTGCGGTGCCGGCGACGCTATCGCCTGGCGGCCCGCGAGGAAGGCGGACACCTCCGAACCACGACTAACCAGGGTCGCCTGTCCATGAGTCGGGTTTCGCGGCCGCGGCCAGCAACCCCCGAAGCTCGGACCCGTCGAACTCGGCCACCGCCCGCTCGTACTTCTGCAGGCCCCAGGACCAGAAGTCGAAGTCCAGCGGGCTGGATCCGTCCTGGATCGCCGCCCACAGCATCCAGCCGTACTTGGCGACCAGGCCGAACAGCCGGGCCCGGGCCACCTGTGCCGGCCGGGGCCCGCCGAAGTACGCGGTGACCAGCACGTCCAGCAGCCGCGGCGGCAGCGTGGCCTCGCTCCAGATGTTGCCCAGCTCGAAGCAGGGGTCGTTGTTCCCGGCGTACTCGTAGTCGATGATCCGCACCCGCTCGCCCCCGCGACCGTCGTCGCAGGCGAGGAAGTTCTCGGCGAGCAGGTCGTTGTGGCAGGGCACCGTGCCGACCCGCGGGCCCAACACCGTCCTGATGTCGGCGACGACGGGGGCGAACTCGTCGTAGCGCGGCGGCAGCCGGAACCCGTGCTCGGCCACGATCCGCCGGTACCGGGCCTGCACCTCGAACATGTCGAAGTCGTTCGCGAACCGCGGCCCGGCGTGCAGTTGCCGGCAGGCCGCCGCGACCCGGCGCAGCACGTCCGGGTCGTGCAGGTCGGCGTCGGTCAGCGTGCGTCCCGGCAGGTACCCCACCACGAGCCCGGTCCCGGGCCGGTAGTGCAGCACCGGTGCCCCGACCCCGGCCGCGGCGGCCGCCGTCGAGTTGGCGTACTCGTGGTCCCGGTCGATGCCCAGCAGGCTCGGTCCCGGGGCCGGGATGCGCACGACCACGGTGCCGGCCGGCGTGGTCACCTTGAGGTTGCGGTTGGTCAACCCGCCCGGCAGGTCCTCGACCGTGCGCGGCCGACCGGCGGTGACCGGCAGGGAGTCGAGCAGCTCGTCGAGCTCCGGGTCCGTCACGGGTCGATGCTAGGCAACGTCGCGAACCGGTCCTGCCCCAGGATCGGGCCCGATAGCATGTCCGGCATGCCCGAGCCCGACGCCCTGGAGCCGCGGGTCTCCGCCTTGGAGTCCGAGGTTCAGGAGCTGCGGGCGCGGGTCCGGCACAGCGAGCACGACGCGACCGCGGCCCGGGTGCTGGCCGGCGGGGCCGATCGCGACGTCGAGCAGATACGCGGTGAGATCCGCGACTTCCGCCAGGCGACCACGGCCAGCTTCAACGCGATGCGCGCAGACCAGAACGATCTTCGTGAGCACGTCGACCGCGGGTTCGCCGAGATGCGCGGCCGACTCGACGCCGCGGCCGCGGGCCAGCAGCAGATCGTCGACCTGCTGGGCACGCTGATCGATCAGCGCGACACGCCCTAGGCTCGGCGCGTGGCGGACGCGCTTCCCGACCGGGCCCGGATCGTGATCATCGGCGGTGGGGTGGGCGGGGCGAGTGTCGCCCACCACCTCGCCGAGCGCGGCGAGCGCGACGTGCTGCTCGTCGAGCGCTCCGAGCTGACCAGCGGCTCGACGTTCCACTCCGCGGGGCTGGTCGGGCAGCTGCGCTCGGACCCGGTACTGACCAGCATGAACGTCTACTCGGCGCAGCTGTACGCCGAGCTGGAGGGCACCGAGCACGCGCCCGGCTGGGTGCCGTCGGGCTCGTTGCGGCTGGCGTCGTCGCCGGCCCGGATGGAGGAGCTGCGCCGGCAGGCCGGGTGGGCGCAGCGCTCCGGGCTGCCGCTGCACCTGCTCTCGGCTGACGAGGCAGCCAAGCTGTTCCCGCTGATGTCCACCGACGGCGTGCTCGGCGCCGCGTTCACCCCGACCGACGGGCACGTCGACCCGGCCCGGCTGTGCTCCGCGCTGGCCGCGCGGGCCCGGGCCGGCGGCGTGACGATCGCCCAGCGCACCCGGGTGACCGGCATCGACCTGGACCCCGGCGGCCACGTGCGGCGGGTCCGCACCGACCGCGGTGACGTGTCCTGCGAGGTGGTGGTCAACTGCGGTGGGATGTTCGCCGCCGAGATCGCGCGGCTGGTCGGGGTGCGGATCCCCGTGGTCCCGATGTCGCACCAGTACGTGGTCACCGCGCCGCTGCCGGCCGGCACGCTGGGCCCGGACCCGCTGCCCTCGCTGCGCGACCCGGACCTGCTGGTCTACTACCGGCAGGAGATCGACGGCCTGGTGATGGGCGGGTACGAGCGGCAGAGCGCCCCGTGGACGGCCACCGCCCGGTCCTACGACGCCATCCCGGCCGACTTCAACGCACGCCTGCTGACGCCGGACTGGGACCGGTTCACCGAGATCGTGGCCAACGCGCAGGTCCGGGTGCCGGTACTGGCCGACACCGGGGTCGCCACGATGATCAACGGGCCGGAGGCCTTCACCCCGGACAACGAGTTCTGCCTGGGCGAGACGGAGGTGCCCGGCTTCTACGTCGCCGCCGGGTTCTGCGCGCACGGCATCGCCGGGGCCGGCGGGGTCGGCCGGGCGCTGGCCGCCTGGGTCCTCGACGGCGACCCGGGCATGGACCTGTGGCACATGGATGTGCGCCGGTTCGGGGCCCACTACCGCTCCCCGGGCTACACGCTGGCCCGGGTCACCGAGAACTACGAGTCCTACTACGACATCCGGTACCCGGCCGCGGAGCGGGCGGCCGGGCGACCGCTCCGCACCTCGCCGGCTTACCCGTGGCACGCCGCGCACGGCGCGGTGTTCGGCGAGAAGGCCGGGTGGGAGCGGGTGAACCACTACTCCGTGCCGGGCTCGGAGGGGCTGCGCCCGCGCGGCTGGGCCGGGCGGGAGTGGTCGCCGTGCGTGCAGACCGAGCACGAGGCGGTGCGCGAGCGGGCCGGGCTGTTCGACGAGAGCTCGTTCGCGGCCATCGAGATCACCGGCGCCGACGCGGCCGCCTTCTGCGCCTACGCGTTCGCCGGCCGGGTGGACCGTGCACCCGGCACGGTCACCTACACCCAGGCGCTGAACGAGCGCGCCGGCATCGAGCTCGACGTCACCCTGACCCGGGTGGCCCCGGACGAGTTCCTGGTGATCACCGGCACCGCGCTGGGCCCGCACGACCTGGGCTGGCTGCGCGGCCAGGCCCGGGCCGGCGGCCAGGACGTGCGCATCGCGGACGTCACCGGCGGCTGGGCCTGTTTCGGGCTCTGGGGGCCGCAGGCCCGCGAGCTGCTCGCCCCGCTCACCCCGGCGTCGCTGGCCACCGCCGACTTCCCGTTCCTGACCATGCGCGAGACCACCGTCGGCGACGTGCCGGTGCGGGCGCTGCGGGTGACCTACGTCGGCGAGCTGGGCTGGGAGCTGCACTGCTCGACCGAGTACGGGGCCGCGCTGTGGTCGACCCTGGCCGCGACCGGCGCCCAGCCGGGCGGCTACCGGGCCATCGAGAGCCTGCGGCTGGAGAAGGGCTACCGGGCCTGGGGGAGTGACATCGGCCCGGACACCACCCCGGACGAGGCCGGGCTGGCGTTCGCGGTCCGCCAGGGCGCCGACTTCGCCGGGGCCGCCGCGCTGCACGCGGCCCGGGCCCGCGGGATCAGCCGCCGGCTGCGCTGCCTGATGCTGGACGACCCGCACGCCGTCGCGCTCGGCGGCGAACCCGTGCGGCTGGGCGCCGACCCGCGGGCCGACGTCGTCTCCGGCGTGACCTCCGGTGGCTACGGCTACACGGTGGCCCGCTCGATCGCGTACGCCTACCTGCCGGTCGCGGCCGGACCCGGCACCCCGCTCGCCGTGCAGGTGGACGGCACCTGGGTCAACGGGACGGTGGCCGCCGGCCCACTCCACGACCCGACCGGCGCCCGGATCCGGCTGTGAGTGCTGCGCCGTGCTAGAGCACGGCGCAGCACTCACGACCGACCCCGTGGGCGCGCGCCCGGTTACAGGCATTGTCCTGCGGGTATCCGCCCTGATCGGAAGGGAGGGACCGTGCCGAACCCGAGCATCAAGGACGAGAAGACCTACCGCGAGGTACGCAAGTCGGGCGCCTCCACGGAGAAGGCCGCCCGGATCGCCAACGCCTCGGCAGGGCAGGGCCGCAGCAAGGTGGCCAAGCGCGGCGGCTCGTCGTCCAGCTACGACGACATGACCCGCGACGAGCTGTACCAGCGGGCGAAGAAAGTCGGCATCTCCGGCCGCTCGACCATGAGCAAGGACCAGCTGATCGACGCCTTGCGCAACCACTGACGCCGACCGATCCGAGACAGGGAGGAGGTCGAGCAGCGATGACCGATCCCGGACGACGCCGGCAGCGCGGCGAGTACGAACAGGGGCTACCCGGCTACCACGATCCGACCGCCGGCTTCGGCGGTGCGGCTCCCGCGCGCAGCGCGCTCACGCTGCGCGCCTGGCTCGCCGGCTTCGGGGTGGTGGCCTGCCTGATCGGCCTGGCCCTCGCCCTCTACCTGGGCGTGCCGTGGTTCGCCTGGCTGATGGGCGCGGTCGCGCTCGTCGCCGCGATCGACCTGGCCTGGGTGCTGCGCCGCAAGGCCCGCGGCGAGCCGGGCTGAGCGGATGCCGACGACGACGCGACCCGAGTCGGGGTGCGGGCGCACCCACGAGGACCACTGATGCCGGGGAACCCACTCGCCGTGCTGGAGCCCGGCGAGCGGGAGTTGCTGCGCACAGCCAGTGGCGGGTTCGTGGCGCCGATGCTGGCCACCCTGACCGCCGACCACTTCTCCGACCCGGACTGGATCTTCGAGCGCAAGCTGGACGGGGTGCGGGTCGTCGTCGTGCGGGAGGGCGGCCGGACCCGGCTGTACTCGCGCAACCGCAAGCCGCTCAACGACACCTACCCGGAACTGGTGGAGGCGCTGGACAGCCAGGCGGTGGCCGACCTGGTCGCCGACGGCGAGGTGGTGGCCTTCGACGGGGCCGCCACCAGCTTCTCCCGGCTGCAGGCCCGGCTGGGCATCACCGACCCGGGCCGCGCCCGCGCCGTGGGGGTGCCGGTGTTCCTCTACCTGTTCGACGTGATGGCCGTCGATGGCCAGGACGTGACTCCGCTGCCGTTGCGGGCCCGCAAGCGGGTGCTGCTGAATGCCGTGGACTTCGGGGGGCCGTTGCGCTTCTGCGCGCACCGCAACGCCGACGGCGAGGCCTACCTGCGGGAGGCCTGCGAGCGCGGCTGGGAGGGGCTGATCGCCAAGCGTGCCGACACCCCCTACCGGCCCGGCCGCCGATCGCCGGACTGGCTCAAGTTCACGTGCGTGCGCGAGCAGGAGCTGGTGATCGGCGGCTGGACCGATCCGTCCGGCTCCCGCATCGGGTTCGGGGCCCTGCTGGTGGGCTACCACGACGAGCAGGGCCTGCGGTACGCCGGCAAGGTCGGCACCGGGTTCGACGAGCGGGTGCTGCGCTCGCTGCGCGGCCGTTTCGACGAGCTCGTGACGCCGGAGTCGCCGTTCACCGACCGGGTCCGCGAGGCGGGCGCGCACTGGGTCCGCCCGGAGCTGGTTGCGCAGGTCGGGTTCACCGAGTGGACCCGCGACGGCCGGCTGCGTCATCCCCGCTACCTGGGCCTGCGCGACGACAAGGCGGCGGCCGACGTGGTCCGCGAGAGGGCCGTGAGTCGATGACCGCGGTGGACCGGCGGCTGCTGCGCGCGGTGCTGCGTGAGGCCGGCCCGACCTACGCCGCGCAGGCCCGGCTCCGGCTCGCCGACACCCCGGCGCCCCTGTACCGGCTGCTGGTGCTGACCGTGCTGCTGTCCACCAGGATCTCGGCCGACATCGCCGTGGCCGCCGCAGCCGAGCTGGTGCGCAGCGGCATGGGCACCCCGCGCCGGATGCGCTGCCGCCAGCTGGCAGCAGCGCGTGGACGCGCTGGGGGCGGTGTGGCCGGCGCTCCGCCCGGTACTGGACGCCAAGGCTCTCGACGGCGCCCGCGCGCTCGGGCTGCCGGCGGACGCGGAGGAACTGGCCACGGGCGTCCGCCCCGGGGAACTGGCGACACTGGCCTCCGGGCTGGTCCGCGTGGCCCTG
>DATMDS010000250.1:0-5434 GCA_035557575.1 Pseudonocardia sp. | reverse complement strand
TCCAAACCGGCACGCCGGGCACCTCGGCGGCGTCCCCGGTGTGCACCAGCCAGCCGTCGAGCAGACCGCCCGCGGCGCGCGCGCCGTAGTGCCGGCCGACCGCCTCCGCGCTGGACTCGACCCCGATGGCAGCCAGGCAGGTGTCGGCCATGCCGCGCAGCGGCCGCCCGCCCACGATCGGCGACAGGCCGACCACCCGGGCCGGGGTGGCCCGCAGCGCGTCCCGGGCCCCCGGCACGTCCAGCAGCGCGCCGATGCTCACCACCGGGTTGGACGGGGCGAGCAGCACCACGTCGGCGTTTGCGATCGCGGCGGCGGCGGCCGGCAGCAGAGTGGCCTGCTCGGCGCCGACGGAAGCGAACGAGAGCGGGGTGGGCGCGGCCTTGTGCCGGATCCACCACTCCTGGAAGTGCACGGCCCTGCGTGCCTTGGGGCCGGTCTCCGGGTCGTCGATCACGACATGGGTCTCCACCCGGTCGTCGGTCGCCGGCAACAGGGTCACCCCGGGCTGCCAGCGGTGACACAGCGCGGCGGTGACGTCGGAGAGCGCATACCCGGCACGCAGCATCCGAGTGCGGACCAGATGGGTGGCGGTGTCTCGATCACCGAGCCCGAACCAGGACGGGTCGGCCCCGTAGGCGGCCAGCTCGTCGCGCACCGCCCAGGTCTCGCCGGCCCGGCCCCAGCCGCGCTCGGTGTCGATGCCACCGCCGAGGGTGTACATGCAGCTGTCCAGGTCCGGGCAGATCCGCAGCCCGTGCAACCAGATGTCGTCGCCGACGTTGACCACGGCGGTGATCTCGTGCCCGGAGGCCGACGGAGCCGCGCCGACCCCGTTCTCGCCGATGCCCAGTGCCGCCTTCACCCCGAGCAGGAACCGGGCCCCACCCACCCCGCCGACCAGCACCGTGACTCTCACTTCACCGAGCCTACGACGCAGCCCCGACAGTTCCCGGCGGCGCGCTCACATGGCCCGGTAGTCCTTCGGGGAGAACCGCGGCCCGAAGCGCGGCCGCCGGAACCCGGAGACCTCCACGTAGCGCACGGCCCGTTGGCGCTGCGGCGCGTACGGCGCGAGCACCGTGAGCATCCCGGCGTCGTCCAGCGGGCGCCCGACCAGGGCCCAGCCGACCAGCGTCGGGATGTGGAAGTCGCCGAAGCTGACCGCGTCGGCGTCGCCCCAGGCCCGCTGGGCCACCTCGGCCGCGGTCCAGACACCGATCCCCGGCACCCGGCGCAGCAGCTCGCGACCGGTCTCCCCGCCCAGCGCGCAGGCCGCCTCCAACCGGTGCGCCACCGCCGCCGCGTGCAGGATCGCCCGGCGCCGCGCGTTGTCGACCCCGGCGCGGTGCCACTCCCAGTCCGGCACGGTCCGGATCACCGCCGGGGTCGGCGGCACCCGCATCCCGGCGGGCGCCGGGCCGGGCGCCGCCTCGCCGAAGCGCCAGCACAGCTCCCGCCAGGACCGGCGCGCCTCCACCCCGGTCACCTTCTGCTCCAGCACCGCCGGCACCAGCACGTCCCACACCCGCGCGGAGGTGCCGAAGCGCAACCCGGGCAGCCGCCGGTGCGCGTCGACCACCAGCGGGTGGTGCGGCACGAAGTCCTCCGGCCGGTCGGCCGCCCCGAGCAGCGCCGGCAGCCCGTCCAGCGCCCAGCCCGCGCCGGGACCCCAGGCCTGCCCGACCACGGTGCCGTCGGCGCGCCGGTGCAGCCGCAGCGTCATCGGCCCGTCCGGCGTGGTTCCGGTCCGCCACACCGCATCGCCGTGGCCGGCCGAGTGGAACGTCGGATCCCCGCGGCCACGGCGCAGCGGAGCGAGCACCCCGGACAGGTCGAGCCGGAAGTCCGGGCGCCACTCCCGGACCTGCTCGCCGCCCGCAGCAGCCGTCGCCGGCACGGGACGGGTCAGACGTCCGGCGAGAAGCGCACGGCGCGGGCCGGCAGCACCACGTCGGGCCACACCCGCATCCCGCTGCGCAGCTCGCACAGCTCCCCGACGACCGCCCGGTCGCCCAGCACGGTGTCGGCGACCACGGCGCCCTGCTCGACCCGGGCTCCGGCCCCGACCACGGAACGCTCCACCACCGCGTTCGCCCCGACCACGGCCCCGTCGTAGAGCATCGCGCCGTCCACCCGGGCACCCGGTCCGACCCGCACCCCGCGGCCCACGGTGCTGCCGCCCGACACCCGGGCCTGCGGGTCCACCTCGGCGCCGTCGAGCAGCAGGTACTCGCCGGTGGGGCCGGGCAGGGCGTCCGAAGGGGCGATGCCGCGGACCAGGTCGGCCGAGCCGACCACCAGGTCCAGCGGGGTGCCCATGTCGCGCCAGTAGGCGTCGTCCACGTGCCCGGACACGCGGGCGCCGGCCTCCAGCAGGCCGGGGAAGGTCTCCCGCTCGACCGACACCGGGCGGCCCTCCGGGATCGACTCGATCACCGACCGGGAGAAGACGTAGCAGCCGGCGTTGATCTGGTCGGTCGGCGGGTTGTCGGTCTTCTCCAGGAACGCCGTCACGGCGCCGGTCTCGTCGGTCGGCACGCAGCCGAAGGCCCGCGGGTCCGGCACCCGCACCAGGTGCAGCGTGACGTCGGCGCTGGTCCGCCGGTGGGTGTCGACGATGGCGGTCAGGTCGGTGCCGGCCAGCACGTCGCCGTTGAACACCAGCACCTCGTCGGTGGTCAGGTACTTGGCCACGTTGCGGATCCCGCCCCCGGTGCCCAGCGGCTCGTCCTCGACCACGTACTCGATCTCCAGCCCGAGCTCGGCGCCGTCCCCGAAGTGCTCGGCGAACGTCTCGGCCAGGTACGAGGTGCCCAGCACCACCCGGCGGACACCGGCCGACCGGATCCGCGAGAGCAGGTGGGCGAGGAACGGCACGCCGGCCGTCGGCAGCATCGGTTTGGGGGCCGAGAGGGTGAGCGGACGCAACCGCGTCCCCTTGCCGCCCACCAGCACCACGGCCTCGACGTCGTGCAGCACATGTCCTCCTCGCGCGCGCGGCGGGCGGTCACCGTGGGGCGACGCCAGAGGTCCCGCCGGGCTCAAGGATGCCCTGCGGGCCCGAGCCGGCGCGCACGGCCTGTCGATCGCTCGTCAGTCGTCGGCCGGATCGCCGTCCAGCTCGATCAGCGTCTCGGTCGCGGCGCCGTCCCCGGCGTCGCTGGCCAGCTGCAGGTACCCCCGGGCCTCGTCGGGCCGCCCGTCGTCGAGCAGGAAGCGCCCGAGCGTGTACGCCCACCCGGGCTCGGCGGCCCGCTCGGCCTCCCGGAACTCGCGCTCCGCCCGCGCCCAGTCCCCCCGGACCTGCTGCAGGAACCGGCCGTATGCGGTGTGCCCGCGGCGGGCGCCGAGCTGCACCGCGCGCTGGTGCAGCCGCTCGGCCTCGGCGGCGCGCTGCTGCTGGGCGCGTACCTCGGCCAGCGCGACCAGCGTCTCCGGCCGGCGATCGTGCGCGTACCGTTCGGCGGCGTCGATCGCCGCGGGGAGGTTGCCCGCGTCCAGGTGCAGCTCCACCAGGTTCGCCCCGGCGTAGGGCTCGCCGGCGTCGGCCGCGTTCCGCAGCACGTGCACCGCCTCGCCGGCCCGGTCGTCGTCGCGGAGCAGGATCGCCAGGTCGTTGGCCGCGGTGAGGTCCCCGGAGTCGACGGCCATCCGCAGCGCCTCCTCGGCGTGGATGGTGTCCCCGATCTCGGCCAACGCCAGCCCCAGCCGCCCGGCGAACCGGATGTGACCCTGGGCCACCAGGGGGCCGAGCCACTCGGCGGCGGCGTGCCAGCTGCCGCTCTCCAGGTAGGCCCGCACCAGCAGGTCGGGTGCCGACGGCTCGCCGGTGGCCACGCCCTGCCGGAGCACGTCGACGGCCTCCAGCGGGTAGCCGGCGTCGATCAGCTCGGCACCCTCGGCGCAGAAGGGCTCGGAGGCGGCGGTGGGTGTGGTCATCTCCACTCCTCGGCAGGACTGGCGGGATGGTTCCACTTCCCGGACCGGTGCGTCACCGGGCGTAGGTTGCGATCAGGCGTCGATAGGCGCGGCGGCGGACCCGCTCGGGCACCAGCCGGTAGCCGCCGCGGACCAGCACGTTGCGCAGGTACTGGGCTCGGGTGGTGAAACCGAGCCGCCGGAACCGGTGCTGCAGGGCGAGCTCCGCGCGCAGCTGGCCCCACCCGCCGCGGCGGGTGTAGGCGCCGGCCCCGACCCGGTAGCCGACCAGCGGCTCGGCCACATTGGCCACCCGGGCCCCCGCCATGATCAGCTTGGCCCAGAGCAGGTAGTCCTCCATGCGCGCGAAATCGGAGTAGCCGCCGACGGACAGCACCAGGTCGCGGCGGTACAGCACGGTCGGATGGTGGAACGGGGCGGCGAACCGGGCCCGCGCGACGATGTCGGCGGGCTCGACGGGTGGGGTCCGGGTGCCGACCACGTCGTCGGGATCGGCACCGAATTCCAGCAGCCCGGACCCCACGATGTCCACACCGGATTCGATGATCGGCAGCTGCACGGCGAACCGGTGCGGCAGGCTGATGTCGTCGGCATCCATCCGGGCGACCACCGGGTGCCGGCAGGCCGCCAGCCCGGCGTCCAGCGCCGGGCCCAGTCCGACGTTGCTCGGAAGCTCCACCAGCTCGACCGGCACCGGGCTGGCCGCGGCCAGCTCGTCCAGGCACGACCCGAGCCGGCTGCCGACCGGCCCGTCCCGGACGATCACGACCTGGTCCGGGCGCAGTTGCTGGTCGGCCACGGTCGAGCGGAAGGCCGCGGACAGGAAGTCCGGCCGGTCGCCGGCCCACACCGGCAGCAGCACCGACAGCCGCTCGGGCACGCTGCTCCTCCTACCCCCATTCGAGCCGCACCCGCGACACGCGCCGCAGCACCTTGGGTGTGCTCGCTCGATGCGTCACCCTATTGCCCCTGTGGGGACAGCCCGGAAGCAGCGTCGACGGCCGGGAGCGGAGGCGAGCGGAGGTGCGCTGTGGACGAAGGCCGTGAGGTGTGGACGGGCGCCACCACCCGTTCCCGCCGTTCGGCCGGTGGTTCCACGGCCGAGCACCGCCCGGCGGACGGGCTCGCACCCGAGCAGCGCGCGGCCGGCAGGCCCGCGGGCGCCCGACGCGTGGCCGACCGGACCGCCGCCGACCGGACCGCCGCCGACCGGCGCGTGACCGACCGACGCGCCGCCGACCGGCGCGTGACCGAGCACCGCCGCCCCCCGGCCGGCTCGGCGGCGCCCGACCGACCCCGCTCCGCGGCGTCGCGCACCGGCCGGGTCGCACCGACCCGCGTGCCGTCGACCCGTCCGGTGCGCCGACGCAGTCGGCTGGCCGTCCGGCTGCGGACGGCGACCGTGCTGCTGTCCGCGCTCACCTTCGCGCTCACCGGCACCGCGTGGGGGCTCTACCGGGACGTCACGAGCGGTATCAGCACGACCGGCATC
>DATMDS010000249.1:0-4494 GCA_035557575.1 Pseudonocardia sp. | reverse complement strand
GCCGATCTGGCGCGGGCATTGGCCTGGGCCCGGGACGCCGCCCCGGGAACCTCGCTGCCGGTGGTCGGGCCCGGCGTGGGCGGCTCGCTACCGAGCCGGCTGCAGGACGAGCTGGATCCGGACGCGGAGCTCGAGCTGGCGCTGCACCCGGACTTCGGCTGGTGGGTGTACCCCAACGAGGACGGCTCGCCGCCGTCGGCCGAGGTCAGCGCGACCCTCGAGCGCGCGAACGCGATCATCATGCCGACCGAGCCGATCGTGGCCGATGGCGTCCGCTCCGCGTACTGGGTGGACGCCGGGAGCAAGGCGCACCTGCGCTGGGTCCGCCCGGAGCCCGAGGACGCGCTGCTGGCCGCGCTGGCCCGGCTGCAGGCCCGCGGCGCGCTGGCGCTGAGCGCCGACGCGCGCTACGCCGGGTCGTTCCGGGCGCACGGACTGCTGGTGCCGGTGTGGGACCTGGACCGCGAGCTGCACGCCAAGGAGTGGACCGAGCCGGTGGCCGCGTTCGCCACCGCGCTGGACGCCGCGCTGGCCGACACCGCTCCGCTCACCGACGCCGAGCGTCGGGCCCGGGACGCGCTGGCCGGCAAGCAGGTCACCCTGCGCTGACGCGCCCGTGAGTGCGTAGCCGTGTTAGAACACGGCTACGCACTCACGACCGGGTGGTGCCCGGTAGCCAGCCGACCCGGCCGGCCAGCAGCGCGTAGCCGAGGAACGCGACCACGTCGATCAGTAGGTGCGCGCCGACGAGCACCCACAGCCGGTGGGTGCGCTGCCACACCCGCCCGAACACCAGCCCCATCACCACGTTCCCGACGAACCCGCCGAGCCCCTGGTACAGGTGGTAGGCGCCGCGCAGCAGGGCCTGCGCCAGCAGCGACCCGTTCTCGGACCAGCCCAGCTGGCGCAGCCGGGTGAGCAGGTAGGCCACCATCACCACCTCCTCGGCCCAGCTGTTGGCCGCCGCCGAGGCGACCAGCACCGGGAGCCGCCACCAGGTGTCGTCCAGCGTGGACGGGGCGATGGTCACGCTCACGCCGAGCGCCCGCGCCACCAGGTACAGCCCGAGCCCGGGGATCCCGATCAGCGCGGCCAGCCCGGCCGCCCCGGCCGCGTCCCGGCCCGGCCGCCGCCCGTCCAGCCCGACCGTGCGCATCGAGAAACCGGCCCGTATCAGCAGGTACGCCCCCAGCGCCCCCCACCCGACCAGCTGCAGCACCCGCAGCAGCTGCAGCGCCAGGTCCACCAGCTCGGCCTGCGCCGCCGGGGCGTTGAGCGCCACCTGCTGCTCGTTCAGCGGCACCGGTTGCAGCAGCGCGTTGATCAGGCTCAGCGCGCTGCGCATCGCCGAGAGCCCCAGCGTCACGGTGAGCACGACCAGGATCTCGGTGCCGACGAGTCGTCGCACCCGTGGGTCGGTGATCATCGGGGTGTCCGGGAGCGGCGGGGCGAGCCAGTCCCGAGCGGTGCTGGGAAGCCGGGGCACGGAGCGACGCTACCGGTGCCTGCGTCGTGGTGGCGTCGAGCTCGCCGCCCCGCGACTACCCTGGACGGGGTGCGACGGCTGCTCCTCTCCCCACGGTGGATCCTGTGGAGCCTGCTCGCGCTCGGTGCCGTGGTCACGTGCCTGTGGCTGGCCGCGTGGCAGTGGCAGCGCGCCGGCTCGGCGATGGGCAGCGCGTTGAACATCGGGTACGGCCTGCAGTGGCCGGTGTTCGCGGTCTTCTTCGCGGTGATGTGGTGGCGGCTGCTGCGCATGGAGCTGCGCGATCTGCAGTCGGCCCCGGACGCCCCGAAGGACGCCGAGGCCGGTCCGACCGCGACGGGCCGGCGCGATCCGGCCCCGGCTCCGGCGAGCCGGTTGACCGACGACGTGTCGATGTTCGGACCCCGCCCCGCCACCGCCCGTCCGGCCGCCGTCGACGAGGATTCCGCCCTGGCCGCCTACAACCGGATGCTGGCCGAGCTCGCCCGCAACGAGGACCGATAGGAATCGACGTGTCGATCGAGACCGCCCTGCGCGCCTACCGGATCGCCGCCTACGTCACCGGCGTGGGTCTGGTCATCCTGGTGTTCATCGCGATGCCGTTGAAGTACTTCTTCGGCCAGCCCGGACCGGTGGCCGTGGTGGGGGTGACCCACGGCTTCCTCTACATGCTCTACATCGTGTGCACGCTGCTGCTGGCCGAGCGGTGCCGATGGAAGCCGCTGGACGCGCTGCTGATCCTGATCGCCGGGACGATCCCGCTGGCCGGTTTCTTCGCCGAGCGGCGGGTGACGGCGCGGGTGCGGGCCGGGCGGACACCGGTGAGCTGATCCGGCCCAGGAGTCGGCCTACCCGGCGGGGCGCTCCGTCGCGGGATCGCGGAACGGGCAGCCGACCAGCAGGCCCAGCTGCCGGCGCAGATCGGCGACGGTGTTCGCGGCGTCCTGCCAAGCCAGCCGCACGTCGTGATCGCCATCGGGGGTCTCCACCCGCAACCGCAGCCCGCACCGGTCCACGGCCAGCGGCCGCACCCTGGCGTGCCGGGTGTCGCGCAGCGGAGCCGGCAGGTAGCGGGCGAGCGCCGCGAGCACCTCGGGGTGGGCGTGCTCCAGGTGCGCCAGCCACTGGCCCTCGACACGGCAGAACGGGTCGGGGCGGGCGGCGGCGAGTTCCACCGGGGCCAGCACGGCGGTGCCCTCGGCGTCGGAGATCACGGCGAAGCCCGGATCCAGCCGGATCAGCGTGGCGCCGTGCCCGAGCCGCAGCAGGGCCGGGTCGGGGTGGGTGTCGGCCACCTGTACCGCGATCCGGCGGGCCGCGGCCGGCTCGGGCAGCCGGATCCGGCCGGTGATCCACAGCAGCGCGCGGACCGGTTCCCGCAGCTCGACGGGGGCGCGGTCGGTGACCTCCAGCATGGCGGCCAGCTCGCCGCCGTGGCCGCGCAGCAGCTCGAGGACCGGGTCGTGGTCCTCCAGCAGCAGCGCGGCCGACCCGTCGGCCCGGATCTGGTGCACCAGCGGGGTCGCCGCCGGGGCTCCGGTCCCGACCAGTGAGGCGATGCCACCACGGGCCGCGACGCTGCGGGCGCGTTCGGCGTCGGTCGGGGCCGGTGGTCGCCGCAGCCGGGTGGTTCCCAAGGCTCACCTCCGAATTAGGTGAGCCTAAGTTAGCTTCCCCGGAAAGGGCTGTCCAGCGCACCCGGTAGCCGACCCGCCCGGGGTGACCCATTAGCGTTGGTATCCGTGACAGGGGCAGGCGCGGGTTCGTGGCCGGTCCCCCCGTTGTTCACCCGGTTCGTCGACGACACCAGCCTGCTGCGACCGAAGGCGACGGCCCCGGGTGTCGGTGGGGTGGTCGGGCGCTATCTCGAGGCGCGCGACGGGCGGCTCGGCGAGGTCGTCGGCCAGCTCGTCTGCCCGGTCTCCCGGTTGCCGGAGCTGGTGGCGGAGCTGGCCCGGTGGGCGCCGTCGCAGCCGGTCGACCTGGCCCTGGTCGTCGATACCGGCCTCGGTGCGGTGCCGAAGGCGCTGTCCACGGCACTGTCCCGGTCCACCCTGCTCACCCCGCGCACGGTGGAGACGCCGGCGCCGCCGGACGTCGACGCGATGTGGCTGGAGCGGGTGTCCGAGTTCGTCCCGGAGGACGTGCTGCCGGTGGTCGAGCCGCGCCGACCGACCGACGCCGATCCCGACTCCACCGCGGCCTGGCTGGGTGCGGTGCGCCGGGTGGCCGCGCACGGCTGCGCGCCCAAGCTGCGCTGCGGTGGGCCGCGGGTCTCGGACGTGCCGTCGTTGTCCGAGGTGGAGGCTTTCCTGCGGGTCGCGGCGGAGGCCGGGCGCGGCTGCACCGTGCTCGGGCTGCGCGCACTGGTGCGCACCGAATCCCACCCGCGCGGTCCGCAGCACGGCATCCTCAACCTCGTCGTCGCGGTGGCCAGGGTGATCACCGGGGGCGACGTGCGGGGTGCGCTGCTGACCACCGACGGCGCCGTGCTGGCGGCCGAGGTCAAGCTGCTGTCCGACCACAGCGTCGGCGAGGTGCGCGGGCTGCTCGCCCGCTGCGGGGCCGACCCGGAGCCGGTGCCGATCACGCAGCTGGCCGAGCTCGGACTGCTGGCCTGAGCCGCCCGCGGCCGGGCCGGCCGGGCGGAGATAGGCTCGGGTCGTGCAAGCCGGCCCACGTCGAATCGCGTTCCTGGGGCCCTGGGGCACGTTCACCGAGCAGGGGTTGCGTTCGCTGCCGGAGGCCGCGGGCGCCGAGCTGGTGCCGTCCGCCGGCAGCCCGGCAGTGCTGGCCGCGGTCCGCGCGGGCGAGGTGGACGCCGGGTGCGTGCCCATCGAGAACTCGGTCGAGGGCGCCGTTCCGGCGGTGCTGGACGGCCTGCTCTCGGACCCGCCACTGGTCATCATCCGCGAGGCGATCGTCGCCGTCTCGTTCTCCGTGCTGGTCCGCCCGGGCACGACCGCGGCCGATGTCCGGGTCGTCGCCTCGCACGCGCACGGCATCGC
>DATMDS010000248.1:0-10273 GCA_035557575.1 Pseudonocardia sp. | reverse complement strand
CGCCGTCGCCCAGGGTGCCGTCCGACAGCGGCCCGTCGGCGTTGTTCACCACCAGCACCGCCGCCGCGCCGGCGGTCGCCGCGACCGCGGACTTCTGGGCGAACGTGCAGGTGCCGCGGCGGACCAGGACCACCGAACCGGCCGGCACCCCGGCCAGTGCGGCGGCGTCGCAGCCCTCCCCGGCCGCGACGGCCAGGGGCGCGGTGATCCCGCCCGCCGGGGTCGCGGGGGAGTAGCCCAGGGCCTGCGCCGGCACCGCGGCGCCGTCCAGGGTCAGCTTCTGGTCCTGCACGGAGAAACGGCGGGCGGCGAACTCCGGGGTGTACACCGTGTAGCCCGCGTTGCGCAGCACGCCGGCCACGTAGTCCACGCTCGCGTCGTAGCCGGGGGTGCCCAGGGCCCGGTTGCCGGCGTTCGCGTCCGCGATGCGCTGCAGCTCCTGCAGGTGCCGGAACACCCCGTCGCCGGTGACCGTGCCGACCAACCGGCCGGGTAGCCCCGGATCCGGGGGTGCGGCGGGGGCCGGCGCCGGGGTCGACGGCGGGGCGGGAGCCGGGGCCGGTGCCGGTGCCGGGCTGCAGGCGGTGATCGTCAGGACGAGCAGGGCGGTGACACCGACGACGGCACGAGGGATCCGCATGACCCCAGTCTGACCGCACGGCGGCGGGCCCGCCGACGCATGCGTCGAACGGGCCCGCCGTCGGCCGGGGATCGGATCAGGCGGCGTGCGGTGGTGGATCGGCCGCCCCGGTCATGATCGCGACGGCTTCGGACATGCTGTGCGACTGCGGGGTGATCACGGTCGCCCGGCGGCCGAGGCGCTGGATGTGGATGCGGTCGGCGACCTCGAACACGTGCGGCATGTTGTGGCTGATCAGGATGACCGGCAGCCCGCGGTCGCGGACGTCGCGGATCAGCTGCAGCACCCGGTTGCCCTCCTTGACGCCGAGCGCGGCGGTCGGCTCGTCGAGGATGACGACCTTGCTACCGAACGCGGCCGAGCGGGCCACCGCGACACCCTGGCGCTGACCGCCGGACAGGCTCTCCACGGCCTGGCCGATGTTCTGCAGGGTGGCGATGCCCAGCTCGCTCATGTGCCGCTTGGCCTCTTCGCGCATGTGCTTCTTGTCGAGCATCCGGAACACCGAGCCGAGGATGCCCGGCTTGCGCTCCTCCCGGCCGAGGAACAGGTTGTCGGCGATGTCCAGCCCGGGCGACACGGCCAGCGACTGGTACACCGTCTCGATCCCGGCCACGCGGGCGTCCATCGGGCTCCGGAAGTGCACCTGCTTGCCGTCCAGCAGGATCTCCCCGCTGTCCGGGATCAGCGCCCCGCACAGCGCCTTGATCAAGCTGGTCTTGCCGGCGCCGTTGTCGCCGATCACCGCCAGGATCTCCCCGGGGTAGAGCTCGAGGTCGCCGGAGGCGATCGCGGTGACCGGGCCGTAGCGCTTGACCAGTCCCTTGGCCTGCAGCACCGGCTCGCGGGTTCCGGTCGAGCGCGGGCCCTTCTCCAACGACGCGTCGGTGGTGGTCATGCCTTCACCTTCCTGATCCACTGGTCGATGGAGACGGCCACGAGCACCAGCAGGCCGATGGCGAAGCCCTGCCACACTACGTCGACCCCACCGAGCTGCAAACCGTTGCGGAACACCCCGACGATCAGCGCCCCCACCAGGGTGCCGAGCACCAGGCCGCGGCCACCGAAGAGGCTGGTCCCGCCCAGCACCACGGCGGTGATGGAGTCCAGGTTGTACTCGACGCCGACGTTCGGGCTGGCCGAGGCCAGCCGGCCCATCAGGATCCAGGCACCGATCGCGTAGATCGCACCGGCGACGGTGTAGACCGACAGCAGCACCCGGTCGGTGCGGATGCCGGCCAGCCGGGCCGCCTCGATGTCGTCACCGGTGGCGTAGACGTGCTTGCCCCACGCGGTGTTGGACAGCGCGTACCAGAAGAACGCGAACAGCAGCAGCATCAGGATCGAGCCGTAGGTGATCCGGAAGCCGCCGACACCGAAGGTGTTCCCGGTCCAGGTCATGATGTCGGGCATGTCGGAGCCGCGGATGGTCTCCGAGCGGGACACCACCGCGTTCAGCGAGAAGAAGATGCTCAGCGTGCCCAGGGTGACGATGAACGGAGGCAGCTTCAGCCGCGTCACCAGCAGCCCGTTGAAGGCGCCCATCGCCGTTCCGCAGATCAGCCCGATCAGCAGCGCCAGCCCACCGGGCATGCCCAGCTTGGTGGCGAAGTTGGCCATCAGGATCGAGGAGAACACCGCGATCGCGCCGGCGGCGAGGTCGATGCCGGCGGTCAGGATGACCAGGGTCTGGCCCAGGGCCAGGGTGGCGATCACCGTGACCTGGGCGATCACCAGGCCGAGGTTGGCCGCCGACAGGAACCGGCCGGACACGACCGAGAACGCGATGATCGCGATGAGCAGGACCGCGAGCGGGCCGAGGATGGGGTTGGCGTGCAGAACGTGCTGGATCCGTTCCAGCGGCGACGCGTGTTTGCGCTGGTCGAAGCCTTCGGGCTCGGGCGTGGGCGCCGTGGCCACGCTGCCCTGTCCGGATTCGTCGTTCGCCATGCGAGCACTCCTCTGTGCTGAGGCCGTGGCCTGAGGGGCAGGGGGTTGGCGGTGGGTGGCCGGGCGCGGGGGTGCTGTCACGCCCCGCGCCCGGCCGGCTCCGTGTGCTGCGGGCCGGATCAGCCCCAGCAGTTCTCGGCGCCGAAGGTGGTGTCCTTGCTGTCCACGCCCGGCTGTGCCTGGTCGGTGATCAGCGTGACGCCGGTGTCGGTGAAGGTCTTGCCCTCGCTGGCCTGCGGCGTGGTGCCGTCCTTGGCGAAGGCCGCGACCGCGGCGACGCCCTCGGAGGCCATCTTCAGCGGGTACTGCTGGGAGGTGGCCCCGATCTGGCCGGCCTTGACCGCCTCCACGCCCGGGCAACCGCCGTCGACCGAGACGATCGTGACGTCCTGGTCCTTGCCGGCGGCCTTGAGCGCCTGGTAGGCGCCGGACGCGGCCGGCTCATTGATCGTGTAGACCAGGTTGATCGACGGGTCCTTCTGCAGCAGGTTCTCCATCGCGGTGCGGCCCCCCTCCTCGGCGCCGTCGGTCACGTCGTGGCCGACGATGCGCGGGTCGGTCTCGTCACCGATCTGGGCCTTGTCGGCCACGTCGATCCCGAAGCCCTCGAGGAAGCCCTGGTCGCGCCCCACGTCCACGGAGACCTGGTTGGCGTTGAGGTCCAGCATGGCGATCTTGGCCTCTTTGCCCTCGGCCGCGAACTTGGCCTTGGCCCACTGCCCGATGAGCAGCCCGGCCTGGTAGTTGTCGGTCGCGAAGGTCGCGTCGACGGCATCCGCCGGGTCCGTCGGGGTGTCCAGCGCGACGACCAGCATGCCGGCCTGCTTGGCCTTGTCGATCGAGGGCACGATGGCCTTCGAGTCGCTCGGAGTGATCAGGAAGCCCTTGGCGCCGGCCGAGATCAGGTTCTCGATGGCCTGCACCTGGGCCTCGTTGTCGCCGTCCTGCTTGCCGGCGAAGCTCTGCAGCTCGACCCCCGCCTGGGTGGCCGCCGCCTGGGCGCCTTCCTTCATCTTCACGAAGAAGGGGTTGGTGTCGGTCTTGGTGATCAGGCCGACGATCGGCGTCTCGCCGCCGCCACCCCCACCGCCGGCGGCCGAGCCACCTTCTCCGCCGCCGCACGCGCTGAGCGCGAGAGCGGCCGCCATGCCGGTGGCCAGTGCGACGGCCTTGCGCCGGACCGATGCGGATCCATTCATCTGTTGCGACCTTTCGTCTTCGTCGACATCTCGGGGCGCGCTCCGACAACGTTGTCAGAGCACTGTGAACGCTTGCATGCGCCGTGACAAGGAGCAATCCAGCAAGCGAGATAACGAATGAGTAACAACGGAGGCGTTCTTGACAACGTTGCCCGGTGTGTCTCAGTATCCGAACCTGATCCGGAGCGCGGTGGCCCGGTCCGGACAGGGGGCACCATGAGTCGACTCCGGGAGCCTCCTCCTGCTGGCGGTCGCCGCCCCACCCTGCGCGATGTCGCCGAGCGGGCCCGGGTCAGCTTCAAGACCGTCTCCCGAGTCGTCAACGAGGAGGGTGGGGTGTCGCCGGTCCTCGAACGGCGGGTTCGGAGGGCGATCGAGGAGCTCGACTTCCAACCGAACGTTGGCGCCCGCATCCTGCGCCGCTCTGATCGCAGGACGGCATCGATCGGGTTGCTGCTCGAAGACGTCGCCAATCCGTACTCGGCCGCGGTGCAGCGGGCCATCGAGGACGTGGCATTGCCGCGCGGCGTGATCGTGTTCTCGGCCAGCCTCGACGAGGACCCGGATCGGGAGCGCGCGCTGGCCAGGCAGTTCGGTGCGCGGCACGTCGACGGGCTGGTCCTGGCCCCGGCCGGCGACGACCAGTCCTATCTCACCTCCTTGCTGCGCGCCGGCACGGCCATCGTGTGCGTCGACCGTCAGGCCGGGAACCTCCCGGTCGACTCGGTGATCTCCACGAACGCGATCGGCGCGGCCGAGGGGGTCCGGCACCTGCTCGCGGGTGGGCACCGGCGGATCGCGTTCCTGGGGGACCGACGCACCATCGCCACCGCCCGGCAGCGGTTCGCCGGCTACCGCGACGCGCTGCAGGCGGCCGGCGTGCCGGTGCACCCCGAGCTGGTCGTGCACGACCTTGCGGAGGTGACGGCCGCGGACGCGGCGACGACCGCGTTGCTGCGCGGTCCGGCCGCGCCGACGGCGATCTTCACCGCGCAGAACCTGGTGACCATCGGGGCGGTGCGGGCCCTGCGCCGGCTGGGTCGCGAGCACGAGATCGCGTTGCTCGGCTTCGACGACTTCCTGCTCGCCGACCTGCTCTCGCCCGGGGTCTCCGTGGTCAGCCAGGACGTCGGCGCCATCGGCCGGATCGCCGCCGAGCGGCTGTTCGCCCGCGTCGACGGCGACCTGAGCCCGCCGGAGACCCGACTGGTCACCACCTCCCTGATCCGCCGCGGCTCCGCCGAAATCCCCCCACCGCCCTAATCCGCCCGTGCAGTGCGGTTCGGAGCCCAACTGCACTTTCTGGGGGCGTGCAGGTGCGGTTCGGAGCCCAATTGCAGTTCAGGATCGAACTGGTGTTCGATTACACTGTTGGGGGTGGGCTGGAACAACCCGGACGTCCCGTGGTCCGAGCTGGAGGGGGTGCTGTCCGGGCGCCCGCATGACGGGTCGAGCCTGACCGGCGGCCCGGAGGCCGACGGCGGCGACAGCCCGGCCTGGTCCCGCAAGCGGGTGCCGTACGAGGCCCCGGAGCTGGTCGAACCGGACGAGCGGGTGCCCTACGCGGAGCTGCACTGCCACTCCAACTTCAGCTTCCTGGACGGCGCGAGCCACCCGGAGGAGCTGGTGGAGCAGGCCGCCCGGTTGGGCCTGGAGGCGATCGCGCTCACCGACCACGACGGGATGTACGGGGTGGTCCGCTTCGCCGAGGCGGCCGCCGAGGTGGGCGTGGCCACCGCGTTCGGCGCCGAGCTCTCGCTCGGGCTCTCCGCCCCGCAGAACGGGGTGGCCGACCCGGAGGGCAGCCACCTGCTGCTGCTGGCCCGTGATCCGGAGGGCTACCGGGCGCTGTGCCGGGTGATCAGCGCCGCGCAGCTGCGGGGCGCGGAGAAGGGCCGACCGGTCTACGACATGGACGAGGTGGTGGCCGAGACCGCGGGCCGGGTGCTGGCCCTGACCGGGTGTCGCAAGGGCGCCGTGCAGCGGGCGCTGCGCGCGGGCGGTGACCCGGCGCGGGAGCTGCGGCGGCTGGTCGATCGGTTCGGCACCGAGCACGTGGCGGTCGAGCTCACCTCCACCGGGCTGCCCACCGACACCGAGCGGTGCGACGCGCTGGCCGGGCTGGCCGCCGACGCCGGCCTGCCGACGATCGTCAGCACCGCGGCGCACTACGCGACCGAGCAGCGGTTTCCACTGGCCACGGCGCTGGCGGCGGTGCGCGCCCGGCGCAGCCTGGACGAGGCCGACGGGTGGCTGCCGGCCGCGGGCGGCGCGCACCTGCGCTCCGGGGCCGAGCTGACGGCGCGGTTCGAGCGCCGCTATCCCGGCGCCGTGGCCCGGGCCGCGGAGTTCGGGCGGGCGTGCGCGTTCTCGATCCGCCTGGTCGCCCCCGACCTGCCGCCGTTCCCGGTGCCGCCGGGCCAGGACGAGACCCGCTGGCTGCGCGAGCTCACCCGCCGCGGGGTGGCCCGGCGCTACGGCAGCCACGCCGAGTACCCGCAGGCCGTGGAGACCGTGGACCGGGAGCTGCGGATCATCGAGGCGAAGAACTTCCCCGGCTACTTCCTGATCGTGCACGACATCGTGGAGTTCTGCCGCCGCTCGAACATCCTCTGCCAGGGTCGGGGCTCGGCGGCCAACTCCGCGGTCTGCTACGCGCTGGGCATCACCAACGTCGACGCGGTGGGGATGGGGCTGCTGTTCGAGCGGTTCCTGTCCCCGGCCCGCGAGGGCTACCCGGACATCGACCTGGACATCGAGTCCGGCCGCCGCGAGGAGGTGATCCAGTACGTCTACGCCACCTACGGCCGCGGCTGCGCCGCCCAGGTGGCCAACGTGATCACCTACCGGCCGCGGTCCGCGGTCCGGGACATGGCCAAGGCGCTGGGCTTCTCGCCCGGCCAGCAGGACGCCTGGAGCAAGCGCATCGAGGGCTGGTCCGGGCTTCCCGAGCGGAGCGCCGGCGGAGCGAGTATCGGCGCCGCGGGACCGCCCGACGGGATGCCGGACCAGGTCGTCGGGCTGGCCGATCAGCTGCTCGGCTTCCCCCGCCATCTCGGCATCCACTCCGGGGGCATGGTCATCTGCGACCGGCCGGTGTCCGAGGTGGTGCCGGTGGAGTGGGCGCGGATGCCCGGCCGCAGCGTCGTGCAGTGGGACAAGGACGACTGCGCGGCCGCCGGGCTGGTCAAGTTCGACCTGCTCGGGTTGGGCATGCTCACCGCGCTGCACCTGATGATCGACCTGGTCGCCGAGCACCACGGGAAGAAGGTCGAGCTGCACGAGCTGCAGCCCACCGACCCCGCGGTCTACGCGATGCTGCAGCGGGCCGACTCGGTCGGGGTGTTCCAGGTGGAGTCGCGCGCCCAGATGGCCACCCTGCCGCGACTGAAGCCCCGCGTGTTCTACGACTTGGTCGTCGAGGTCGCGCTGATCCGTCCGGGCCCGATCCAGGGCGGCTCGGTGCACCCCTACATCCGCCGCCGCAACAAGCTGGAGGAGTGGGAACACGATCATCCGCTGCTGCGCAACGCGCTGGACAAGACGCTGGGCGTGCCGCTGTTCCAGGAGCAGCTGATGCAGGTGGCGGTGGACGTGGCCGGGTTCTCCGCGGCCGACGCCGACGAGCTGCGCCGGGCCATGGGCGCCAAGCGCTCGACGGAGCGGATGGAGCGGCTGCGCGGCCGGTTCTTCGACGGCATGGCGGCCAACGGGATCGACGGCGAGCTGGCCGAGAAGATCTTCACCAAGATGCTGGCCTTCGCGAACTTCGGGTTCCCGGAGAGCCACTCGATCAGCTTCGCGTCGCTGGTCTACTACTCGGCCTGGTTCAAGTACTACTACCCGGCCGCGTTCTGCGCGGCGCTGCTGAACTCCCAGCCGATGGGCTTCTACTCCCCGCAGTCGCTGGTCGCCGACGCCCGCCGGCACGGGGTGGCGGCCCGCGGCCCGGACGTCAACCTGGGCCGGGCCGAGGCGGTGCTGCAGCCCGATCCGGCGAGCACGGGCGGGCAGGCCATCCGGCTGGGGCTGGCCGAGGTGCGCGGGATCGGGCTGGAGCTGGCCGAGCAGATCGACGCCGAGCGGGAGCGCGCCGGCCCCTACCGCGACCTGGCCGATCTGGCCGCCCGGGTACGGCTGTCGGTGGCCCAGGCCGAGGCACTGGCCACCGCGGGCGCCTTCGGCTGCTTCGGGGTCGATCGCCGATCGGCGCTCTGGGCGGCCGGGGTGGTGGCCACGGTCCGCCCGGACCAGCTGCCCGGCACCGCCGTCGGGCTGGACGCGCCGGCGCTGCCCGGGCTGGCCGAGGCCGAGCTCACGGTGGCCGACGTGTGGGCCACCGGCGTCTCCCCGAACAGCCACCCGGTGCAGCACCTGCGGGAGCGCCTCGACGGCCTGGGCGCGATCCGCATCGACCGGCTCGACGAGGTCGGGCGCGCCGTCCCGGCCGACGATCCGGAGCAGCGGCCACCGCGGGTGCTGGTCGGCGGCCTGGTCACCCACCGGCAGCGCCCGGCCACCGCCCGCGGGGTCACCTTCGTCAACCTCGAGGACGAGAGCGGGATGCTGAACGTCACCTGCTCGCAGGGACTGTGGGCGCGCTACCGCGCGGTGGCGATGGGCAGCGCCGCGCTGCTGGTGCGCGGCCGGTTGGAGCGCAGCCCGGAAGGGGTGTTGAACCTGGTGGCCGACCGGCTGCAGCGGCTGGCCCTGGCGGTGCCGGTGCGGTCCCGGGACTTCCGGTAAGCCCGTGAGTGCTGCGCCGTGTTCTAACACGGCGCAGCACTCACGACCGGCGCAGGCGCATCAGACCTGGTTCGAGCCGCCGCGCGTCACGGCGTCAGCGTGTTGTTCCCGACGCCACCGCGCAGCACATCGGGCACAGCGGGGGTCAACACGTCGTTGCCGCCGATCAGCGTGTCGTCACCCTCGCCGCCCTGCAGCTCGTCGTTCTGATCGAACCCCGTCGCGACGACCTCGTCGCCGCGGATGGTGTCGTTGCCCTTCCCGCCGCTGATGAAGTCGCGGAACTCGCCGCCGCTGAGGACGTCCCTACCGTCGTGGCCGTACAGCTCGTCGTCGCCGCCGTTGCCGTTGATCTCGTCGGCACCGGCCAGGCCACAGATGACCTCCTGGGGGGTGTTGGTGCCCTCGATGAAGTCGGCGAAAGGGGTACCCACAGTGATCATGTTGTTGGTCAGCTGTGTCGTGAAGGGACTTCCGGCCGTCCCGAGCGGCCCCGGGTCGCCGCTGTGGTCCTCCAGGGTGAAACCGGCCGGCACCGGCTGTCCCGAGTACGGCCCGCAGCCGGGCGGGACCAGCACCTGGGCGGACGCGGGCGTGGCACCGCCGACGGCGACCCCGGCTCCGAGCAGTAGCGCCACGCCGGCGCGGGCAAGCGTGCGCCGACGGGGAAGTGCCGAGAAGTCGAATCGCATGGCGATGGTTCCTTCCATCGAGGTGGACGGCCCCGGAACGGGGCAGCCCTACACGACGGAACGATCCGGCAGAACGGTCACACCACGTGTGCCCCGGGAATCGTGCAGACCGGTAATTGCACATGCTCGTGAGTGCTGCGCCGTGTAAGAACACGGCGCAGCACTCACGACCGGTGCAGGGTGAGCACGGCGATCTCCGGCGGGGCGAAGATCCGGAACGGGGGCCCCCAGAAGCCGGTGCCCCGGCTGGTGTAGAGCTGGGTCCGGTCCCCGTGCCGGGACAGCCCGTGCAGCGTCGGCTGGTCCAGCCGGACCAGGAATCCGAACGGCCACAGCTGCCCGCCGTGGGTGTGCCCGGACAGCTGCAGGTCGACCCGGCCGATTGCGTCGAGGACCTGCCGGGGTTGGTGCGCGAGCAGCACCACCGGTACGCCGGCCGGCGCGTCGGCCAGCGCCCGGTCCAGGTCGGCGCCGTGCCCGGGGACCCCGGAGCGGGCCGCGGTGCGGTCGTCGATGCCCGCGATGACCAGCCGGTCCCGGACGCCGTCGACGTCTCGGTGCAGCACCAGGTGGCCATTGCGCAGCACGGTCCAGCCCAGCGACGCCATGTGCTCGGCCCACGCCTCGGCCCCGAACACGTACTCGTGGTTGCCGGTGACGTACACCCGGGTCTGGGCGGTCGCCCCCCGCAGCGGCTCGACGTCGTGCGCGCAGTCGGCCACCGAGCCGTCGACCAGATCGCCGGTGTGCGCGAGCACGTCCACATCCAGGGCGTTGACCTGGTCGGTGATCCGCTGCGCCCAGCTCCGGGTCAGGAACGGTCCCAGGTGGGTGTCGGTGAGCTGCCCGATCCGCAGTCCGTCCAAGCCGGCGCCGAGGCCGGCGATCCGGATCTCGCGTTCCCGGACCGGTACCGGTCCGAGCGCCCGGTACGCGCCCCAGGCCAGGATCAGCACCGTCCAGCAGGCCACGGCCACGGCCACCACCCGGGCCCGGAGCGGATCCGGCACATCGGCCAGCAGCAACGCCAGCCGGAGGACCTCGCC
>DATMDS010000247.1:0-13051 GCA_035557575.1 Pseudonocardia sp. | reverse complement strand
TGCTGGACGCGCTCGCCGAGCGCTGGCAGCAGGCCGGCATCCCGGACGCCCTGCACGTCGAGCGTTTCCAACCGCCCACCCCGGCTGCCGTCGACGGCAGCGGCGGCACGGTGCGGTTCACGGCCAGTGGCATCGTGGCCGAGGTCGGCCCGGGCACCCCGCTGACGGCGGCCGGGGAGGCCGCCGGTGCGGTGCTGCCGAGCGGTTGCCGCATGGGCATCTGCCACACCTGCGTGGGCCGGCTGCGCTCCGGCACGGTGCGCAACCTGCACACCGGCGCGGTCCATGACGCCCCCGGCGAATCCGTCCGCACCTGCGTCTCCGGCGCGGCGGGCGATGTCGAGATCGAGCTCTAGGAGTTCACGACGATGACAGCAACCCTGAACGTGCCCACGGTGGTCGAGGCCGATCCCGTCGCCGAGCGCGCCGTGGCGGCGGCGCCGACACCGTCCGCGCCCAGCGCGGCCGCGCACCTGACCGACGCCCAGATCGAGGCGCTGGCCGCGGAGCTCGACGAGCTGCGCGCCGAGGTGGTGGCCAGCCTGGGCGAGGCCGACGCGCGCTACATCCACCGGGTCATCAACACCCAGCGCGCGCTGGAGATCGGCGGCCGGGCCGCGCTGCTGTTCTCGCTGTTCCCGCCGGCGTGGGTGCTCGGCACCGCGTCGCTGGCCGCCGCCAAGATCCTGGACAACATGGAGATCGGGCACAACGTCCTGCACGGCCAGTGGGACTGGATGCGCGACCGCAAGATCCACTCGACGACGTGGGAGTGGGACCACCCCGCCCCCGCGGCGTTCTGGAAGAAGTCGCACAACTACGAGCACCACACGTTCACCAACGTGCGCGGCAAGGACCGCGACCTGGGTTACGCGGTGATGCGCATCGTGCCCGAGCAGGAGTGGAAGCCGGTCTACCTGCTGCAGCCGCTGACCAACGTCGCGCTGTCGCTGATCTTCGAGTACGGCGTGGCGATCTACGACATCGAGCTGGAGAAGGTCCAGCAGGGCACCAAGCCGTGGTCGAAGGCCAAGGCCGAGCTCAAGGTGCTCTGGCGCAAGGCGCGCAAGCAGCTGGCCAAGGACTACGTCCTGTTCCCGCTGCTGTCCGGGCCGGGCTTCCTGGCCACCGCGGCGGCCAACCTCACCGCCAACGCGATCCGCAACGTCTGGTCCCACGCGGTGATCTTCTGCGGGCACTTCCCCGACGGCACCGAGAGCTTCGACGAGGAGTGCCTGGACGGCGAGACCAAGGGTGAGTGGTACGTGCGCCAGATGCTCGGCTCGGCGAACCTGACCGGCAGCCCGCTGTTCCACATCATGACCGGCAACCTGAGCCACCAGATCGAGCACCACCTGTTCCCGGACGTGCCGAGCAACCGCTACGCCCGGATCGCGCCCCGGGTCCGGGAGATCTGCGAGCGCTACGGCCTGCCGTACACCACGGGGCCGCTGCCGAAGCAGTACGGCAAGGTGCTGCGCACGATCCTGCGGCTGTCGCTGCCCGGCGGGGGCGCGCCTTCGGCGCCCGTGAGTGCTGCGCCGCGTTAGAACGCGGCGCAGCACTCACGACCCGGAGGTGGCAGGTCGGGTCTCGTCGAGAGCCGGGGCCGAGCGCAGCGCGATGGTCAGCTCCAGGCGCGCCCCCGGGTCGTCCAGCACCCCGTCGAACGTCTCGCGCAACCCGGCCAGCCGGTAGCGCACGGTCTGCGGATGCACGTGCAGCGCGGCCGCCGCGACCGAGATGTCGCCGTGGGCGTCCAGCCAGGCCCGCAGGGTCTGCTCGGCGCGCGCCAGCGCACCGGACGGCAGCGCCCGCAGCGGGGCGATCGCTCGTTCGCGCAGGTCGGCGGCGATCTCCGGGGCGGCGGCCAGAAGCAGGGCCAGCAGGTGCTCGTCGGCGCGGGCCAGGGTCTGCGTCGTGTCGGGGTGCAACAGCCCGGCCAGGTGGAGCGGCCAGGCCGCCTGCGCCCGGGCGATCGAGCGGTGCGCGTCCGTGGGCTCGGTCACCGGGCCGAGCACCGCTCGGCGGTCGCCCAGCCCCGCCCGCAGTCGGTCCCACCACCCGGTCCGGTCCAGCACCGGCACCAGCACCAGCCCGACCGGGTCGAGATCCGCACCGATCGACCCCGGCAGCCGGGCGCCCACCGCGGCGGCGTCCTCCACGACCAGCGCGGCCAGCCGCGCCGGCAGTGCCCAGCCCGCCGCGGCCGCGGCCCGTTCCAGCTCCACCGCGGCCGCGGGTGGCCGCCGGGCCAGCAGCTCCACCACCGCGTGCCGGCGACGCTGCAGCGACCCGGCGCGGTTGGCCTCCTCGTCGGCCCAGCCGGCCACCGAGGCCGCCGAGATCTGCTCGACGTAGCTGAACAGCGCCTCGGCCAGAATGAAGATCACTTCGGCGGGCAGGTTGCGGGCCGTGTCGCCCTCGCCGAGCCGGCGCCACATGGCGCGCGTCCCGACCTGGTAGGCCGACTGCAGCGCGGCCAGGGTCCGGCCCTCCCGGTGCTCCAGCTGCCCGAGCGCCCGGTAGACCCGCACGTCCTCCAGGCCCTCGTCGCGGCCGATCAGGTCGACGAACTGGCCCAGTGCCACCGAGACCCCCTCGGTGATCTTGACGCCGAACCGGCCGGTCAGCGGGCGCGCATACTCCGGTACCTCCGCCCGCACCGCGGCGATGATCTCGTCGGTGGCGTCGTCGAGCTCGGCACGCAGGGCCGTGGAGACCCACGCCGGTACCCGACCCCAGGGCCGGTCCATCGCGTCAGCTTCTTTCCTGGCTACCCAGCACGGTGGCCACGATGCCGGCCAGGTGGGTCAGCCGGGCCAGCTCCGACGGCCGGAACACCGGGCCCCCCGGACGTCCGACCACCAACGCCTGCATGGCGTCGCCGAAGGGAGCCGCGGCCAGCTCGGTGTCCAGCGCACACCACGGATCCGGCACCCAGTGCAGATCCGGGTCGATGACCACGGCCCGCTTCAACGGCAGCCAGGACAGGTCCCCGGCCCGGGTCTCCGGTGCCGCCGCGCTCTCGGCCAACCGGTAGGAGCGGTCCTCGTCCCGGCCGACGACCAGCGCCCACCCGGCCCGGAATATCTTCGGCACGCCGTCGGCCAGCAGCACCAGCCCGCGCTCCGGATCACCGGCGATCTCCTCGATCAGCTCCAGCTCGTGGTGGGTGTCCAGCTGGCCGAAGTGCGGGCGTACCGACTCGACCTCCACCCCGGGCACCGACTCGGCCGCGGTGATCAGCACGTCCGGGGGGCGGCCGGGTGGCAGCTCGACGGCCAGGTCGTCGACCGCGTGCCCGGGGGAGCGTTCGACCACGTTGACGCCCAGGATGTCCGCGCCGGCGGTACCGAGTGCCGTCGCCACCGCCCCGAGGCTGCCCGGTCTGTCCGGCAGCACCACCCGGAGCAGGAACGACACCCCACCACGCCCTCTCGTCGACCGATCCACCGCGCAGCCGACGGCGTCCGGCTGCGCTCTCCTGTGGGGCGGCCGACGCGGCACGGGGTCACACGCCAGACGACGATTCTGTCAGGAGAAAGGTGGTCGGGCGCAACCTCGTGAGGGTGGTCGTCGCCCGGTGCGGTGTCGTACTGGTCACCGTTGTCGGATTCGTGCGGGGTCGGCCACGGCGAGCCGGTCGCGGACCACGAGGCCGGTCCGGCGGGGCGACCGCGAGCGAGGACCTGCAGGACACGGCCTAGACTCGACGGGTCGACGATCGCGCCGCTGCCCGCACCCGCGGGCCTGCCCGTCGGCTCCACCGCTGTCGGTCGACCACCCACGTGGGTTCTGGAGGACGTGTTGAGTGCGCATGACGGCCCCGCCGGGGCGCGGTCGATCAGCCGTGAGGAGGTCGCGCACCTCGCGCGGCTGGCGCGGCTCGCCGTCACCGACGCGGAACTGGACCTGTTCGCCGGACAGCTCGACGTGATCCTGGGCGCGGTCGCGCGGGTCGGCGAGGTCGCGGCCGAGGACATCCCGCCCACCTCGCACGCGGTGCCGCTGCAGAACGTGTTCCGCCCCGACGAGCTGCGCCCCGGCCTGAGCCAGGAGCAGGCGCTGGCCGGTGCCCCGGCGGCCGAGGACGGGCGCTTCCGGGTGCCGCAGATCCTGGGGGAGGAGGCGTGAGCGAGTCGCTGACCCGGCTGACCGCGTCCGAGCTGGCCGAGAAGATCCACAGCCGGGAGGTCTCCGCGGTCGAGGTGGCGCGGGCGCACCTGGACCGGATCGCCGAGGTGGACGGCGTCGTACACGCCTTCCTGCACGTGGCCGCGGACGCCGCGCTGAACTCGGCGGCGCTGGTCGACGACAGCCTGGCCGCCGGCAGCCCGCCGGCCTCCCCGCTGGCCGGGGTGCCGCTGGCGCTCAAGGACGTGTTCACCACCGCCGACATGCCCACCACGGCCGGTTCGAAGATCCTCGAGGGCTGGCGCCCGCCCTATGACGCGACGCTGACCTCGCGGCTGCGCGCCGCCGGCATCACGATCCTGGGCAAGACGAACATGGACGAGTTCGCGATGGGCTCCTCCACCGAGCACTCGGCCTACGGCGTGACCCGCAACCCCTGGGACACCGAGCGGATCCCGGGCGGCTCCGGCGGTGGCTCGGCCGCCGCGCTGGCCGCCTTCGAGGCGCCGCTCGCGATCGGCACCGACACCGGCGGCTCGATCCGGCAGCCGGCGGCGATGACCGGAACCGTCGGGGTCAAGCCGACCTACGGTGGCGTCTCCCGCTACGGGCTCATCGCCTGCGCCTCCTCGCTCGACCAGGGCGGCCCGTGCGCCCGCACGGTGCTGGACGCGGCCCTGCTGCACGAGGTGATCGGCGGCCACGATCCGCTGGACTCCACCTCGATCGACGCCCCGGTGCCCGAGGTGGTGGCCGCGGTCCGGGCCGGCGCCTCGGGCGACCTGTCCGGGGTGCGGGTGGGCGTGGTCCGCGAGCTGGGCGGGGAGGGCTACCAGCCGGGAGTGCAGGCGTCCTGCGACGCCGCGCTGCGCCAGCTGGAGAAGCTGGGGGCGGAGCTGGTCGAGGTGAGCTGCCCGCACTTCGGCTACGGCCTGGCCGCGTACTACCTGATCCTGCCCAGCGAGGTCTCGTCCAACCTGGCCCGGTTCGACGCCATGCGCTACGGGCTGCGGGTCGAGCAGGGCGCCAGCGCCGAGGAGGTGATGGCGGCCACCCGAGAGGCCGGGTTCGGGCCGGAGGTCAAGCGCCGCATCATCCTGGGCACCTACGCGTTGTCCTCCGGCTACTACGACGCCTACTACGGCCAGGCGCAGAAGGTGCGCACCCTGATCGCGCGCGACTTCGCGGCCGCGTTCGAACACGCCGACGTGCTCGTCTCGCCGACCGCGCCGACCACCGCGTTCCCGATCGGGGAGAAGGTCGACGACCCGCTGGCCATGTACCTCAATGACATCGCCTCGATCCCGACCAACCTGGCCGGCACCGCCGCGCTGTCGGTCCCGGCCGGCCTGGCCGAGGACGGCCTCCCGGTCGGCCTCCAGATCATGGCGCCGGCGCTGGGTGAGGCCGTGATGTACCGGGTGGCCGCGGCCTACGAGGCGGCCCGGGACGCCGAGGACGGCGGGCCCCTGATCCAGCGTGTCCCCTCGCTCCCGGGAGGGTCACCGTGACCGACGACGCGCTCAGCACCGCGGAGGAGCCATCATGACCGCGCCGACGTTGATCGATTTCGACGAGGTCGTCGAGCGCTTCGACCCGACGCTCGGGCTCGAGGTGCACGTCGAGCTGAACACGCACACCAAGATGTTCTGCGGCTGCCCGACCGCCTTCGGCGCCGAGCCGAACACCCAGGTCTGCCCGACCTGCCTGGGTCTGCCCGGGTCGCTGCCGGTGGTCAACCGGTCCGCGGTCGAGGCGGCGATCCGGATCGGCCTGGCCCTGAACTGCACGATCACGCCGTGGGGCCGGTTCGCCCGGAAGAACTACTTCTACCCTGACATGCCGAAGAACTTCCAGACCTCGCAGTACGACGAGCCGATCGCCGTGCACGGGCACCTCGACCTGGAGTTGGCCGACGGCGAGACCGTGCGGGTGGGCATCGAGCGCGCGCACATGGAGGAGGACACCGGCAAGTCGCTGCACGTCGGTGGGGCGACCGGGCGTATCCACGGGGCCGAGTACTCGCTCCTGGACTACAACCGGGCCGGGGTGCCGCTGATCGAGATCGTCACCAAGACGATCACCGGCACCGGGGCCCGGGCGCCCGAGGTGGCGCGGGCGTACGTCACCGCGCTGCGCGACCTGCTGCGCGCGCTGGACGTGTCCGACGTGCGCATGGAGCAGGGCTCGATGCGCTGCGACGTGAACCTGTCGCTGGCTCCGCGCGGCTCGGGCGAGCTGGGCACCCGCACCGAGACCAAGAACGTGAACTCGTTGCGCTCGGTGGAGCGGGCGGTGCGCTACGAGATGACGCGCCAGGCCGGGGTGTTGCTGGCCGGCGGCGCGATCGTGCAGGAGACCCGGCACTTCGAGGAGGTCTCCGGGAGCACGCGGGCCGGGCGCCGCAAGGAGACCCAGGAGGACTACCGCTACTTCCCGGAGCCGGACCTGGTGCCGATCGCGCCGCCGGCCGAGTGGGTCGAGCAGCTGCGCGGCACCCTTCCGGAGCTGCCCTGGCAACGGCGCCGGCGGATCGCGGCCGAGTGGTCGCTGACCGACGAGGAGCTGCGCGACCTGGTCAACGCGGGCGCGCTGGAGCTCATCGAGGCCACCGTGGCGGCCGGGGCGGCGGCCGGCGACGCCCGCTCCTGGTGGGTGTCCTACCTCGCCCAGCAGGCCAACTCCCGCGGCGTGCCGCTCGACGAGCTGCCGATCACGCCGGCCCAGGTGGCCCGGGTGATCGTGCTGGTGGGGGACGGGAAGCTGAACAACAAGCTGGCCCGGCAGGTGGTCGACGGGGTGCTGGCCGGGGAGGGTGAGCCGGACCAGGTCCTCGCCGCCCGTGGCCTCGCGGTCGTCTCCGACGACGCTGCGCTGATCGCCGCGGTGGACGCGGCGTTGGCCGCCCAGCCGGATGTGGCCGAGAAGATCCGCGGCGGCAAGGTCGCCGCAGCGGGCGCGATCGTGGGTGCGGTGATGAAGGCGACCCGCGGACAGGCCGACGCCAAGCGCGTCCGCGAGCTGGTGCTGGAACGCGCCTGACGGCGCCTGTGAGTGCTGCGCCGTGTTAGAGCACGGCGCAGCACTCACGACCTCGGTTGTCCACATCGGGGTGCGGCCATCCCCACCTGCGCGAAGACACCCGTGTCCGAGTTCGGGCCGGGGCACGGTGCGCGCATGCCACTGTTGCGGTCGACGCTGGAGCGTCACACCCGCTGGGAGGCCCTGCTCCGGGCCCAGCACGGCGTCGTCGAGGTCACGCAGCTCGCCGAACTGGGGGCGACCACCGAGCTCATCGCCGCGCACCTCGCGGCCAGGCGTTGGCAACGACCGCTTCCGCGGGTCTACGCCACGTTCAGCGGCCCGCTCCCGCGCGAGTCCCGGATCGCCGCCGCGATCTGCTACGGCGGTGCCGCGGCGATCCTGAGCCATCGCACCGCCGCGGAGGAGTGGCGCATGCTCCCCGTCATCGACGGTCCGGTGCACATCACGTTGCCCTACACCTCGTCCGCCGTGCACCAGCCCGGGGTGCGGGTGCACCGGTCGCGGGCGCACCGGCACATCCTCGTCGTGGCCGATCCGCCTCGCACCAGCCGCGCCGACACCGCGATCGATGTCGCGGTGGCGGAGCCCGACGCGCGACGCGCCCGGGTCCGGCTCACCGAACTGCTCACCGGTGGACGGGTCTCGCCTCTCGACGTGGAGCGACGACTGATGGAGCGGCCGCCGCGGCGGTATCGGCGCGCCCTGGCCGGGGCCGTGCGCCTGGTGCGCGAGGGGGTGCAGTCGGTCCTGGAGGAGGTCTACGCGGTCGACGTCGAGCAGGCTCACGACCTGCCCGCGGGCGACCGTCAGTCACCGCACGTGGTCGACGGCGTGACCCTGTACGAGGACGTGGTCTACGACCACGTGGGGGTGGCCCTCACGGTGCGGCTCGACGGCCGGACCCATCTGATCGACAGCGTCGCGTTCCGGGATCGGCGCCGGGACAACGCGGCCGAGCTGGCCGGGCGGTCCCGTCTCGTGTTCGGCTGGCGTGACCTCTCGGCCGATCCGTGCGGTGGCGCGGACGAGGTCGCGCAGGTGCTGCAGCGGCGAGGCTGGACGGGCCGGCGGCGCGAGTGTCCGCGCTGCCCGAGGTGGACGTGACGTGACCCGTGCGGCCTGCGGTCGTGAGTGCTGCGCCGTGTTCTAACACGGCGCAGCACTCACGGGCGCCGTCAGGCGCTGCTCTCGCCGCCGCCGGCCGGCGGCTGGATCCGGATCACCCGGTCGTCGCTGGGTACCGGCCTGCCGCCCACCTTGTTGACGGTGCCGATCCAGAGCAGCCCGTCCGGGGCCAGGGTCGCGGCCGAGAGCCGGCCGTAGACGTTCTCGATCAGGATCTCGGGCGCCCCGGTGAAGGTGCCGTCGCCCTCCGGCCGCAGCACGAACAGCGACGCGGCCACGCTCTGCGCGATCACCACCACCCCGGGCTGAGCCATGCACCCTCCGACTCCGGGCCGGTTCGGCCAGGTCCAGGCGGGCGCCGGCAGCGGGCCCGGTGCCACCAGGTGCAGAACGTCCCGCGTCCCGGACCGGTCGGTCACCCAGGAGATCCGGCTCTCCCGGTCGGTGCACACCCCGCCCGGCGCCCGCAGCCCGGAGGCGAACACCGGCGAGGTCGGGTCGGGATTGCCACGGGCCGGCCGGCCCAGCGTGTCGATGCGCAGCAGCTTGCCGGCCAGCGATCCGGGTAGGGCTCCGGCCCCGCCGGCGTCGCCGGTCGCCACCAGGAGCGAGCCGTCCACGTCGACGCCGAGCGCGCCCGCGTTGTTCGACGGCCCGTGCGGGATCCCGACCAGCACCGGTTCCGGTGGTTCACCGGCGGCGATCCGCACCACCCGATTGTCGGTCGGGGTGCTCACGTAGGCGTAGACGAGCTGGTCCTCGGAGAATCCCGGTGACAGCACCAGCCCGGTCAGCCCGCCACCGCCCCCGGGATCCGTCGGCACGGTGGCGACCAGGACCGGGTCGCTGCCGCGCTGCACCTGCAGCACCCGCCCGGTGCTGCGTTCGGCGACCAGCGCCGAGCGGGCGTCGGGCAGCACGGCGATCGCGCTCACCGGGTTCAGGCATGTGGCGACCACCTGGGGGTCCGGATCGACGCAGCCGGACGCCGGAACCTGCCCACCCTCCTGGCCGCCCTCCGGTGCGGGCGGGGTGGAGGGCGGCGTCGGCTCCGGGATCACCGGCGGGCCACCGAGCTCTCCGGAGTTCTCCAGCTTCTCCCGCCAATCCCGGGGGCCGTTGTCCGGGAAGGTGGCGCAGCCGGCCAGCATCAGCCCGAGCAGCACAACGGCCACCGCGCGCCGCACCCTTCCCACCACGATCGGCAGGCTATGCGGAGCGGAGTGAGCGGCGGGTGAGTACCGCCTGGATGGTCGCCCGATCGTGGTTCGGCAACGATTGTGGGCACGGCTCGGCAACGGTCTTGCGCACGGTTCGTCCGATGGCTCGCGTTTCCGGGTGACCTCGGGCCGACCGGCGCTACGCTGCGGCAATGAGCGAGCCTGCGAGCGGATCACTGTCACAGTGCTTGCGCGAAGCGCCGACCGAGCGTAGCGGGGGAGTGCGGTGAGCGAGCTTGCGAGCGAACTGATGTCACAGTGCTTGCGCGAAGCGCCGACCGAGCGTAGCGAGGGAGCGCGGTGAGCGAGCAGCCGACGTCGATCTTCTCGGACTCCAGTGGCACCAATCGCTACCCGGACTTCGAACCGACCGACACCCGCCCGACCCGCCGGCCGCTGGTCTGGAACGCCGGCGCCGATCTCGGCCTGTTGCTGCTGCGGATCGGGGTGGGCGGCACCTTCCTGGCGCACGGCATGCAGAAGGTGTTCGGGCTGTGGGGCGGGCCGGGCATCGGCGGCTTCGCGCAGGTCCTGCAGGACTTCGGCTTCCAACAGTCCACCACGCTGGCCTGGGTCACCGGGATCGGCGAGCTGGTCGGTGGGGCCTTCGTGATCCTCGGCGCGGTGACGCCGCTGGCCGCCGCCGGCCTGCTCGCCATCATGATCAACGTGGTGTGGTTGAAGCTCGGCAACGGGTTCTTCATCAGTGGCCCGGCCGGCCCGGGCGGGTTCGAGCTGGAGGCGGTGCTCGGGCTGGCCGCGGGCGCACTGGTGCTCACCGGCCCCGGCCGGATCGCGCTCGACAACGGCAGGGCGTGGCACCGCCGGCCCGCCTCGTGGGGCGTGCTGTGCCTGGTCATCGGCATCGCGGCGGCCGTGCTGATCCGGATCCTGCTGCACGTCGACCCACCGCCGCCGCCGACGGTGACGACGCCGCTCCCCGGCGGCTGATCAGGCTGCCGGCCACCGGGTGCCGCGCGGACCCGAGGTCAGGGAACCCTGCGGACCGCCCCGGTGTGTGCGCTGGTGGCCAGTGCGGCGTAGGCGCGCAGGGCCTTGGAGACCGGGCGGTCCCGGTCCCGGGGCTGCCACGGGCGCTCACTGGTCTCCATCTTGGCCCGCCGCTCGGCCAGCACCTCGTCGGGCACGAGCAGGGCCAGCGTCCGCGAGCGGACGTCGATGAGCACCCGGTCGCCGTCCTCGATCAGCCCGATGATCCCGCCCGCCGCGGCCTCGGGGGACACGTGCCCGACCGAGATCCCGCTGGACCCGCCGGAGAACCGCCCGTCGGTGACCAGCGCGCACTTCGCCCCGAGCCCGGCCCCCTTGATGAATGCCGTCGGGTGCAGCATCTCCTGCATCCCCGGCCCGCCGGACGGGCCCTCGTAGCGCACCACCAGCACGTCGCCCGGCTGGATCTTCTTGGTCAGGATGGCCGAGACCGCCTCCTCCTGGCTCTCCACGACCAGGGCCGGACCCTCGAAGCGCCAGATGTCCTCCGGGATACCGGCGGTCTTGATCACTGCACCGTCCGGGGCGACGTTCCCGCGCAGCACGGCCAGCCCACCGTCGGCGGTGTAGGCGTGCTCGTGGTCGCGGATGCAGCCGCCGGCCGCGTCGGTGTCCAGTGACGACCACCGGTTCGACGTGGAGAACGCCTGCGTGGTGCGCACCCCGCCGGGGGCGGCGTGGAACAGTTCGACGGCCCGCTCGGAGGGGGCCGCGGCGCGGACGTCCCACTCCGACAGCCAGGCTTCCAGGGAGGGCGAGTGCACCGTGTGCACCCCGGAGTTCAGCAGCCCGGCCCGCCACAGCTCGCCCAGGATGGCCGGGATGCCACCGGCGCGGTGCACGTCCTCCATGTGGTAGTCGGAGTTCGGCGACACCTTGGCCAGGCACGGCACCCGCCGGGACACCGCGTCGATCGCCTCCAGGTCGAAGTCGATCTCGCCCTCCTGGGCGGCGGCCAGGATGTGCAGGACGGTGTTGGTGGATCCGCCCATGGCCACGTCCAGCGCCATCGCGTTCTCGAAGGCCGCCCGGGTGGCGATCGAGCGGGGCAGCACGGACGCGTCGTCGCCCGAGTACCAGCGCTGCGCCAGCGACACGACCACCCGGCCGGCGTCGGTGAACAGCTCGCGGCGCGCGGCGTGGGTGGCCAGCGTGGACCCGTTGCCGGGCAGGGCCAGCCCGAGCGCCTCGGTCAGGCAGTTCATCGAGTTCGCGGTGAACATCCCCGAGCAGGAGCCGCAGGTCGGGCAGGCGCTGCGCTCCACCTCGGTGAGCCCGGCGTCGTCCACCGCCGACGACGCCGACGCAGAGATCGCGGTGATCAGGTCGGTTGGGGCCTGCGCGACGCCGCCGACCACCACCGCCTTGCCCGCCTCCATCGGCCCGCCGGAGACGAACACGGTCGGGATGTTCAGCCGCATCGCGGCGTTCAGCATCCCGGGGGTGATCTTGTCGCAGTTGGAGATGCAGACGAGCGCGTCGGCGGCGTGCCCGTTGACCATGTACTCGACTGCATCCGCGATCACCTCGCGGGAGGGAAGCGAGTAGAGCATGCCGCCGTGGCCCATCGCGATCCCGTCGTCCACTGCGATGGTGTGGAACTCCCGCGGCACCCCGCCGGCCGCGCGCACCGCGGATCCGACCAGCTCACCCATGTCCTTGAGGTGCACGTGCCCCGGCACGAACTGGGTGTAGGAGTTGGCGATGGCCACGATCGGCTTGCCGAAGTCGTCGTCGCCCATACCGGTGGCCCGCCACAGGGCGCGGGCTCCGGCGGCGTTGCGGCCGTGGGTGGTGACGCGGGAACGCAGCGCCGGCATCCGAACTCACTCTCCAGCAGGGTCGGGTAACCGGCCGCCGCTGGCGGCGGCCAGTTGGGGTAGGTCACGGACGTGCACGGCCGGGAGCGGTAGCTCGGCGCCGTCGGTCAGCACCGCGCTGACACGGGACCGGTCGCCCAGGCGCAGCGCGCTGATCTGCGACCACGGTACGCGCCGGGCGCGCAGGACACGACGAACGGTCACCGCCTCGGCGTCGACCACGGTACGCACGCGCACCGTCCACACGATGATGGCCAGCGGCACCAGGTAGATCAGCCACAGCAGCGGCGCGCCGAACGCGAACGGCGTCGCGCACACGGCGAGCGCCAGCGCCGCGAGCACGGTCAGCGGGGAGGCCCGGAACACGATGCTCGGGGCCGGTGGCTCGGGACGTTCGCTCACCGCGCCTGGTCGCTCAGCTGCTCGAGGCCTGGCAGGGGGCTTGCTGGCCGAGCGCGTCCCGGGCCGCGGTGAAGCCGTTCAGGTTGGCCGGCGCCGTAGCGATCATGTCGCGCCACATCGTGCCGTAGGCGTTCGGGTCGGTGTGCGGCTTGTCCTTCATCATCTCCACGTGTGCCCGCCAGTCGCCGACCACCGCCTCACTGGCCTGCACGGCGGTCGCCGTGACGCCGGCCCGCGCGCTGCACGCGGCCGCCATCGGGCGCCACCGCTCGGTCATGGCCGCCTGGTCCA
>DATMDS010000246.1:0-5267 GCA_035557575.1 Pseudonocardia sp. | reverse complement strand
CAGACCCGGCAGAAGTTCAACCCGCTGGTCCGCGTCGACTCGATCAACGGCCAGGACCCGGAGAACGCCCGCAACCGGCCCGAGTTCACCAAGCTCACGCCGCTCTACCCGAACGAGCGGCTGCGCCTGGAGACCGAGCCGCACAAGCTGACCACCCGGGTGATCGACCTGGTGATGCCGGTCGGCAAGGGGCAGCGCGCGCTGATCGTGTCGCCGCCCAAGGCCGGCAAGACCACGATCATGCAGAACATCGCCAATGCGATCACCACCAACAACCCGGAATGCCACCTCATGGTCGTGCTCGTCGACGAGCGGCCGGAGGAGGTCACCGACATGCAGCGCTCGGTGAAGGGCGAGGTCATCGCCTCCACCTTCGACCGGCCGCCGACCGACCACACCACGATCGCCGAGCTGTCCATCGAGCGGGCCAAGCGCCTGGTCGAGATGGGACACGACGTGGTGGTGCTGCTGGACAACATCACCCGCCTGGGCCGGGCCTACAACCTGGCCGCGCCGGCGTCCGGCCGGATCCTGTCCGGTGGTGTCGACTCCACCGCCCTCTACCCGCCCAAGCGGTTCCTGGGTGCGGCGCGCAACATCGAGGGCGGCGGCTCCTTGACCATCTTCGCGACCGCGCTGGTCGAGACCGGTTCCACCATGGACACGGTGATCTTCGAGGAGTTCAAGGGCACCGGCAACGCCGAGCTCAAGCTGGACCGCAAGATCGCGGACAAGCGGATCTACCCGGCCATCGACGTCGGTGACTCGTCCACCCGCAAGGACGAGCTGTTGATGTCCGCGGACGAGTACGCGGTGATGGTCAAGCTGCGCCGGGTGCTGGGCGGCCTGGACGACCAGCAGGCCATCGACCTGTTGCTCACCCAGCTCCGCAAGACGCGTACCAACATCGAGTTCCTGATGCAGGTCGCGAAGAGCACGCCCGGCGCCGACAACGACTGAGCACCCGGGCCGGCGGAATGTTTCCGCCGCCCGGATGGTTCACTGGAACGTCACGCTCCGGCTCCGGTTCACCCCGCATCCAGGGGACCCGGCGCCACATCGAGAGGAACCCCCGTGCGAGAAGGCATCCACCCGCAGTACGTCGAGACCGCGGTCACCTGCGGCTGCGGCAACCACTTCACCACCCGCAGCACGAAGACCAGCGGCAACATCACGGTCGAGGTCTGCTCGGCCTGCCACCCCTTCTACACCGGCAAGCAGAAGATCCTGGACTCCGGTGGCCGGGTGGCCCGCTTCGAGGCTCGGTACGGCAAGCGCGCCGCGGCCAAGAAGAGCTAGCGACGTCCACGGCGCCCACCGACTTCGGTGGGCGCCGTTGTCGTGTCCGGGGCGGGTCGAGGGAGAAGGTCGGGAGGGAGAGCGATGAGCGCTCCGGCGTTGGAGGCGGTGCTGGCCGAGCACGCCGACCTGGAGCTGCGCCTGGCCGATCCGGAGGTGCTCGCCGACCAGGCCGTGGCGCGCCGGCTCGGCCGCCGCTACTCCGAGATCGGTCCGATCGTGGCCACCGCGCGCGAGCTGGCCGCCGCCCGGGGCGACGAGGCCGCCGCCCGCGAGCTGGGGGCCGAAGATCCTGCTTTCGCCGCCGAAGCCCACGATCTGGCCGGGCGGATAGTCGAGCTGGAGACGAAGCTGTCGCAGCTGCTCGTCCCGCGGGATCCGCACGACGGGGACGACGTCGTGATGGAGGTCAAGTCCGGCGAGGGTGGCGAGGAGTCGGCGCTGTTCGCCGGCGACCTGGTGCGGATGTACCTCCGCTACGCCGAGCGTCGCGGCTGGCGCGTGGAGGTGCTCGACGCCGTGAGCTCCGACCTGGGCGGCTACAAGGACATCACGCTCTCGGTCCGCTCCCGGTCCCCCCAACCGGACGGCGTCTGGTCGGCGCTGAAGTTCGAGGGTGGCGTGCACCGGGTGCAGCGGGTGCCGGTCACCGAATCGCAGGGAAGAGTGCACACCTCGGCGGCCGGGGTGCTCGTTTATCCCGACACCGGGGAGGAGGCCACGATCGAGATCGACGAGAACGACCTGCGCGTCGACGTCTTCCGCTCCTCAGGGCACGGCGGGCAGAGCGTCAACACCACCGACTCGGCCGTCCGGATCACCCATCTGCCCAGCGGCATCGTCGTGAGCTGCCAGAACGAGCGCTCCCAGCTGCAGAACCGGGCGCGGGCGATGGAGGTGCTGCGGTCCCGGCTGCAGGCCCAGGCCGAGGCCGAGGCGGCCGTCCAGGCGTCCGCGGAGCGCCGCTCCCAGGTGCGCACCGTCGACCGCTCCGAGCGGATCCGCACCTACAACTTCCCGGAGAACCGGATCTCCGACCACCGGGTCGGCTACAAGTCGCACAACCTGAGCGCGGTGCTGGACGGCGATCTGGACGGCGTGCTGGCCGCGCTGGCCGCCGCCGAACGCGCCGAGGCGGTGGGCTCGTGACCCCGCCCCCCGCTCCCCGTCCCGCCCTCCGCCCCGCCCTCCGCCCCGCCTCCCGCCCCGAACGAACGGCACTCTCGCACGATAGGTTCGTGCGAAAGTGCCGTTCGTTCGGTCGGACGGCGGATCTGGGGCGCCGGTGAAGCGGCAGCCGCTGCGGCTGGCGATCATGGATGCCGAGCGCGCGCTCGCCGCGGCCGGCATCCCGTCCCCCCGGGTGGACGCGGAGCTGCTGGCCGCGCACGTGGTCGGGGTGGCCCGGGGGCAGCTCCTGCTGCACCCGCTGGCCGAGCCCGAGCAGATCCAGCAGTTCGTCGAGCTGGTCAAGCGGCGGATCACCCGCGAACCTCTGCAGCACCTACTGGGCACGGCGGTGCTGGGGCCGGTCACGGTGGCGGTCGGTCCGGGCGTGTTCACCCCGCGCCCGGAGACGGAGCTGCTGCTGCAGTGGGGCCTGCAGGCGATCGCGCACATGTCGCAGCCGCTGGTGGTGGACCTGTGCAGCGGGTCCGGCGCGCTGGCGATCGCCGTGGCCGCGAGCCGCCCGGAGGCGGTCGTGCACGCCGTGGAGGCCGATCCCGGGGCGCTGAGCTGGGCCCGGCACAACATCACCGAGCACGTCGAGGCCGGCGGTAACCCGGTCACGCTGCACGCCGCCGACGTGCGCTGGCCCGACCTGCTCGTCGACCTCGAGTCCTCGGTGGACCTGGTGCTGTGCAACCCGCCGTACGTGCCCGACGGCACCCCGGTGCCGCCCGAGGTGGCCGACTGGGACCCGCCGGACGCGGTCTTCGGGGGCCCGGACGGATCCGAGATCATCCGCGCGGTGATCGCCGCCGCGGCCGGGCTGCTGCGCTACGGCGGGTACCTGGCGATCGAACACGACGTGACGCACGGCGAGCTGGTGCCCGCGCTGCTGCGCAGGCGCCGGGTGCTCACCGACGTGCAGGCACATCCCGACCTGACCGGCCGGCCCCGGTTCGCCACCGCCCGGCGGGTGGGTCCGCCCCCCGGGAGCGCCCTCTAAGGTGCCCACCGTGCCCGCCACCTACGACTGCTCCGACCCCGACGCGCGGACGAACGGGCTGGACGCAGCGGCCCGCGCCGTGCGCGCCGGGAACCTGGTCGTGCTGCCCACCGACACCGTCTACGGCCTCGGGTGCGACGCGTTCTCCAGCGCCGCGGTGCGAGACCTGCTGGCCGCGAAGCGGCGCGGCCCGGACATGCCGGTCCCGGTGCTGGTCGGTTCCTGGTCGACGATCGACGGGCTGGTGCTCGGGGTGCCACGGGCCGCCCGCGAGCTGATCGAGGCGTTCTGGCCGGGCGGACTCTCGCTGGTGCTGCCGCACGCCCCCTCCCTGGCCTGGGATCTGGGCGCAACCAAGGGCACGGTCATGCTGCGGATGCCGTTGCACCCGGTGGCGCTGGAGCTGCTGCGCGACGTCGGCCCGATGGCGGTGTCCAGTGCCAACGTGTCCGGATCCCCGCCGGCCACGACGGCGACCGAGGCGCAGGCCCAGCTCGGTGACGCGGTGGCGGTGTACCTGGACGGCGGGCCGTCCGGGGAGCCGGTGGCCTCCACCATCGTCGACCTGACCGCCGCCGAGCCGCGGATCCTGCGCACCGGGGCGGTGTCGGCCGCCGAGGTCGCCGAGGTGCTGGGCCGCGAGGTGTCGGTCGGCTAGCCGTCCGCTCCGGGCCGCCGTCTGCTTCGGGGCCCGGCCAGCGGCCGATCGGGGGACGGACCTGCGCTGGAAGGAGCAGGCGCACCGTTGTGGGGTCGTCCGGGGTGCGCGGGTACCGTTGTCCGCTGTGACCGCGCAGAACACCCCGTTCTGGGGCCCCGATTTCGACGCCCTCTCCCGCCAGGACCCGGACATCGCCGAGGTCGTGCTCGACGAGCTGGAGCGGCTGCGAGGTGGGCTGCAGCTGATCGCCAGCGAGAACCTGACCAGCCCGGCGGTGCTCGCCGCGCTCGGCTCGACGCTGTCCAACAAGTACGCGGAGGGCTACCCGGGCCGCCGCTACTACGGCGGCTGCCAGGTGGTGGACCGGGCCGAGGAGATCGGGAACGCGCGGACCACGGAGCTGTTCGGCGCCGACCACGCCAACCTGCAACCGCACTCGGGTGCCTCGGCGAACTTCGCGGTGTACGCCGCGTTCACCCGGCCCGGCGACACGGTGCTGGCCATGGACCTCAAGCAGGGCGGGCACCTCACCCACGGCAGCAAGGTCAGCTTCTCCGGTCAGTGGTTCAACGTGGTGCCCTACACGGTGCGCCAGGACACCGAGCTGATCGACTACGACCAGGTGCGCGACCTGGCCCGTGAACACCGCCCGAAGATGATCATCGCCGGCGCCACGGCGTACCCGCGGCTGATCGATTTCGCCGCGTTCCGGGGGATCGCCGACGAGGTCGGCGCGAAGCTCGTGGTGGACGCCGCGCACTTCATCGGCCTGGTGGCCGGCAAGGCCATCCCCTCGCCGGTGCCCTACGCCGACGTCGTGAGTGCCACCACGCACAAGGTGCTGCGCGGCCCGCGCGGCGGCATGATCCTCTGCCGCGCCGAGCACGCCAAGGCCATCGACAAGGCCGTGTTCCCGTTCACCCAGGGCGGTCCGCTCATGCACGCGGTCGCCGCGAAGGCGGTCGCGCTGCGCGAGGCCGCGTCGCAGCGGCGCTCGGCCTCGGCGCCGGTCACCTCCAGCGGGCGCGTGTCCAGCAGCGCGAGGTGGGTGTCGGTGCCGCCGGAGACCGCGCGCATGCCCTCGGCCTCCAGGCCCTTGGCGAGGGCGGCGGCGTTGGCCACGACCTGGGTGGC
>DATMDS010000245.1:0-19726 GCA_035557575.1 Pseudonocardia sp. | reverse complement strand
CCACCCGCCCTGACGTTGGCAGAGGTGCCGAGTTGTCAACGACGACACCTGTGGGAACCCTCACACGGCGGCCAGGTATCAGCCGACACCTGGTCGTGCTCTCTCAAGTGCGGGCGGGTGGGTTGGAGGGGAGCCCATCCGCCCGGCACCGGCCACCGCGGCGGCTCACTCCGACCCGGCGAACGCCGCCACCGGAGGGCAGCTGCAGACCAGGTTGCGGTCGCCGTGCGCACCGTCGACCCGGCGCACCGGCGGCCACACCTTGCCGTTGTGCACCCCCGGCACCAGCCCCTTCGGGTAGCCGGCCAGCTCGCGCGAGTACGGGTGGTCCCACTTGTCGGCCAGGCAGGCCGCGGTGTGCGGGGCGCAGCGCAGCGGGTTGTCCTCGACCGGCCACTCCCCCGCGGCCACCCGGGCGATCTCGTCCCGGATCCCGATCATGGCGTCGACGAACCGGTCGATCTCGACGAGGTCCTCGCTCTCCGTCGGCTCCACCATCAGGGTGCCGGCCACCGGGAACGACATCGTCGGCGCGTGCAGGCCGTAGTCGGCCAGCCGCTTGGCCACGTCGTCGACGGTGATGCCGGACTCTCTGGTGATCTTGCGCAGATCCAGGATGCACTCGTGGGCCACCCAGCCACCGGCCCCGGCGTACAGCACCGGGTAGTGCTCGCGCAGCCGGACGGCCACGTAGTTGGCCGCCGCGATGGCCGTCAGGGTGGCCCGGCGCAGCCCGTCGCCGCCCATCAGCCGCAGGTAGGCCCAGGAGATCGGGAGCACCCCGGGGCTGCCGTGCGGCGCGGCCGACACGGCCCCGACCCCGCCCTCGGCGCGTGGGGTGCGACCGGGCAGGAACGGCACCAGGTGCTGGGCCACCGCGACCGGTCCGACCCCGGGCCCGCCGCCGCCGTGCGGGATGCAGAAGGTCTTGTGCAGGTTGAGGTGGCTGACGTCGCCGCCGAACGCGCCCGGCCGGGCCACCCCGACCAGCGCATTCAGGTTGGCCCCGTCGACGTAGACCTGCCCGCCTGCCGCGTGCACCGCGTCGCAGACGTCCCGTACCCGGGTCTCGAACACCCCGTGGGTGGACGGGTAAGTGATCATCAGCGCGGCCAGCCGGTCGCCGTGCTCGGCGATCTTGGCGTGCAGGTCGTCGAGGTCGACGTCGCCGTTGTTCGAGGTCGCCACCACGACCACCCGCATTCCGGCCATCACCGCCGACGCGGCGTTGGTGCCGTGCGCACTGGCCGGGATCAGGCAGACGTCGCGGTGCTCCTCGCCGCGCGAGCGGTGGTAGGCGGCGATCGCCAGCAGGCCGGCGAACTCGCCCTGGCTACCCGCGTTGGGCTGCAGCGATACCGCGGCGTAGCCGGTGAGCTCGGCCAGCCAGCGCTCCAGGTCCTCGATCAGCTCGCGGAAGCCCTCGGTGTCGGCGTCCGGGGCGAAGGGGTGCAGGTCCGCGAACCCGGGCCAGGTGATCGCCTCCATCTCGGCGGCGGCGTTCAGCTTCATCGTGCACGAACCGAGCGGGATCATGGTGCGGTCCAGGGCCAGGTCGGCGTCGGCCAGGCGCCGCAGCCAGCGCATCAGCGAGGTCTCCGAGCGGTGCTCGTGGAAGACCGGATGCGTGAGGTAGTCGCTCTCCCGCAACAGCGTGGACGGCAGCGCGTCGTCGGTGGCCGCATCCAGCGCGGTGACGTCGCCGGGCACCCCGAAGGCCGCCCAGGTCGCCTCGAGGTGCGCCGTCGTCGTCACCTCGGAGCAGGCGATGCCCACGGTGTCGGCGTCGACCCGGCGCAGCAGGATGCCGGCGTCGTGCGCGGCGTCGACCACCCCTGCGGCGCGGCCGGGCACCACCGCCTGCACGGTGTCGAAGAACGCGTCGTGCGCCACCTCGATCCCGCCGGCGCGCAGGCCGGCGGCCAGTACCGTGGCCATCCGGTGCGCGCGCCGGGCGATCCGGCGCAGCCCGTCCGGCCCGTGGTGCACGGCGTAGCAGGCGGCCACGACAGCCAGCAGCACCTGCGCGGTGCAGATGTTCGAGGTGGCCTTCTCCCGGCGGATGTGCTGCTCGCGGGTCTGCAGCGCCAGCCGCAGCGCGGGGTGGCCGTCGGCGTCCCGGGACATCCCGACCAGCCGTCCGGGCAGCTGGCGGGCCAGCTTCTCCGGCACCGACAGGTACCCGGCGTGCGGTCCGCCGTAGCCCAGCGGAACCCCGAACCGCTGGGTGCTGCCCACCGCGGCGTCGGCCCCCAGCTCGCCGGGCGGGGTGAGCAGGGTCAGCGCGAGCAGGTCGGCGGCCACGGCGACCAGCGCGCCCCGGTCATGGGCGGCGTCGATCACCGGTCGGGGGTCGCGCACCGCGCCGGACGCGCCGGGGTAGCTCAGCAGCACCCCGAAGCAGTCGCCCGCGGGCAGCCCGTCGACGAGGTCGGTGACCACGAGCTCGATGCCCAGCGGCTCGGCCCGGGTGCGCAGCACCTCCAGGGTCTGCGGCAGCGTGTCGGCGTCCACCACGAAGCGGGCGCTGGGCGAGCGGCCGGCCCGGCGCAGCAGGGTCATCGCCTCGGCGGCTGCGGTCGCCTCGTCGAGCAGGGAGGCGCCGGCCACCGGCAGCCCGGTCAGGTCGGAGACCATGGTCTGGAACGTCAGCAGCGCCTCCAGCCGGCCCTGGCTGATCTCCGGCTGGTACGGGGTGTAGGCCGTGTACCAGGCCGGGTTCTCCAGCACGTTGCGCCGGATGGCCGGCGGGGTGATCGTGCCGGCGTAACCGAGCCCGAGCATCGGCACCGTGACCGTGTTGCGGGCGGCCAGCGCGCGGAGCTCGGCCAGCACCGCCGACTCGCTGCCGGCCGGCGGCAGCGTCCCGGCGCCCGGCTCGATGTCGCGGATGCTGTCCGGCACGACGGCGTCGGCCAGCTCGTCGAGCGAGGAGACCCCGACCGCAGCGAGCATCCGGGCCAGCTCGTCCGGTCGGGGGCCGATGTGCCGCTCGGTGAACGGGGTGCCCTGCTCCAGCTCGGCCAGCGTGGGTCGGGTGGGTGGCTTCTTGATCCTCGCGGTGTCGGGCATCGGGCGCCTCCGGGGTCAGGGCATACGGATATGGCCTCCCCCTCTGTCGCTGCCCGCGGCTCGGGCGCCTGCGAGATTCACCCGATAGCGGGCTTTCCCCGTCGGCGGACGGTCGCCTCAGCGCGACCGTCACTTTCCAGAGGCGTCTCACCGGCGCGGTCCGGGGTGCCTGAGAGATTCCGGGGAGGAGTTGCTCCTTCGGCGCCCGGCTCGTGGCATCCGGGTCTCTCCCGCGCTGGTTCGGCGACTGCGCGGCCAGTCTATCGAGGATCGCGGTTGCGCCGGACTCGGCCGGGTGGCACGGATCAGGAAATGGCGCGCCGGGCCCGCCGACGGGAGAGCTCGTCCTCCGGCGACTCGTCGACGCTGCCGCCATCGGCCCGCTCGGCCGGGAAGTCCTTGATCGAACCGCTGATCTCGCGCATGGCCCCGCTGACGGCGATGCCGAACACGCCCTGGCCACCGCGGAGCAGGTCGACGACCTCCTCGGCCGACGAGCACTCGTAGACCGTGGTGCCGTCGCTGAACAGCGTGATCCCGGCCAGGTCCCGGATGCCGCGCCGGCGCAGGTGCTCCACCGCGACCCGGATGTTCTGCAGCGAGACCCCGGCATCCAGCAGTCGCTTGACCACCTTCAGCACCAGAACGTCCTTGAAGGAGTACAGCCGCTGCGACCCGGAGCCGGCAGCGCTGCGGATCGAGGGCGCCACCAACCCGGTCCGCGCCCAGTAGTCCAGCTGCCGGTAGGTGATGCCCACGACCTGGCAGGCGGTCGGGCCGCGGAAACCGACGAGCTTGTCGGGAAGCCCGTCGAGCCCGGCACCCAGCAACGGGTCCGGGAAGAGTTCGCCCTGTTCAGGCTGGTCGGACGGCGGATTGTCCACCGCGCTCCTTCCGCCGGGGCCGGTGGCTGACGGCCCGCTGTTCAGGAGCTGACGGTAAGCGCGGCCACACCCTGGGGTCAACGCGGCGCGCCGCCCCCGGCGCGCCGTTACCGGGCGTGTCGATGCCGGGCGCCCTGGTCGCGCCCCGGACTACGGCTGGGCGCCGCGGAAATCCTCGGGCGAGATGGAGTCCAGGAACTCGCGGAACTTCTCGACCTCGTCCTCCTGCTCGTCCGGGATGATCAGTCCCGCCTCGGCGAGCACGCTCTCCTCGGCGTGGATCGGCACCCCCATCCGCAGCGCCAGCGCCACCGAGTCGCTCGGCCGGGCCGACACCTTCACCCCGCCGTCGAAGACCAGTTCGGCGAAGAAGGTGCCGTCCTGCAGGTCGGTGATCCGGACCTGCTCCAGGCGCCTGCTCATCGCCGTGATCACGTCCTTCAAGAGGTCGTGGGTCAGCGGCCGAGCGGGCTTGACTCCCTGCTGCTCCAGGGCGATGGCGGTGGCCTCCACCGATCCGATCCAGATCGGCAGGTACCGGTCGCCGCTGGTCTCCCGCAACAGGAGGATCGGCTGGTTGGCGGGCAGTTCGACCCGCACGCCCACGACGCGCATCTCGCTCATGCGCTCTCCTCCTCCTGACGTCTCGCACCCTCGACGCTACACGGGACGCACGCCCGACGCCCGCCTCCGGACGGGCGTCGAGCTCGCGTTCCCGATCAGGTTCCGGACTCCCGCGGACCGGTGATGAACACCAGGCGGAACTTGCCGATCTGGACCTCGTCGCCGTTGGCCAGCACGGCCGTGTCGACGGGCTCCCGGTTCACGTACGTGCCGTTGAGGCTGCCGACGTCGACCACCACGAACTCGCCGGCATCGCTGCGGAACTCCGCATGCCGGCGGGACACGGTCACGTCGTCGAGGAAGATGTCGCTGTCCGGGTGGCGGCCGGCGCTCGTGGTCGCCCGGTCCAGCAGGAACCGGGAGCCTGCGTTGGGTCCGCGCTTGACCACCAGCAGGGCGGAGCCCGCCGGCAGCGCCTCGAGGCCGGAGACCGACTGCTCCGTCGTCGATGGCTCGACCTCGGAGAGGAAGTCCGCGCGGAAGACCGAGGTGGTTTCCGGGGATCGCTCCGGGGGTACGCCGGGCCCGTCGTTCGTGGTCACCTCGGGGTCTCCTACTTCGTGGAAGCTGCTACTGGTTTCTGCCGCACTGCAGTGTCGGTGCGGCGTGCGTGCGGCTGCGTGCGGTGCGCTGGTCAACCTACCGTGCGCGCCGCTCGCGGGAAGCCCCGGTCAGTTTCCGATCAGCTCCTGGTACGCCGACGCGTCCAGGAGGTCGGCCGGAAGGCCGTCGGGAGCCTCGATGTCGATCATCCAGCCCTCCTCGTACGGCCCGGAGTTGACCAGCTCGGGATGGTCCGCCAGCGCCGCGTTCACGCCGACCACCGTCCCGGTCAGCGGTGCGTAGATGTCCGAGACCGACTTCGTGGATTCGACCTCCCCGACCGACACACCGGCCGTGACGGTGTCACCGACCGCGGGCAGTGAGACGAACACGACGTCGCCGAGCTGGGACTGGGCGTGGTCGGTGATGCCGACCCGGACCACGCGCTCGCCCAGCTCTCGCACCCATTCGTGGGCCGCCGTGTACTGCAGGTCCTCGGGGATCACTCCGGCAGCGTAGTGGGCGCCCGACCGGTCGATGCCGCGGGCCGGGTGCGCATGGCCAGCACGAACTGGGCCAGGTAGAGCCCGCCGGAATAGAGGTAGATGGCGGTGCCCCAGGCCGCGAACGCGATCCCGATCGGGCGGGCCAGGTCGGGGAAGAAGCCGCTGCCCTGCCCGAGCAACAGCAGCGGGAAGGCGTAGAGCAGCAGGAACGTGGCGCTCTTGCCGAGGTAGCTCACCCGGTACGGGCCGTACCCGCTGCGGCGCAGCAGCGGCAGCGTCGCGGCCAGCACCAGGTCGCGTGCGATCAGCACGCCCACCGCCCACCACGGGACGACCTCGCGCACCCCCAGCGCCACCAGCGCGGCCAGGATGTAGAGCCGGTCCACCGCGGGATCGAGCAGCGCACCCAGCCTGCTCTGCTGGTCGAGCAACCGGGCCAGCTTGCCGTCGAGCCAGTCGGTGATCCCGCCGAGCGCCAGCACCAGGATCGCCCAGCCGTCGGCGCGCGGGCCGAGCAGCAGGTAGAGGAACAGCGGCACGCCGGCCAGCCGCAGCAGGCTGAGCAGGTTGGGTACGGTCAGCAGCCGGTCGAGCCGCTCCCCTGCCGCCGCCTCAGGCACGTCAGGAGCTTAGGGCTCGCGGCGGCCACGCCGGCAGCACGGACACCACCGCGGGCACGTCAACCCGTCACTGTGAGCAACACGCCGGAGCGACACGCCGACCCGATGCGGATGACACGTTCAGAGGAACGTAAGGTCTCTGCCGGTAACGCAGAGTCGGGGGCGATCAGGTGCGTTCAGCTGGATGGTCGAACCAGGTGCGTAAATGGTACAGGCGGATGGAAAGCTGACCTTCGTCGACCACGCGTGCGCTGTCGCGGACAGTGATGAGCACCTGTGGGAGGTCACGGCCGGCTGGCTGGCCGGTGGCCTGGACAACGGCGAGCGGGTCCTCTACTTCGAGGACGAGACGGCGGCCGCGGTGCTCGGCCGGCTGGCCGACGACCGGGTGCCGGTCCGGGGCGCCATCGCCGACGGCCAGCTCGTGGTGGTCCCCACCGAGACCACCCGGCAGATCCTCACCGGTCCGACGGACCAGCTCGAGCGGCTGCTGATCGGGCACATCGACGACAGCACCGCCCGGGGTTGGCCGCGGCTGCGCTTCACCGGGGACACCAGCTCGGCGCTGCTGCCTTCGGGCGGCGCGGAGCGGGTGAAGGCCTTCGAGCGGGTCAGCCAGCGCGTGCTGGGCAGCCATCCCTCGATGCGGTTGCTGTGCCGGTACGACCGGCGCCGGTGGAACGAGACGGCCATCGACGAGCTGCGCCGCATGCACAACACCGAGCTGGTCAGCCCGGCCGCCTACGACGACAACCTGCTGCGGATCACGCGCAACGGGCAGGGCGCCGCCCGGCTGGCCGGCGAGATCGACCACAGCAACCGGCTGCGCATCAAGACCCTGCTCGACACGATGCTCGACCAGGCCCTGCGCTCGCACTCCGCCCCGACCGACATCGCCCTCGACCTGTCGTCGCTGCGCTTTCTCGACGTCCGGGGCGCGGTGAGCATCGTGCATGCCGCCGAGGAGTTCCCCAGCACCCACCGGCTGCGGCTGACCGGAGTGCGCCCGCGGGTGCTGCGGCTGCTCGACCGCTGCGGAGCGCCGTTCGCAGCACAGCTCGTGGTCGAGCCGCACCCCGAGCGGAGCAGCAGCCTGGTGCTGCCCGAGCCGGTGGCGGCCACCCGGTGAAGGTCCAGGCCACCCGGGCCACGCAGGCGGTGCGGTTGCGGCACACCGCGGGCTTCCACGACTCGCACGCCGACCTCGTCGCGCAGCTGACGCCGCTGGTGGTGGCGGCCGCCGAGCGTGGCGAGCCGGTGGCGGCGATCCTGCGCCCGGTCACCGAGGAGGCGCTGCTGCACGCGCTGGGCGACGGGATCGAGCTCGTCCCGCTCGCGCTGCCGGAGTCGACCGAGACCTGTTCGGGGCAGACCGTGGCCGCGCAGCGGGCGCGGGAGCTGCGTGAGCTGACCCGCGGCGGCACCCGGCCGATCACGGTGGTCGCCGAGCACATCAGCCGGTTCGACGGGTCCGACGGCGGCTTCTGGACCGAGCTGGACGCCGCGATGAACGTCGCCCTTGCCGAGCTACCGGTCACGCTGACCTGCTTCTTTCCCGAGCTGCCTCTCCACCAGAGCATCATCGAGGGCGCCCGGCGCAACCACGATCTGCTGCTGGTCGGCGGTCGGCCGCTGGAGAACGCCGAGCACCGGACGCCGCGCGAGGTGCTCACCGAGCAGCCGACGTCCGCTCCGATCGTGCTGCGGCCGCCGGACATCGCGCTGACCTTCGGGGCCTGGCAGCTGCACGAGGTGCGGGCCGCGGTCGAACGGGCGGCGCTGGCCGCCGACTACCAGCCCGACCGGGCCGAGGACGTCGTGCTCGCGGTGAACGAGGTGGCCACCAACGCGGTCGAGCACGGCGGGCACGAGGCCGAGCTGTACCTCTGGACCGACGACGCGCTGATCTGCGAGGTGCACGATCAGGGCGAGCTGAGCGACCCGCTACCGGGCCTGCAGCCGCCACATCCGGCTGATCCGAAGGGTCGCGGAGTGTGGATCGCGCGGCAGCTCTGCGACACGTTGCACATCTGGGCCGACGGATCGGGCACCCATGTGCGCATGAAAGCCGCTCGGTGAGTAAGATAACGCAACACAACGTCACACGTTTGGCAGCGTTCGGGCCGTAGCTGTGACGAACATGGCCCTTGGCAAGGCGCCTGGCACGGAGAACACTTCTTCGCGGACTCGACGCCATTGGGCTGTGCGCGAGTGACAACGGCAGCAACACCAATATTTGGGACAAGCATGTCTGACGATCAGCGACGATCTCGCCCGTCCAGCGCGGCGCGGCAGGACCCCACCCGGGTCACCGTGCTCGGCTCCTTCACCCTCACCGTCGCGGGGGCGACGGTGCCGCTGGGGGTGGATGCGCGGAGACTGATCGCCTATCTGGCCGTGCACCCGCGGCCGCAGGCCCGCGCCGCGCTGGCGGCCGACCTGTGGCCGAACGTCTCCAGCGATCGGCTGCTGACCGAGGCGATCACCGCCCTCGATGTCCCCGACGCGCTCGTGGCGGGTTCGGACGACACGCTCGCGCTGGGGCCCGACGTGCAGGTCGACCTGGCCGAGGCCATGCATCTGGTGCGGGTGCTGCCGGACATCCCGGCCGCCGAGGACACCGACACCTCGCTGCTCACCGCCGACATCCTGCCCGGCTGGACCGCGGCCTGGATCGCCGTCGAGCGCGAGCGGTTCCGGCAGCTGCGGCTGCACGCGATCGAGGAGCGCAGCCAGCGGCTGGCCGCGGCCGGGCGCTTCCAGGCCGCGGTGGCCATGGCCGAGCTGGTGGCCCGCAGCGCGCCCAGCCGGGAGAGCGCCCGCCGGGTGCTCATCGAGGCGCACCTCGCGCAGGGCAACATCGCCGCCGCGGTGGCCGAGTACGACAACTACCACGAGCTGCTGCGCTCCAGCGTCGGGGGGCCGGCACCGTTCGGTCTCGAGGGCCTGCTGCCGCCGATGCCGGCCTGGCCGGTGGTCAGCGCTCGCCGTCCGATGCCGCGGTCCGCGGTGCAGCTGCCCGGCCTGCGCTCGGTGCGTGGTGCCTCCGGCGGGCACCGGCGGCTGGTGGCCGGCGGGTCCATTCCCGGCACCTCGCGCTGACGCCGGGCGTCACTGCGGCGTCGGGGCGGAGCCGGGCTCAGCCCTGGCGGACCGGGACGGCGAAGGTCAGCTGGGTCCCCCGGTCCGATGTGGCGATCTGCAGGCCGCGGGAGAGCTGGTCGATGATGGCCAGCCCCCGCCCGCGGTAACCCTTGTGCAGCGGGATCGGCCGCCAGCGGCCGTGATCGATCACCCGCACGTCGATCACCAGCAGGTCGTCGAGGTACCGCAGTTCGAGATCGACCTCGACGCTGCCGCGGTCCCCGTCCTGGTAGGCGTGCTCGACGCCGTTGCTGACCGCCTCGCCCAGCGCCAGCTGGAGATCGGTGACCGCGGACGCGGGCACCCCGTTCTCGGCGGCCCACCGCTCGACCTGCCGCCGCAACACCCGCAGTCGGGTGGGGTCGGCAGGATGCCGAAGGCTCAGTCGCCCCCCGCTCGTCCCTCTGGCCGCTGCCGTCGCCACGCCTCGAAGATGCCCACCCCGGCTATCGGGCAAACCCGCCTGACTCGGACGTGATCCACGGGAACCGGCTCGGATCGGGTCAGAAGACGCTCTGCGGGTCGTAGAACTCGTCGATGTTCTCGCAGCCGATGCCGACGGCCTTCGTGAACGACTCCTTCGGGTAGTCCGCCGGCTTCGACTTCCCGGTGGCCAGGTCGACCGCGATCTTGAGCGCGTCCTGCGCGGCGAGTGACGGCGAGTTCAGCCCGGTCGAGATGTACCGGCCGGTGCAGCCGCCCTCCTTGATCAGTGCCAGCGCCTCCTTCTGGCCGTCGGCCGCGGCCGCGACCAGGATGTCCTTGTAGGCCGGGTTGGCGTTCACCACGCTGTAGGCGCCGAGGACCATCGAGTCGTTCAGACCCATGATCAGGTCGATGTCCGGGTTGCCGGCGAGCATGTTCTCCGCCGCGACCTGGCCCTTGTCCTGCTGGTAGTCCCCGGGCTGCTCGGACACGATCTCGTACTTCAGCCCGCCCTTGTCCAGCCCCGAGAGGAATCCCCCGCGCCGGGCCGGACCGACGAACTCATCGGTCGCCGGACCGGTGAGCACGACCATCTTGATCGAGGGCTTGCCCATGTCCAGGAAGCGCTTCGCGGTGATCATGCCGGACAGCTCGCCGATCGTTCTGTTGTCCGACTGCACGCTGGTCGTCCCGGTGCCCGGCACGCTGGTGTCGATGTAGATCACCGGGATCTGCGAGGCGATCTGGGTCATCATCTCGGTCTGGCCCTTGACGCTCGTCGCGTTGACCACCAGCGCGTCGGCGCCCTGGGCGATCATCGCCTGCATCTGGCTCATCTGGATGACCGGGTCCTTGTTCGCGCTCTGGAACAGCAGCTTGAAGCCCTGATCCTGGGCGATCTGCTCGGCCTGCACCGCCATCGCGGAGAAGTAGGCCGCCTGCAGCTGCTGCTGCGCGAACCCGATGGTCACGTCCTGCACGTTGGCCTTGATCCCGTTCGGCGGCCCGGCCGCCGGCTCCCGGGACGGGTAGATCTGGCCGCAGGCCGTCAGGCCGAGCAGGGCGACCGACAGCAGCGCGGCCGCTACGACCCGCGCGCGTCGTCCGCGGCGCCGGATCAGTGTTGTGGGCACGTCGTTCTCCTTGTCCGCTGCTCGTCGGGTCAGTGCGTGGCAGCCTGGTGGGTCTTGGTCTCGGCGCGCTTGCGGGTGAACTGCACGGTGGCCAGGGTGACCGCGACCAGGATCAGGGCGCCGCGGAAGGCGTCCTGCAGGAACGTGGAGACGTTCAGCAGCGACAGCAGGTTGGCGATCACCTGGAAGATGACCGTGCCGACGACCGCGCCGAACACCTTGCCGTAGCCGCCCGACAGCCGGGCCCCGCCGATGACCACCGCGGCGATGGCTTCCAGCTCCATCAGGTTCCCGGCCAGCGCGGTGCCGCTGGCGAACCGGGCGATGAACATCCAGCCGCCCAGCCCGACCAGCAGCCCGGCCAGGGCGTAGACGGACAGCAGCGTGGCCTTCACCGGGATGCCGGAGCTGCGCGCTGCCTCCACGTTGCTGCCGACCGCGTAGACCCGGCGGCCCCAGACGGTGCGGGTGAGCAGGAAGGCGATCAGCAGCACGGCCAGGATCCAGAAGATGGCCAGCACCGGGATGCCGAGCAGGGTGCTCTGGCCGAGCGCGGCGAAGCTGTCGGCCGCGGCCGGCTGCACCGGGATGCCCTCGCCGTAGGCGTAGACCAGGCCGCGGGCCAACGCCAGCATGCCGAGGGTGACGATGAACGGCTCCAGCCCGCGGTAGGCGACCAGCCAGCCGTTGACGGAGCCGATCAGGCCGCCGACGACCAACGCGACGATCAGGGCCAGGAACACCGAGGAGCCGCCGAACGTGCCGGCCGCCAGCACCGCGGCCAGGCCGAGCGCGGAGCCCACGCTGATGTCGATACCGCCGGTGAGCACGACGATCAACTCGGCCATGACCACCACGCCGATGATCGACATCTGCAGCATCAGGTTGGTCAGGTTGGTGCCGGTCAAAAAGGCCGGGGTGGAGATCGACGCGATGATCAGCAGGGCCAGCAGGATGTACAGGGCGTACTGCCCCTTGAGCCAGTCGACGACCGGGCTTCCCTTGTCGGTGGCGTCGGGGTCCGCCGATGCTGTTGTCGTCATGGACACATGCTCCCTTGCACGCACGGGTGGGTGGCCGGCTGCCGCCGGTGGGGTTGGGCCTGGGTGCTCAGTCGTCGTGGCCCATCAGTCGTTATGACTGAGCGCGGTGCGGATCAGGTCGTCGGTGGTCGCGTGCTCCGGGTCGAACTCGTCGGCGATCTGGCCGTCGCGCATGACCAGGATCCGGTGGCAGAGCTGCAGCAGCTCCTCGGCCTCGCTGGAGACCACGAGCACGGCCTTGTTGGCCGCATTCGCCTTCGCGGCGCCGTTGCCGTCGGCCGCGACCTTGCCGGCCGCGAACGCGTGGATGAGCTCGTAGATGTTGGCCCGGGCGCCGACGTCGATGCCCTTGGTCGGCTCGTCGAGCACCACGAAGTCCGGATCGGCCTCCAGCCACTTGGCGATGCACACCTTCTGCTGGTTGCCGCCGCTCAGGGTGCGGGTCAGGGTCGTCGCGCTGCCCTTGACCTGGTACTCGGTCACCAGCTCGCGGACCCGCTTGCGTTCCTTGCCGAGGTCGATGACCCCGCCGCGGGACAGCTTCGTCGGCAGCACGACCAGGCTCATGTTCTGGCCGTTGTCGAAGTCCTTGACGAAGCCCTCCAACCGCCGGTCCTCGGTCAGGTAGGCGACCTTCTTGCGCAGCGCGCCGCCCGGAGTGTTGAGCTGCACCTGTTCGCCGTTCACCTTGATGGTGCCGCTGGCCGCCTTCTTCTGGCCGGTGATCGAGCGGGCGACCGACGAGCGGCCGCTGCCGACCAGGCCGTACAGCCCGACCACCTCGCCCGGCATGACGTCGAAGGACACCCCGTGCGCCGAGCCGCCGCGCAGGTCGCGTACCGACATGACCGGCTGCTCGCCAGTGCTCTCGGGCGGCGCCGGGCGCTCCAGGGCTTTGAGCGCCCGCCCGATCATCAGCGTGGTGATGTCGTCCTGGAAGGTCTTCTGGTCGTCCCAGTCGGACGTGGTGACCACGTCGATGAGCATTCCGTTGCGCAGCACCGCGACCCGGTCGGCCATCTCCCAGACCTCGTTGAGCCGGTGCGACACGAACATGATGTGGGTGCCGGCGGCCTTCTCCCTGGCCACCAGGTCCAGGATGTCGTTGAAGTGCTCCTCGCTGGTGGACGCCGTGGTCTCGTCCAGGATCATGATCTTGTGCTCGGTGACGGCGGCGCGGCTCAGCGAGAGCATCTGCCGCTGGCCGGGTCCGAGGTCGCGGGCCAGCTCGTTGGTGCGCAGGTGGCCCAGCCCGACGCCCTTGAGCACCTCGCGCGTCTGCGCCGAGTTGGTGTCGGTCTTCTGCGCCCACGGCCGGATGTCCCGACCGGCCCGCAGCTTGTAGAGCCAGACGTTCTCGCCGACGGTGAAGTCGTCGATGATCAACGGCTCCTGGAACATCATCAGAACCCCGGCCTGCTCGGCCTCGGCGGCGTTGCGCACCGGGTGCGGATAGCCGGTCACGTTGATCACACCGTCGGTCGGGGTGTCCACGCCGGCCAGCAGCTTGGCGAAGGTGGACTTGCCGGCTCCGTTGGCGCCGCACACGGCGAGCACCTCGCCGGCGTACCCCTCGAGGTCGACGCCGTCGAGCGCCTTGACGCCCGGATAGTGCTTCTTGATGCCGACAGCCTTGAAGGCGAGCTGGCCGGCGGGGCTCGGCTCGGCCGCTGCTGGCTCGGTCTCCTCCGCAGTCACGGGACGTGGCCTCCGTCCGTCGATGGTCGGGTGCGACAGGCCTGATCGTGTCCGAGACCACACCCACAAGCAATGCTGCCGACCTCGTTGAGATGTCCGTGTCACCTTCGACGCGTCGGGGTATCCCGCGGCATGCCTAGCGATGGAAACGAGCTCAGCACATTTGGCAAGGTCGCCTACAAGCCGTTCGGGCTGTTGTTCGGCCTGCTCGGCGGCCTGGTGGCGGGCAAGGTCTTCGGCCTGATCTGGAAGCGCCTGTCCGGTGAGGACGAGACGCCGCAACCGCTTTCCGACGACTACTCGACGCGGGAGGTGCTGTTCGCCGCTGCGGTTCAGGGGGCGATCTTCGGTTTGATCAAGACCGCGATCGACCGCTACGGAATGAAGGGGGTCCGCCGGTTCCTGGACGCCCCGTTGCCGCCGGCCCAGCGCCGGGCCAAGCGGACCGAGCGGGTGCGCGAGGCCGCGGCCTGATCCGGCCGCGGTGGCGCAGGGTCAGCCCGCCGCACGCAGCCGGGGCAGCACGTCCTCACTGAACTGGGTCAGGAACCGCTCCTGGTCGTCGCCGGGGCCGTGGAAGACCAGGTGGTTGAGCCCGGCGTCGAGGTAGGGCTGGATCTGCGTCATCGCGGCATCCGGGTCGGAGGCGACGATCCAGCGCTTCGCGACCTGCTCGATGGGCAGCTCGTCGGCCAGCCGCTCCATCTCCACCGCGGAGTCCACACCCGACTTCTGCTCGGCGGTGAGCGACAGCGGGGCCCAGAACCGGCAGTTCTCCAGCGCCTTGTCCGGGTCCCGGTCGTAGGACATCTTGATCTCGATCATGCGGTCGATCCCCGCCGGGTCCCGCTCGGCGGCCGCTGCGCCCTCGGCCACCGCCGGTAGCAGCTTCTCGGTGTAGAGCTCCATGCCCTTGCCCGACGTGCAGATGAAGCCGTCGCCGGCCCGGCCCGCGTACTTGGCCACCACCGGGCCGCCGGCCGCGACGTAGACCGGCACCGGCTGCTCGGGGCGGTCGTAGATCGTCGCCCCGACGGTCCGGTAGTACTCCCCCTCGAAGGACACGTCCTGCTCGGTCCACAGCGCGCGCATCAGCCGGACCGCCTCCCGCAGCCGCGCGAACCGCTCCTTGAACTCCGGCCACTCCCGACCGGACACCGCGATCTCGTTCAGCGCCTCACCGGTACCGACGCCGAGCATCACCCGGCCGGGGTAGAGCAGGCCGAGGGTGGCGAACGTCTGGGCCAGCACCGCCGGGTTGTAGCGGAAGGTCGGGGTCAGCACCGAGGTGCCCAGCTGGATCCGGTGGGTGCGCTCGCCCACCGCGGGCAGCCAGCTCAGCGCGAACGGGGCGTGCCCGCCCTCGTGCCGCCACGGCAGGAAGTGGTCGGACACGACCGCGCTGTCCAGCCCCAGTTCCTCCGCCCGTACCGCGTACTCCACCAGCTCCCGCGGCGCGAACTGCTCCGCAGATGCCTTGTAGCCGATCCGCAACGCCACGACCCCTGCCCTCCGCCGTTGTTCCTCCGCCCAGCCTGCCATCACCGTCAGCGGCTCTGCAGCGCGTCCAGCGCCACCACCGGCAGGAAGGTCCACACCCGGCGCAGGACCGCGATCAGCGGGCGCCGCTCCTGCCCGCGGGCGGCCAGCCCCGGTGCGGTGAGGCGCCACGTCGAGCGCAGCAGGCTGGCGCCGAACTCCTTCTTGAACCAGCCGATCGGCCGGCGTACTCGTCGAACACGTCGTGCTCGGCGCGCACGTCGAGACCCTGGCGGGCCGTGAACGAGAACACCGCGCGCCGGCGCGACTCGTCGGTGTAGAAGGTCACCTCCTCCGGTGCGTTCACGGCGGCCAGTGTGGCACCGCGCTGCCCGGCCGCCGGTGGGGCTCTAGCCTGGATCGGTGCCCACGCCCGAGCCGGTCTCCGTGCTCGCACCCCGGCTGCCGGCGCCGCGGCTGCTGCGCCAGCAGTGGCGGGACGTCGCCTTCGTGCACTGGGCAGTGGACCCCGGCCGGGTGTCCGGGTTGCTGCCGCCCGGGGTCGAGGCCGACGTGTACGAGGGCCGCAGCTACGTCGGGCTGGTGGCCTTCCGGATGGTGGGGTCCGGGTTCGCCCGCGGCCCGGCGCTGCCCTGGCTCGGCACCTTCCTCGAGACCAACGTGCGGCTCTACTCGGTGGACGCCACCGGTCGGCGGGGGGTGGTGTTCCTCAGCCTGGACGCCGACCGGCTGCCGGTCGTGGGGGCGGCCCGCGCGGCCTTCGCGCTGCCCTACCGGTGGGCGCGGATGCGCTTCGCGCGGTCCGGCCCGGAGCGGGCCTACCACGCGACGCTGCGCCGGCCGTTCGGCTCCGCGCGCAGCCGGCTGCGGATCCGGGCCCGGGACGAGGAGCTCGACGGCCCGCTCGAACGCTTCCTGACCGCCCGCTGGGGGCTGCACGTGGCGCACCTCGGGCGGACCTGGTTCCTGCCGAACACCCACGAGCCCTGGCCGCTGCGGGCCGCCGAGCTGATCGAGCTGGACGACGAGCTGCTGGGATCGGTCGGGTTCGGCGAACTGGCCGGCCGCACCCCTGATCACGTGGCCTTCAGCGCCGGCGTGCACTCCACGTTCGGGCGTCCGTTGCCGGCCGGACGGTGATCACCGCGCGAGCAGCGCGGCCACCTCGTCCGCGCAGCCCCAGGACAGGGTGATGCCGGCGCCGCCGTGGCCGTAGTTGTGGACCAGCCGCGCGCCGGTGGGCAGCGGCCCGTCCTCCTCCAGCCGGACCGTGGGCCGGCCCGGGCGCAGGCCGACCACCTGCTCCAGCACGGCGGCACCGCGCAGCGCCGGGACGAGGTCACAGCAGCGCTGCACGATCGCCGCCCCCGCCGTGGGGTCGGGCGCGGTGTCCCACTCCCCCGGCTCCAGCGTGCCGCCGAGGATGCAGTCCGCCGAGCGCGGGTGCACGTAGGCGCGGCCGCCCGGATGGTGCTCGTCGCGCACCGAGAGGGTGAGCCCGGGGTTGACGACCCGCACGATCCGCCCGCGCACCGGCTGCACGCTCGGATCGGCGGCCAGCTCCCGGGCGGCCAGCCCGGCGCAGTGCACGACCGCGTCCGCCCCGCCGGCCGCCTCGGCCAGGGACCGCACCCGCCGGCGGACGAACTCGGCACCCAGCTCCGTCGCCAGGGCGACCAGCCACGGCAGATGCACCGGCATCTCGACCAGCGGCACCGCGAACCGCAGCCCGTGCGGGTAGCCCGGGGGCAGCTCGGCGGCCGCCGCGGGGCGCACCCCACCCACGGCCCGGGCCCAGTCGGGGTGGCCCGGCTGCTCCCGGTACAGCGCCAGCGACTCCCGCATCGCCACTCCCGGCACGCCGGCCGCGGCCTGCGCGGCCAGCACCCGGAACGTCTCGGCCCCCCAGCGCAGCACCCGGTCGGGCGGGCCGACGAAGGTCGGGAACCAGACCGCAGCGGCCAACGCCGAGGTGGTGGCCGCGCTCGGCTCGGCGGCCAGCACCCGCACCCGGTGCCCGGCCCGCAGCAGCGCCACGGCGCTGGTCAGTCCGCTGATACCGGCCCCGACGACGGTGATCCGCACGTGGGTGACGGTCGCAGGCCGGGCAACGTCCGGCAATCGGGGCTCCGCCCCCCGGGCCGGATCACCTCCCCCGTGCGGCAGGAACCGCCGGTTCGGCCGCGGCGGGCTCGGGCGCCCGCCTACGATCGGCCGGGTGCCCCTCCCCGACACCGCCCCCACCACCACACGGGCGCCGCTCGACGTGCTCCGGCGGGTGTTCGGCTACGACGCCTTCCGCGGCACCCAGGACGAGATCATCGCGCACGTCTGCGGTGGCGGGGACGCGCTGGTGCTGATGCCGACCGGCGGCGGCAAGTCGCTGTGCTACCAGATCCCGGCGCTGGTCCGGCCGGGTGTGGGCGTGGTGGTCTCACCGCTGATCGCGCTGATGCAGGACCAGGTGGACGCGCTGCTCGCGCTCGGCGTGCGCGCCGGGTTCCTGAACTCCACCCAGCTCCCGCACGAGCGGCGCGCGGTCGAGTCGGCGTTCCTGGCCGGGGAGCTGGACCTGCTCTACCTGGCCCCGGAACGGTTGCGGGTGCCGGCCTCGCTGGAGCTGCTCGGGCGCGGCCGGATCGCGCTGTTCGCCATCGACGAGGCGCACTGCGTGGCCCAGTGGGGGCACGACTTCCGGCCCGACTACCTGGCCCTGTCGCAGCTGCACGAGCGCTGGCCGGACGTGCCCCGGATCGCGCTCACCGCGACCGCCACCGAGGCCACCCGGGCCGAGATCGGCACCCGGCTGAACCTGACCGAGCCGGCGGCCCGGCACTTCGTGGCCAGCTTCGACCGCCCGAACATCCAGTACCGGATCGCGCCGAAGGACGAGCCGCGGCGCCAGCTGCTGGAGCTGGTCCGCACCGAGCACCCCGGCGACGCCGGCATCGTCTACTGCCTCTCGCGCAGCTCGGTCGAGAAGACCGCCGAGTTCCTGGCCGCGCAGGGGCTGACCGCGCTGCCCTACCACGCCGGGTTGGACGCGCCGACCCGCGCCGCGAACCAGGCCCGGTTCCTGCGCGAGGACGGCGTGATCATGGTGGCCACCATCGCGTTCGGAATGGGCATCGACAAGCCGGACGTGCGCTTCGTGGCCCACCTGGACCTGCCCAAGTCGGTCGAGGGCTACTACCAGGAGACGGGGCGGGCCGGGCGCGACGGGCTGCCGTCGACCGCGTGGCTGGCCTACGGCCTGGCCGACGTGGTGCAGCAGCGCAAGATGATCGACGACTCGGACGGCGACCTGGCGCACCGCCGGCGGCTGTCCCGCCACCTCGACGCGATGCTGGCGCTCTGCGAGACCGTCGAGTGCCGGCGGGTGCAGCTGCTGGGCTACTTCGGACAGTCCTACGGGCGCGGCGAGCCGTGCGGCAACTGCGACACCTGCCTGGTGCCGCCGCAGACGTGGGACGGCACCGTCGCCGCCCAGAAGGTGCTGTCCACCGTCTACCGCCTGGACCGGGAGCGGCGCCAGCGCTTCGGCGCCGGGCAGATCATCGACATCCTGCTGGGCAAGCGGACGCCCAAGGTGGAGCAGTTCGGGCACGACTCGCTGAGCGTGTTCGGGGTGGGCACCGAGCTGGGCGACGGCGAGTGGCGGGCCGTGCTGCGGCAACTGATCGCCCAGGGCCTGCTGGCCGTGGAGGGCAGCTACCAGACCTTCGCGCTCACCGAGGCCAGCCGCCCGGTGCTGCGCGGCGAGCGCGAGGTCCGGCTGCGCCGCGACCCGCCGCGGCAGCAGCGCGCCCGGGCACGCTCGTCGCGGTCGGCCCAGCCCGCCGCGCCGCTGCCGGCCGCGGCGTCCGGGGTGTTCGAGCGGCTGCGGAGCTGGCGCGGCGCCGTGGCCAAGGAACAGGGCCTGCCCGCTTACGTGATCTTCCATGACGCGACGCTGCGGGAGATCGCCACCCGGGCGCCGTCCACGCTGGCCGAGCTGGGCAGCATCAGCGGGATCGGGGAGGCCAAGCTCGCCCGCTACGGCGAGCAGGTGCTGGCCGCGCTGGCCGAGAGCTGAGCCCGCTCCCGCGCTGGCCGACCGCCGACGGCGACCACCTGTTCTTCCTGCACGCCGCACCTCCGGCACGGCGCACACCGATCGGCGTCCGCGGGGTTTCACCCATTTGTTGCGTTGCGGTGTGGCGGCTCCTCCGCGGTACCGGGGCGTCAGACCAGTCGCCGTCGACCAGCGTTACCCTTGCCTCCGCCCGGAAGGGTAAGCGCCTGACAAAAGCACTTTGGTGTGGAGGCGGATACTAGGGACCTTCCCGCCCGCTCCGTGCCGTGCTGTGCCGCGTGAGCTGCCGTGACGTGTCAGCAGGTGCCAGCGTGAGTCTGCGCAGCCAGGTGAATGTCCGCCGCCACAGCCGGCGGATGCCGTAGAGCGTCGGGGCGCCGTCAGTGTCCGCCGCTGGACCGGCTGGCGGGCTGGACGCCGGCGACACCCCGACGAGCAGCACGCGCTGGATGCCGGCG